>JANYAS010000162.1 GCA_025361205.1 Holophagaceae bacterium
TTTTTCTCTACGGCAGGTGCGGCCTAATTCTTAACTGTTATTTTGAATCATCTTTTGAGACATTAATAGAAGGGCTTTTTTAGCCTTATAAGCGACTCTTTCACGGCGGTAACACGGGTTCAAATCCCGTTAGCCCTACCAAAGCAATGACAGAACTTAGAAGCCGGAAAATCTTCCGGCTTCTTCTATTTTGGCCTTGCCTCACTTTTTCGCCTCACAAATCTATAAACGGGCGTGTTCAGGGGTAGGCAACGGTAGCCAAGGACGCTTCGAACAGGGTCGACACCACCGGCGAAATCCAGAGCCAACCTGCTTCCCGAGGCAGCGATCAGCAGACCTTCTCCTGGCAACTCCGGGGTCCTACTTCTCGACTTCGATAGTCGCTGGAATCTAGCCACTACCTGACTTGCCAGGTAGGTTCGCGCCTCTACCGGCTCTCCGCGTCTGCCGCGTCCTTGAAGACCTCTTCCCGGATGATGCGCTCGGTTGCCTCTTCAAGGTATTCCCCCAGTGCCTCTGCAAGCTGGGCGAACTCTGGCCAGAGGATGTCATTTGCGAAGCTGGGAACAACGACCAGCATGACCGTGGTCCTACGCTGGCCGTGTTTTCGGAACGGCTTCAATCCGTAACGACGGCAGAGGGCGATGAAGAGCTTGACGTTCCAACCATCTCCCAAGGAGAACTTTATCTCCACGGCCTTTTCCTTGCCCTCGGATTCTTTCAGCTTGGCCAGGATGCGGTCCTTGGCCGCCATCGCCGCCGAGCGCTCGCCATGGGTCGAAGCCCCGGCAAAGAGAGCCTCAATCTTCCTGAGTTTGTCTTTCAGATCTGCTTCCGTTGTCATGATGATTCCTGGCAGGTCGAGACAGGCGTTCAGAGCCGTTGGGAACCCCTCGTTCAATGCTTGGTAAGGCCAGAAAGACACACCTCTGCCCGTGTGCGAACGAGGTCTGACAACCGTTCCAACGCACGGTCATCCAGCCCGATGCCCATAAGCCCCTCGGAGGCTGCCGCTGTGACTGCCGCTATGGCCGAAGCCAACGCCCCTACCCTGCGACGGACCAGAGGAAATCCCAACTGTGCCTTCTTGGCGAAATCAGACCAGGCGTGTGTATCGAGATCCTCCACCCACGTCTGCCCCCCGATCTTCATGGCGAACTTCGGCGAGAGCTCCGGGTAGATTACGGTGGATAACAGGTCGTAGAGGGGCGCCAAAGCTGGGCCAGCCTCACCGTAGAGGATGGAGAAGTTCTTCCCATGGGCGTCCGCGTTTCCGATTACCGCGTTGAAGATCACGGCATCCAGGAGTTTCAGCACGTCCGAACCCGGTCGGGCCGACACTCGCCGCAACAGGGCGAAACACTGCTCAAGAGACGGACCGCCTTCGCTCTGGTATTTCCGCTCCACAGGGATTCCCAGAGCCTGGCAGACATCCTCCTGATGGAGCCGCCGGGTCCCCAGTCCGGCAACCTCGACACGGTCGTAGCGTGCCACCAGCAGGAAGGTCCGCGTCCCGCCATCAGGTTGCCGGATCACGCGGGGCTCCACAGCCGCCCCATTCAAGCCTGCCGCAGCGGCCAACCTCATGGCGAAGGCCTCGTTCTCGGTGGTTGCTTCAAAGCGGGGGATGGCGGGCTTCAGGATGTGGGTGGTGGGCTGACCGGCCTTGGGAAGCGCCACAGCGCCATCGACCATGACCACGGGCACCTTGGACTGGGCCCCAGCCAGGGACAGGCGTAGGCCATCTTCACCCGCCAGAAGAGGCCGGACAGGCAGAGCAGCAAGCAACCGCAGGAGGCCACCCTCATCCAGTGGCACAGGCTCCCACGGACCCGCAGCGGCAACAGGTTGCTCTCCGGGATGCAGGAGTTGCAGAGCTCCAGCGACCTCTCCACCCAGCCGGTCCAGCATGGCAAAGTCGTTGGCCTCGGAGATTCCCAGAGCCTGGGCCGCTGCCCGCCGCTGCATCTCCTCCGGGAGAAGGCCTCCAAAGAACGGTCGGCACTCCCGCCGCGAGAAGGGTTCGGGTCGCTTGGGAAGAGAGGCAGACACCGCTGGAGTACGCTCATCAGCGAGCCACTCAGGCCCATAGACAAACCCCAGATCACCCCCATCATCCTGAGTCAGTTCACCCACAGGCCGGTCTTCCCACCACGCGACCAGACGCCTCATGGCTCACTCCCGGTATCCAGCCCGGCAGGCGGCGAGACTGAGAGGATGCAACCCAGCGCCTCCAGCACCTTCAAGGCCTTCCCAATTTGGATCGTCGGTTTCCCCGCCTCCAGTTCCACGATGAACCTTAGCCCCACGGAAGCAACGCCCGCCAATTCGTCCTGACGCAGCCCTTGGGCCTTGCGGACTCGCCTGACGAGGGTGCCAAGGTCAGAGGGGGTGAGTGCAGGTCGATTCATTCATGTTCCCGTACGGGTAACTATCAGCCCCCAAGATACCTTTTTCAACAAAATATTACCGATCGGGGTATTTCATAAAATTCATCAGAGCATGATCGATATATTTCCCGATCGGTACATATTTATTCCAAAACCTCCGCAATCCCGAACCGCATGGCGGAATTCAAACACACCTCACCTTGGCTACCCCCATCCCTCCAGCAGGCGGCACCTCCAGCAAGGCGCCGAAATCTGGCCGCTACCTTGAGCTCTTGGTTCTTCCCCGCCCTATCTTGAGAGCCGTTTCTCGGCTTCGGATGCCTCCTCGGCGGTGGGATCCAGTTGAAGCAGTAGTCCCCATCCGGGCTTGAAGTCGGGTTCCAGTTCCAGATGCTTGAGCAGACACCGCTTGGCCTCCGCCCGCCCACGTATGTGGCAAAGCGCTTGGTATAGAACGGATTGTTCGCCAGAAAATCGAGCCGCTCGCGCTTCACTTTGCCGCAACTGCGGCACCGAGACCACCTTCGCGCTGCCGTCCAACAGATCGTCAAAGGAGGCATGACTCTCAAGCAAACCCAGGGGCGAATGGAAGAGCTGGCCAGGAACATTCCCGCAGAGGACCGATCGAGGTTCTACGCTGTCATAGAAACCGAGTTCAACGGTCTCCATGAGGGAAACATCGTCCGCTATCGACTCAGGGAAGAAGAGTGGACGACCTGGCGCAGCAAGTGGGATCAGGAAACCCAAGAGCGCGGAGACAATCTGAGGCGGGATTTGGATTGATCAACGGGTCTACTCCGAATTGCACCAGGACCCCCAATCAGCAGTTCAGCCCGATTTAGTCAAAGCGTAGGCAGGTAATCCACCCAAGAACTACCGGGCATTCAATTCCTGCAATTCACCCTGAAGCATGCCCCGTTCCTTGGGATCGACCGATTCCCGCAGGGTTAATGCCTCTTCTTTGAGCCGTTTCTGTAGACCCCGAAGCCGGACATCCAGCGGGTCACCCACCAGCAAGGCCGGTTCCGGCTGTCCGCATCCGTGTAGTCGTCCGCCGTTCCAAGCGTCGTCCTGAGGTTCATCTTTGATGTTGGATCGTAGAGACGAGCACTCCAGGTAACAGCGCCGCCATGTTTCGGCCGGTAGTAACCCATCGCCTCACCTGGAGCAAGCGGTGTACAGTGCGGCTCCTTCTGGGTCCTCATCCGATGGTGCCACCTCGGGGCTTCGCCTTGCCCTTCGCCTCTGCCTTACCCTTCGGCTTAACCTTCGGTTTCGCAGGGCTGGCTTGCGCCTTCCTCACTGCCACGGCTTTGGAAGGCGCAACCTTCGCCATTTTGGCCTTCGTCGTACTGGCTTTGGCTGGCTTAGTCTTGGTGGGAGCTGGTTTTGAGGCTTTGGTATTCGCAGGTCTGGATTTTGCGGGGGGGGCCTTGGGTGCTTTGGGCTTCGCCCCCCTGGAAGGCTTTGGCTCCGCTTGAAATTTCGAAGGCTCGGCTGAGGTGGCCCCCATTTCCAGCCCGAAAAGTTCGGCCAGGTCATCCCCCTCCAGAACCCGGTCCGCTGTGGGCGCCGGTGCGGCTAAAGCCAAACCTGAGGCGGCCTGGGCCAGGAGTTCGCTGGCCTCCACGCCCCTGAGTTGAAAGAGTAGTTCGGGCGCCGCATCGAGCCGTGCGCCGATGCCATAAAGCACGGCCGCCACGTGCTTGCACATGTAGGCGCCATCCGGGCAGGAGCAGGACAGCGTGATTTCCTTGGGGGCCGGGAAGAGTCCTTCGCCCTGGCCGCAGATACGCTCCATGACGCCCTTGCTGAACCGGCCTTGGAGGAGTTCCACCAGGGAGGCGATGGCCCCGCCGCAGTCCTGACAGAGGGCCTTCCAGCGCGGGGTGGGCACGGCCTTCACCGCCACCCGCACCTGGTAGATGCTGGAGCCACTGACCTGGGCCTCCACCAGGCCCGGGGCGATCTGGAGATCCAGGACAAAGCCATTGCGCACGTAGGTGCGGCCTCGGGGCAGGCGGTTTTCAAAGTCGCTGTAGCTCTCCAGATTCTCGCACCAGGCCTTACCCCAGAAAGTGCGAGCGATGGTGCGCCCCTCGATGATCACAGGTGACACGGGATGTCCCTTTTTCCGCAGCTTCTCCATGGCCCGTTCCGCTTTGCGCCGCCGTTCGGCGACGGACACATAGGGCGGCCAACCGTCGTAATAAGACATGCCTCATTCCTCCAGGGCAGCGTTCAGATCCAGGGACACCATGCGCAACAGCTCATCATCGCGCAGCTCGGTCAGATTCAGCTCCTGCCCGCCTGCCAGCAGATCCTCGCTGAGCTGCCGCTTGGATTCGATGAGGGCATCAATTCGTTCCTCGATGGTGCCTCGGCAGATGAATTTATGGACCATGACATTGCGCTTCTGGCCAATGCGGAAGGCGCGGTCCGTGGCCTGGTTTTCCACGGACGGATTCCACCAGCGATCGAAGTGGATCACATGGGAGGCCGCCGTGAGATTGAGGCCCGAGCCACCCGCCTTGAGGGACAGCACAAAGAACGGCACCGTCTCGTCCTCCTGGAAGCGCTGGACCAATTCCTTGCGCTGCTTCACGGGGGTCTGGCCATGAAGGACCAGCCCCGGCCGGCCAAAGATCCCGCCCAAGAAGGCCGCAAGGGGCGCCGTGGTTTCCCGGAATTGCGTGAAGACCAGCACTTTCTCCTGACGGGCCGCGATGCTGTCGCACAGCTCGCGCAGCCGGGCAAACTTCCCGCTGGATTCTCCTTTCCAGACACCGTCTCCCAGCCACTGCGACGGATGGTTGCAGATCTGCTTGAAGCGCATGAGGTAGGCGAGCACCAGGCCCTTGCGTTGGATCCCTTCTGCGGCTTCAAGCTGTTCCTTCAGTTCCTGGACGCCCTGCTGGTAGAGGGCCGCCTGGGTTCGGCTGAGGGAGCAGTAGGCCCTGAGCTCGGTCTTCTCGGGCAGATCCGCAATGACCTTCTTGTCCGTCTTGACGCGCCGCAGGATGTAGGGCCGAACCAGCTCGCGCAGAGGGCCATAGGCGTTGCCCGCGCGATTGGCAAGCAATTTGGTGTAGGCCGTGAAGTCCTTCGCCGAGCCCAGCAACCCCGGGTTCAGGAAATCAAAAATGGACCAGAGGTCGCCCAGACGGTTCTCCACCGGCGTGCCCGTGAGGGCGATGCGGGCCTCGGCCTGGAGCTGCTTCACCTGGCGGGTTTGCTTGGAGGTGGGGTTTTTGATGGCCTGGGCTTCGTCGAGGATCACATGCCGGAAGCGGAGCTTCCCCAGCCAGGCACTCCGCAACACGAACCCGTAGGTGGTGATCACCAGATCTTTTCCCGCAAGTTCAGCGGGCTCAGAAGCCAGGGCACTGGCCGGCAGCGCGGAGGGATGGGCCACCAGAAAGGAGAGGCTGGGCGCGAAGCGCTCAATCTCGGCCGCCCAGTTGGCCAGTAGGGACGCGGGCACCACCAGGAGACTCGGACGGCCTGGGCCCTCGCGCTTCTTGACCAGGAGCAGGGCAAGCACCTGGATGGTCTTGCCCAGGCCCATGTCATCCGCCAGGCAGGCGCCCAGGCCCAGGCTGGAAAGCAGGTACAGCCACCGGACCCCAGCCCGCTGGTAGGGACGCAGGGTGCCCAGCAAGGCGGGACCAGGGTCCACGGCTGCCAAGCCCTCGGGGGAGCGAAGCCCTTGGAGGGTTTCCGCGAGCCAGGGACCGGCGCTGACCGCGCCCCAGGCGGCGGGATCGACCTCCTCTCCGCTGTCCGCGCCGATGCCCGCGCCAGAGAGCAGGCGCATGGCTTCGAAGAAGCCAAGTCCGCCATGGGCAGCGAGGCGCTCGGCCTCACTGAACCGGTCCATCATGGCCTGGAGCCGTTCGCGGTTGATTTCCACCCACTGGCCGCGAATGAGGGCGAGACCCTCGGAGGACGCCAACAGGGCCCGCACTTCCTCGGGTGCCAGGGGCTCACCGCCCAGGGTGATGGCCATGCGGAAATCCAGGAGCGCGTCCTTGCCCAGTCCCCCGGGGGCCTTGGTGCCTACCGTGCCCGCCACGCGGGGGCGCGGTGGCCGCCCTGTCTTCCAGCCTGCGGGCATCCGCACCACCACTCCGGCGGCTTCCAGGGTCGGAACATCCTGCAACAGCCGGAAGGCCTCTCCGGGAGACCAGCGCAGGGGGTGGAAGATCTCGCCCGCGTCCACCGTGCGCCGTAACCACGGGCACGCTTCCGCTGCTCGCTGGATGGGCAGCAGCAGGGAGAGGAGCCGTTCCTTGTTGGCTGCGCCGCTGTACTCCTTGAGGGCCTGCCCCAAGGGCAAATGCTGAGCTTTGCCTTGGGTGGTGAGGCCGCCTGTGTAGGTGGCCAGGAAGGCGAAGGGCGTGGCGGGATCCTTGCGATTTTCCGCGAGGTTGAAGTGCACCCGGCCCACCACATTCCAGACGGGGTTAAGCTCGTGCAGGAAATCCTGGATCGAGCCCCCCGCCGCCGTCCGTTCCACGGTGAAGGCCTGGGTCATGGCCTCCCACAATGCAAGCAGCACCTCGGCATCCAGGTATTCAGCCCCAGGCATGGGCGGGGCCGCGAACGCGATGGCTTGCAGTTCCTCCCTAAGCGGTAGCGGCAGGTCATGAGAGGAAGCGTCCCCCTCGGGCCGCATGCAGAGGGTGGTTACGAAGCGGGCCCCAAAATCGCGCCAATAGCCCAACCCCGGCGGCAGGAAGCGCCCTGCCTGCGACGCTCCCAGGTGCAGCAGGCCTAGCCCTGAACCCTTGGCAAAGGCGGGCGATAAGGCCGACAGCAGCTCAGGATCCAGCGCAGGCGCTTCATCCCAGGGCGCGAGGTGCAGGTGGCCGTGAGGGCTCAGCCAAAGGGTCTGCTGGAGATCGGCATGGCCCGTAATTTCTGCCTTAAGCATCGACCGTGTCCTTGAAAACCTCTTCCCGAATGATGCGATCCGTCGCCTCATCGAGGTAATCGCCCAGTGCCTCTGCAAGCTGGGTGAACTCTGGCCAGAGGATGTCATTTGCGAAACTGGGGACAACAACCAGCATGACCGTGGTCCGGCGCTGGCCGTGTTTGCGGAACGGCTTCAATCCGTAACGACGACAGAGGGCAATGAAGAGCCTGACGTTCCAACCATCTCCCAAGGTAAACTTCATCTCCACGGCCTTTTCCTTGCCTTCGCATTCTTTCAGCTTGGCCAGGATGCGATCCTTTGCCGCCATGGCCGCCGAGTGTTCGCCCTGGGTCGACGCCCCCACAAAGAGAGCCTCGATCTTCCTGAGTTTGTCTTTCAGATCTGCTTCTGTCGTCATGGTGATTCCTGGCAGGTTGAGAACCGGAGCCCCTGAGCAGTGGACCGTTCGGGACATCGTGGCCCTTCCCGCCCTGATAGTGGCGGGCCCCCTTCAGATCGCTCCCACGATTACATCGACGATGACGGGGCGGTGATCGGAGGCCTTGCCGGTTCCGGTCCAGCAGCGCTGGGCTTGCAAGTGCCGACTCAGCATGATGTGATCGATCCGCATCCACGAAAGATCCAGCCATGGCATGCGGGCACTCAGCAAGAAGTGGCCGTAGGTGTAGCCGTAGCCCCTTCCCCCCTCCGTGAAGGCATCGTGAAGGCCCGCGGTGCGCAACATGCGGCAGGCCAGGGATGCATCAGGTGAGTTCAAGTCGCCGGCGACGATGACGGCGCCTGGTTCCTGCCTCACGAAGTCCGATAAGGATTGGGCCTGGAGAAGGCGGACTTCGACGTTCTCCTGCAGCCTCTGGATGGCCTCGGGCAGGAGCCGGGGCTGTTTCCGGGCCGCCCGGAAGGCATTGAGACCCTCCCGCGGCGTCATGAAATGCGCGCTGTACAAGGTGATCACCGAATTCCCGACCTGCACCTGGGTCCTCAGGCAAGGCCATTTCCCCCCGTTGTAGGGAATCCAAACCTCCCGGCCCGGGCCCAGGGGGAGCCTGCTGGCGATGACGTATTGGTTGAAGGAACGGACGTTCCATCCAGTGAAGCTGGCGCTGAGGGGACCCTTTAACACCTGGTCTGCCTCCTGCAGCAGCACCACATCCGGCCGGTATAGGCCTATGTCTTGCATCAGGGCATGGATATCACGCTGGCCCTGTTTCACATTGCAGGTCATGACCCTGATCAAGGTGCCTGGCGAGCCAGAGATGGGTTGGGTGTTGAGCGGCCAGCGGAAACCCATGATGGGCCCCAGGACCCAGACCAGCAGGACCCCCAGCGCCCAGAGCCACCTTGGCGCGTAACGAAGGGACAGGAGGGCCAGGGGAACGATGGGGATCAGCCACAAGGCCTGGGGCAGGTACAGATTGAAAGCCCCCAGCCACCAGCGATCCGCACCCAGCCAGTTCAGGATCGTCAACCCGGCCAGCAGCAGCCCATAAACGGCGAAGAGGATGACCAACCAGCGCGGGGCCTGTTCTTTTTGGACATTTGTCATACTCGGGAGCACCTTTCCAGTCTGCGTGGACGACTCAGCCTCTTTTCGCGACCAATGGAATTTGAATCGGTTGGTCACTTTGAATCCCCTGGTCGAATCATTCAATCATCCCAGGTGGATTTGGCTCCTCCCAGAAAAAACGGTTTGGTTACCAACGAAACGCAGCCCGATCTCACTCAAGCCCAGCCGGTAAAAGCATGTAACCGCGAAATGGCGCGAAACGCAGCGGGGAGGGGCCGCCAGGGCCTACGGCCCCCAGCCGCGCTTCGCGTGGCTGGCCACACATGGGGCCGGCCTGCCGACTCCCAGAAAGTCGCCAGGACAGCCCCGTGTGTGGAGGCGGAAGGATGTCCGATCGCCTTTCGCCCGCCCGCAGGGCGATTCGCGTCCTTTCGCGGTTCAAGGTTTTCAGGCTGAGTCTGATTGGTAACCAGGAAAAACGGATGGATGCCCTCTTCGACCTGAGGGAAGCCTTCGGATGGGTGTGGTCGTCGAACGAGACCTCTTGATGCGGGAGCGAAAAACGAGATGATAGGGTGCATCCCCAAGAGGCCCAGCCATGAAGCGATTCCCCACCTCGTTTTTCCTCGCAATGGTGATTGCGTTCGCAGCCAGCGCCCAACAACCCGCGGGGCCTCCCCGCATCCCCCCGAGCCCGCATGGGTCAGCAGCGACTCAGGTGGGTGGGAAATGGGTGGAGGAAAAGCCGGGGACAGACGCCAAGTACCGGGATGGGAAGTGGATCACTGTTGAGTACAGCCGACCCGTCCTCAAGGGCCGAACGGACGTGTTTGGCAAGGGCGCCGCCGCCTACGGGAAGACGGTCAACGCCGGTGCTCCGGTATGGCGAGCCGGGGCAAACGCAACCACCCGGCTGAAGACGGAGGTCCCGCTGCTGCTGGCGGGCAAAACCATTCCCGTGGGCGAGTACAGCATCTTTATCGAACTGAAAGAAACCTCCTGGACCTTCATCCTTTCGACTCAGACGGCGCTCGTAAAATACGACCCAAAGGACAAGTCCGGCACCTGGGGATCTGACAATTACGATCCCAAATTCGACCTGGTGCGCGTACCGATGAAACGCGCACAACAGAGCCTCTCCTTCGACGAACTGACGTGGACCTTCGTGGACATGACCCAGCAGGGAGGCACTCTTGCCCTCTGGTGGGGAAAGGATCTGGCCACCGTGGCGTTCAAGGTCGCCCTCTGATTTCATAAGAAGCACAAAACCAACAGAATTATGGTTTCACCCATCCGATTCAGCCCTCAGGGCATCACGCCACAAAGCGGAAGCGTGATCGCTCTTTTGGGGTGTGAACCGTCGGCGATGTCAGGAACTTGCACTATTCAGTCCTCATTTTCACGAGGCCTGAGTTCTGAAGCAGATCGCCACCCGTTTCAGATTGCCAGACTGTGGCATGATCTATTCTTTACCTATTGGTCTTATTTTATCCGGAACCACCTCGAATGAAGGACATCTGCATGACCCTGGATACCCTCCTCCTCTTTTCACTCCCGGCTTCGGGCAAGTCCGAGATGCGCCGCTACATGGCGAGCCTGTCACCGCATCAGTGCCAGCAGGATTTCGGGATGGGCCCCACCCTCCAGCTGGACGATTACCCGTATGTGCATCTCATGCACCGCATCGATGACGAGCTCCAGGCCAGAGGCGGTAATTATGCCTTCTACCAAGGCCCCACCCGCCCCTTCCTGGATTCATGGACCTGGGCCGCCCTCATTGAACTGCTCAACGAGGACTATGCCAATCTCCGGCAGGGAGCCCATACGGAGGTGGCCAGCGCCGCCCAGCACCTCTTCGATCGATTGGATGCGGCCCGGGTCCGGGCCGGGATGCTGGAAGTGCTGGGCGACTTGCCCCACAAGCTCCGCAAGGCCATGGCCGAGGCCCTGGAGGCCGAATGCCGGCAGGAACTGGATGCCCTCAACCGGCAGAATGCCCTCGGTACCGAAGGCAAGACCATCGTCATCGAGGCAGCCCGAGGTGGCCCCAATGGCTCGGCCTTTCCCCTCATCCCTCCTCATGGTTACGCCACCGCCTTCCAGCACCTCTCCCTTGAAATTCTGGAGCGTTCCAGCCTGATGTACATCTGGGTCGAGCCCGCCCAGAGCCGCGCCAAGAACATCGAGCGAGGCAAGCCCAACGGCCAAGGCAGCATCCTCCATCACAGCGTCCCCATGGAGGTGATGCTCGGCCAATACGGCTGCGATGACATGGCCTACTTGCTGGAGAGCAGTGATCGCCCCGGCACCATCCGGGTGGAACGGATCGTGGATGCCGGTGACCGTTTCGTTTCGAAGGTCTTCAACATTCCCGCAGCCCGGTTCGATAACCGCAGGGACCTCACCACCTTCGTCAGGGAACCCCAGGAAGCTTGGAGCCTCGGGGATGTCGCGGCCATCCAGGATGGCCTTCGGGAAACCTTCCAAGCCTTTGGCCGCTAGCGTTATGTGGAAAACGACCGAAGGCAGCACCGGAAGGCTCCTGCAGCTCTGCGGAGGGTATTTTTTCTTCTACGTCATCACGGGTCTGGTGGTGAAGGCTTTCACCGGGACCCCCCAAACGCCCCTGGGCACGCCCCGCATGAACGATATTGCGTTCCTGGGCTACAACACCTTGGGAGCCACCCTCACTTGCCTCATCCCAGCCGTGGCCCTGGGATGGTGGCGCCTCAAGTCCATCCGCCCGGTGGCCCTCTGGGGCTTCATGGTCCCCTCTGAAATCTTCTACATCATTCCGAGCGGCATCTGCACTGCCATCGTCATTCCCACCACGACGCTGATGTACACCCTGCCCATTTCGGTGATGGTGGCCATGGTGATCATGCGCGCTTCGGTCATCGTCATCGGTCGGGTGGTGGACGGCCTCCAGATCGCCCAAGGCATCCTCCACAAACGCATCTACTGGGAGGAGAACGCCGCCGTGGCCTTCGCCGTGCTGGCCGCGTGCATCGAGCTATTCGGTCCCCATACCGGTGGCTTTGCCTTCTTGCACAACCAGGCGGCGGTGGTGATCTTCACCAGCTACATCGCTTCCTACGCCATCCGTATCTACATCATGAACTACTACAAGAACACCCGACCGAAGGGTGCGCCTTTGGACAATAAAGCGTTCTTTGCCGTGGAGCAGATCGCTGCCACGGCGACCATGGCGGTCCTGGCCATGATCGTGTTTTATGGCCCTCGGGTATTCCGATCCTGGGGCGGAGTACGGCAGGTGGCTGACTTTGTATCCGCCATCCAAACTCCCTCTCCGGGCTGGTTTTGGGCCTCCTTCTTTGGCATCGCATTCGGTGTGGTGGCGTTCTTCTCGGTTTTCATCTTCATGTTCAAGGGTCGCACCGCCACCTTTGCTGGCCTCATGAATCGCCTAACTTCTCTGGTCGCCGGCACCACCGCGACGCTCATGGGCCATTGGCTCTTCAAGAGCCGCTTACCCAGCATGCAGAACTGGGTATCGCTGGGTTTCGTACTCGTGGCGGTGATCTTTTTGTCGGGGGCCGAGCGGCGAAGGACACAGGAACTCAAAGCTGCCCAGGAGATCTAGCCGAGGTTCATGGGGCCGCTGCCCGAACCGCTGCTAGCTTCATAGGGATGGGAGACCATGTGGGGAACTGGCGCAAAACGTGGGCTTGGGGACTGATCACGACGTTGTGGTGCCTCTTTTCCGTAGGCCTGGCCAGCATCGCCATTCCCTTCGCCTCAATCTTCGTGGGGCGCAAGCGGGCCTTCCTGGCAGTGGCCCGCCTCTGGGTGCGGATCATGGCGAGAATGGCTGGCATCGCGTTCTCCGCTGAGGGCTGGGAGACCTTGCCCGAAGCCATCCGCGAGGGCCGCCAGCCCGTGGTCTTCATGTCCAACCACGAGAGTCATCTGGACCCCTCCTTCATTTTTGCCACCATCGGCGTTCACGCCGTCTTCATCGCCAAGCGCGAGTTGGCCTGGGTACCCCTCCTGGGCCAGCTGATCTGGTTCATGGGCTTCATTTTCATCAACCGCCAAGATCGCTCGAAAGCCATCGAGAGTCTCCGCAGCGCCGCCACCCGCATCCGCAATGGCCAGTGCGTGATCATCTTTCCCGAGGGCACGCGCACCACCGACGGCCAGCTCCGGCCTTTCAAGAAGGGCGGCTTCGCCCTGGCGATGGACGCAGGGGTGCCCATCGTCCCACTGGCCGCACGCGGGGGCTTCGAGCTGCTGCCCAAGGGATCCCCCCGGGTGTTCCCGGGCCGCTATAAGGTGATCTACGGTGAGCCGGTGCACCCGGCTGACTACCCCACCCGCGAAGCGATCATGGAGGAGGTGCGGGCCCGTATCCAGCGGCTGGTGAAACGGGCAGATGCGCTCCCGGTTGCGGCAGATTGAACAGTTGATCGTTCCGTTTTGATGGAGCCTGTTCCCAAGCCGTGCTTTCAATGACCTCCATGAAGAAGACATCTCTTGTTATTTGTAATGATTATGAAAACAAAGAAATCCAGCATGAAAATTGCTCTTTGCTGCTGGTCCGGCAAAACTACCTGCCGCACGCGGTGTCGAGGCAGCGCATACGTCAGGTGAATGGCAGTCGAAGCCACTGCTCGCAGGGAGTGCTGGACACGAAGAAGCTCGAAGATCAATGACCCGAAACCAACCCCCTTTCACAGGCACTGGAGGCCTCTATGAACGGCGTGATTACCCACGTGAGTAAAAACAAAATGGCTGCGGTGGTGGCCTGCGAGACTGAAGACTACATGGTGATTGATCTTGAGAAACCCGGGCAGTTTGCCAAGGGCGATTCGGTCGATACCCAGGGGCTCTGGTTCGGAGAACACGGAAAGGTCCTGAACACGACTTCGAAGAGGAATTTCGAAGTCACGGTCCAATGCATCGTCCGGGATCTGGCTTCCGCCCAGCATGAATGCGAGGACCTTCAGCCGATCTAAGCCGTCGTCCATTAATAACCTGGTCATTCGTACTGCGGTCCGGCATAGAGGCTCCAGCTCTGCGAAGGCAATGAGCAGGAGGGCGCCCCGCGCCCGATAGCTGGAGGGCCCGTAGCAAATCAACCTGAACTGCACAGATTATTTTGGAACGGCCCCTAAGGTCCCACCTCAGCCCTGCCATTCTCAGGGCTGCGTGCCGATGACGGGCCCGATGATAGGCGATGACAGACATTGTCCACTCACATCTTCTAGAGTGGAGTCATGCCTTCCCTTCACCCCGGTCTCAATGTCTTCTACGCCAACCAGGTCGAGCATCTCGCGGCCCAGTTGGCCCTGGACTTGGCCCTGTTCCGCGGGAGCGAAGGGGCCTGGCAGGCGGCCACGATCGTGGTGCCGAATCCCAACGTGAAGGACTTCCTGCGGGCGTCCTTCGCGGAGGCCTTCGGGGCCGTGGCGAATCTGCACTTCTGTTTCCTCGAGGGCTTCTGGAGCCGCCATGCCACCCGGCCCCTCTTGGATCGCGCGACCCTGTTCGGTTCCATCCTCTCGGTCCTGCAGGATCCCGAGACGGCCAGGGAGGCCAGCCTCAGGCCCCTGACCAGCTACCTCGAAGGGGCCCCAGAGGATCTCAAGACCGTCCAGCTCAGCCAGCGGTTGGCCCAGCAGTACGAGCGGATGCTGCTCCAGCGGCCCGATTGGATCCGCAGCTGGGATCGGGGCCTCACCGCCCGGGGCGCGGAACCAGTCCCGCTGGAAGCCTGGCAACGGGCCCTGTGGCGCCGCCTGCGCCGGTCCTGGAAAAGCCTGGAGCGCCCCCCGATCGCTCTGATGGACTGGATGGACGATGCCAGCTTCGAGGGGGCGCCCTTCCCCGAGGCGGTCTTCCTCTTCGGCATGAGCCACATGGCCCCGGTCTTCCATCACGCCCTGGCCCAGCTGGGCGTGCGGGCTTCCGTGCGGCTCTACCTCGTCAATCCCTGCGAAGAACCCTGGGACCTGGATCCCCTCCAGCGTCCTGCCCATGATCCCGACCTGGGCGACGCCCCCGAAGGGGAGGATCCGTTCTCACTGCAGCGGGATCGCAGCGAGGTGATCCTGCAGCGCTGGGCACGGCCCGCGCGCGAGCAGCTGCGGCTGCTGGCCGGTTTGGCCCAAGGGGACTTCCTGGGCCGTTTCCATGTGCCCGAGGAGGACGCCCTGCTGGCGCACCTGCAGCGCAGGATCCTGGCGCCCGAGCGGAAAGCCGACCTTCCGGAACCTCTCGATCCGAACGACGACTCCCTGCGGGTCATCCCCTGCCCCTCGCCCCGGCGCGAGGCGGAAACCGTGGCCAACCTGATCTGGAACCTGGTTCACCAACACTCGGGCGACCTTCACTTCGGTGACATCGGCGTCCTCGTTCCCTCCTCCGAACAAGACACCTACCAGGAACACCTCGCGGCCGCCTTCCGCAGCGCCCACGCCATCCCCTGGGCCAAGGCCTTCGGCGCCTCCCGCGCCCTGCAGGAACTCGCCGAGGCCTGCCTCCTGCTGCTTGATCTCGGCGGCGGCGATCTCACGCGGGCGGACCTGCTCCGCGCCGCCAGCCATCCCTTCATCCAGGCGCGCCTGGGGGCGTCCACAGAAGCCTGGGGTCTGCTTTGCGACCAGGCGGGCATCGTGGCCCGGCTGGATACGGCCGAAACCGCCGGAACCTATGTGGCAGGAGGACGCTGGACCTGGGACGAGGGGCTGACGCGGCTCGCGCTCGGACGCTTCATGAAGGAGGACGAAGCGGTCGAGGGACTGGGCCCCATGGGGCGGCCAGTGGGACGCCCGGAGGCCCCGTCCATGCTGGCGTTGCTGGGGCCGCTCACCTTCGATCTGCGGGCGCTGGCCCAGGGACGCTGCACCCTTAAGACCTGGCAGGACCGCGTGGGGGTGTTTCTGCGCACCTACCTCGGGCCTGATTCCGAGGAGGCCGCGGAACCTGAGGCCGAGGCCTTCGAGCAGGTGCGCAAGGCCCTGCAGAAGCTCGGTCACTTCCAGGTGGAAGGGCTACCTCCCGTGGAACTCGACTTCCAGGCCCTGCGCCCCCTGGTGAAGGGTGCCCTGGAGGCCCTGCTCGCGGACAGTGCCTTGCCCCCGGGCCGCGGGGTCCAGGTGAGCTGCTACACGCCCCTGCGGGCCATTCCCTTCAAGGTGCTGTTCCTGATGGGCCTTGGCGAGGGCTTGTTCCCGGGCACCGAGCGACCGGATCCCATGGACCTGGTCGCCTCGAGTCCCCGGCGGGCCGGGGACGTGTCACGTCCCGAACAGGAGCGGCAGCTCTTCCTGGAGGCCGTGCTCTGTGCGCGGGAACATCTGGTGTGCACCTATCCCAGCCGCACCGCTACCACCGGGGACCAGCTGCAGCCATCACCCCTGCTGTTGGACCTTCAGGAATCCCTTGGCCCCCGCCTCTGGGAACGGACATGCCTGCCGGAGCAGCCGCTGCATCGCCATGACCTGTCGTTGTTCCCTGACCTGAGCGGCACAGCTGGGACACAGCCACTGCCCTGCCACACCCCGGCGGCCCGACAGGAGGCGGAAGCGCGCTGGCTCGGGCTGCAACTCCGGAAGGAGATTGGAAATCGCGACCTGCCCCGGCACATCACCACCATGGGCGGCAGCCCAGAACTGCGCTTCGATCTTGAGTGCCTGCTCGGCGGCTGCGGCCCTATCGGTGACGGCGAACCGCGGCTGCCGAGCCGGGTGCGGATCACGCTCAAGGAGCTGCGCCGCTGGCTGGAATGTCCCGTCCAGGGCGGCGTGGCCCTGCGCCTGGGCGCGCGGAGCCAGGACGAGGAGGATCCTGCCGATGTGGAGGACTTCCCCGTGGACTCCAGCCCCCTGGACCAGTGGTGGCTGCTGCGCCGGAGCTTCTGGGTTCACCGTGCCGAAGGGTCGGATTTCGAATCGGTCTATACCCAGGTGCGGACGGATCTGGAAAGCCGGGCCCAGGTGCCCATCGGTGCATTGAGCCAGGGCGAGCGCCGGCGGCACCTGGCCACGCTGGAGACCTGGCAGGCGCTGGTCGGCGAGAGCGAAGCCATCGGCCTGCATCGATTCGGCGTGGGCATGCCGTTCGAAACCCAGGGCCTTCCGGTGCAGGGTCAGGCCCCCCTGATCCTGGAAGTCACCCATCCCCAGGGCACCACGGAAATCCACCTGGAGGGCCTCACGGAGCCTCTGTGTGGGGGCGAATTCCTGCTGCTTTCCACGGCCGATTACACCAAAGCCGGTCCCAAGGAGCGGGACCGGCTGCTGTCCTTGCGGGCCTGGTTGGGACACCTGGCCCTGTGCGCCGTAGGCGAGGCGGCACCCCGGGGCGCACGGCTGCATAGCGCGTCCAAGAAGAGCGGGCCCGCGGTGTGGCGGCTGCCGCTCCCGGCGGTGCCGGCGGTGGAGGCTCGGGCCCTGCTCCAGGGTTGGTGCCAGGAGCTGCTGGTGGAGGGCACCCAAAAGCTGCTGCCCATCGAGGCCCTGCTGAGCGGCAAGGACATCCCAGATCTCCAGGATTGGATCCAGGATCAGAAGGACAGCGAGGACGGGGCGAAGCTCACCAGCTTCCGGGGGCCCGTGCCGCGGGTGAAGGATCTGCCGGTCGATGACCTGGAGACGGGCCGCCGGCGCTTGGGCACCTTCCTCGAATTGCAGTCCGGGTGGGTGCAGGCATGAGCGTGCGCGTGAGCAAGCCCGCCCTTTTGGATCAGCTGCGTTCGGCCCACGAGGTCATCGAGGCCAGTGCCGGGACCGGCAAGACCTACACCCTGCAACGCCTGGTGGCGGACCTGGTGCTGCGCGGCGTGTCACCCATCGAGCGCATTCTGGTAGTGACCTTCACGGACAAGGCCACGGAGGAGCTCCGCACGCGCATCCGGGGCTACCTGCAGGAGGTCCACGACCAGACCGAGGACGACGAGCAGGCACCTTTCTGGGAGGTGGATACCGAAGCCCGGGAACGCCTGGCGGCCGCTCTCCGGGGCTTCGAGCGGGCGCCCATTGCCACCATCCATGGGTTTTGCCGCCAGGTGCTGCAGGAGGCCGCCCTGGAGGGTCGCACGCTCTTTGAGCGTGAGCTCAGCGACGAACGCTCCCTCTTCGGCCACGCCTTCAGGGAGGCGCTGAACCGCACCTTCACCCAGGAGCCCACCCACCGGGCTATCCTGGAAGCCTCCCTGGCCGCCGGAAATACGGTGGAGGGGCTCGAGCAGGAACTCTTCGAGGTGCATGCGGACGGCGGCGAACTGCTGCCTCGGCTCGGGGACTGGCAGGCCTGGATCAACGCCCTGGAGCTGTCCTGGCTCGACGGGGCCGAAGCCCTGGTCCTGGCCTGGAAGGCAGCCAAGGTGCATGCGAGCACGTGCAAATTCGCTTCGGCCTCGCTCGATGTACTCGCGTCGGACTTGCCGAAAACGGCCAGCGAGTTCGAACGGGCTCAGGTCTTTGACGGCCTGAGTCTCGGCCCCCTGTGGAAGGCCGTTGCCGGCCTCACGGGCGACCACGGTCCCCTGCACGCCTGGCTCGCCCGCGGGGAAGCCTGCCTCCTCAGTCCCGAGGGCCTGCGCGCCCATCTGTTTCTCCGCGAGATCCGCGAGACCCAAGCGCGTCTCGCCCAGACCGAAGGTCTCTACACTTTCCAGAGCATGATCCACGGTGTGGTGGACGCGCTTGACGGCCCCGAGGGCGAGGCCTTGGCCCAGCGCCTGCGGCAGCGCTATGAACTCGCCCTAGTGGACGAATTCCAGGACACGGACCCCCTGCAGTGGAAGATCTTCAGCCGCATCTTCCAGCACGATGAATGCCGGCTGGTCATCATCGGCGATCCCAAGCAGGCCATCTACGGTTTCCGGGGGGGCGACCTGCCCACCTACCAGGAGGCCTGCCGGCAGTTACTTTCAGGGGCCGAGCCCAAGCGTCTGAAACAGAATTTCCGCTCCACACCGCAGCTCCTCGAGGCCGTCAACCACATCCTTTGTGGCCAGGGGCCGGATCGTTATTTCGCGGACGCCAGCCTCTACCCGAAGGCCGTCACCTGTGGCCTGCCGGACCTGCGCGCCCAGGTCGGCGGCCAGACTCTGTGCCCGGTGGATGTCCTGGTCCTCGACACCCTGGGGGGTGGCCAGCGGCTGTGGCGGCGCCTGGCCCGGCAGTTGGCCCTGCGCATTCGCGACCTCGTGGCCTCGGGAATGACCTTCGGAGAGCCCGGTACCGAGCGGACGCTGGGCCACGGCGATGTGCAGGTGCTGGTGGGCAAGGCTTCCGAAGGCGAGCTCATGGCCAAGGCCATGCGCGCCGAGGGCATCCCTTGCGCCTTCTATAAGCAGAAGGGGCTCTTTCAAACCCGGGAGGCCGAAGAGTGGCTGGACGCCCTGCGCGCCGTGGCCGATCCGCGCGATCACTCGGCGCAGCTGCGCGCCTTCCTCAGCGCCTTCTTTGGCTACGGACTGGAAGATCTGCGCACGCTGCCGAGCCTCTCGGAGGATCATCCCGCCCTCCAGCGCTTGATGACCTGGGGGGCTCTCGCCCAGCAGCAGCGCTTCGGCGAGCTGTTCGACGCCATGCTGGAAACCAGTGGCCTCACCCGGCGCCTGCTGCTGACAGAACTCGGCCATCGCTCCCTGGTGAACTTCCGCCACATCGCCGAAACCCTGCTGGGCCTCACCACCCAACGGCGGGTCACCCTTGAGGACCTCATTCGGCAGCTGGACCGCTGGCGCCGGGGCGTCGAAAAGCCCTCGGCCGAAGAAGCCGACCTCCAGCGCCTGGAGGGCGACAAGAACGCGGTGCAGATCCTCACCCTGCACGCCGCCAAGGGCCTGGAAGCGCCCATCGTGGCCCTCTTCGCCTATGGCAAAGGCCAGAGCTCGCGCCTCTACCGCTACCACGACCAGCAGGTGCGCTCGCTCTCCCTCGGCAGTCCCTCCGCCGCCATCAAGGCCCAGGCCGCCAGGGAAGCGCGGGCCGAAGACGAGCGCCTGCTCTACGTCGGCATGACCCGCGCCCAGGCCAAACTGATCCTCTGCGCCTTCGCCGACTACACCCAGGAGGGCAAGCCCCGACAGTTGCTCAGTGCCTACGATCCCCTGAACCAGCGGCTGCTGGGGATGCTGGACCAGTGGGAGGGGGAGCTCTTCAATTGGGAGCGGCTGGTGGCCTTGGGCAGCACGTCCATGGAAGTGGCCCTTCCCGTCCTGCCCATGGCGACGGTGCTGCCCTCCGTGCCAAGGGCTTCTTCTCTGGACTATGCGGCGTTGGCGCAGGCGGCCCGGCCTTTCTTCACCACTTCCTTCACGGCCCTCCAGCACCGCCTTGAGGCGGCGGAAGCCCCCCTCCGGGGAGACAGCGACCAGGCGGGGGTGCGTCCCGCGGCCGGGGATTTGCCCAGGGGCACGGCCACGGGCCAGGCCCTGCATGAACTGCTGGAGTGGGCGGACCTCGGCACCCTGGAGGGCCTGGGCCCCTGGTCCCAGCGCCCGGAGGTGCAGCTGCGAATCCGGGAGACCCTGGATTTGCACGGTTTGCCCCGCCACTGCAGCACCCGGGTGGCGGAGATCGTCCATGCGGGGCTCACCACCGAGCTACCACTGGCCTGGGGCGGCGCCGTTCAGGTGGCCAAGGCGGAGCGGCTGCTGCGGGAGGTGGATTTCTTTTCGAGGTTCCTGGATGCCGACCCCTTCCCGGACGAGAAGGATCTGCTCAAGGGCTCCATCGACGTGCTCTGCGAAAGCGGCGGCCGCGTCTACCTCCTGGATTGGAAGAGCAACCTGCTTTCGGATTTCGAGCCCGAGACCCTGCATGCGACCGTCCTGCAGCACTACCTCCTGCAGGCCCAGGTCTACCTCCAGGCCGCTCTGGCCTTCCTGGACATCCGTGACGAGGCAGCCTACGAGGCCCGCTTCGGCGGCATCCTCTATGTCTTCCTGAGGGGTCTTCCCAGCAAGGGCACCTGGTCGCTGCGCCCCACCTGGGCGGAGGTCCAGGCCTGGAAGCGGGATCTGGAACGCGTCCATCGGGAGGTGATCCATGGCTGAGCTGCGGGCCCTTTCTCCCGTCGGTTGCTTCGGCCCCCGGCCCTTGCTGGAGCTCCTGGACCGGGCCCAGAAGGTCCTCGACGACCTCAGCCTGGACCCAGCCCTGGTGGCCGTGGCCCACCGGGTGGCCCGCTTGATTGCCGCCCCGGAAGCCAGTCGGAAGGCCTACTGGATCCTGCTCGCCGTGCTGGTGTCCGAGGGCGAAGGGCACAGCCGGGTGGACCTGGATCATCCGAGCTGGCCGGAGCCCCTGGCCAAGGCCATGGGCCCATGGGAAGCCCTGCGGGTGGCCCTCGAGGGTCCGGAACTGGAAGCCCTGGTGGGCACCCGGGGCCGCCCCCTCCTCCGAGAGGGCCGGTGGCTCTCTTCCCAGCGGCTGGTGGCCGCCGAAGTGTGCGTGGCCAGTGCCTTGCAGGCCCGCCTGGCCCAAGCGCGCCGCATGGGAACGCCTGCTGAGGGCGTGCTTGTTGATCCCGTGCGTCTCAACCCGGACCAGCGGCAGGCGGTGGCCCTGGCGTTGGCCTCCCCACTGACCCTCATCACGGGGCGGCCCGGCACCGGGAAAACCTCCATCGTGGTGGCCCTGCTACGGGCCATCCAGCGCCTACCGAACCCCATCCCCCTCGAGCGGATCCTCCTGGCCGCACCCACCGGGAAGGCGGCTCAGCGCATGGGCGAAGCCCTCCGCCTGGGTTTGGAGGCCATCCGTCGGCCGGATGCGTTGGACGCGGCGCTTCGGAACGACGGACCCGAACCCAAGACCCTCCATCGCACCTTGGGCTATCACGCGGGCGCGGGCGGTTTCCGTCATTCCGCCGATAACCCTCTGCCCGCCGACCTGGTCATCGTGGACGAGGCGTCCATGATCGGCCTGGAACTTCTGGAAGGCCTGCTGGCGGCCCTGGCCCCGGACGCCCAACTGGTGCTCCTGGGGGATGCGGACCAATTGCCTTCGGTGGACCCCGGCGCCGCCTTCCGGGAGCTGGTGGCGAACTTGCCGGAGGTCACGGTGACGCTCCGGGAGAGCTACCGCATGGATCCCCGACAGCCCAAGGGGCAGCACATCCTGTTGCAGGCAGAGCGCATCAACGATCCCGCGAGAGCCCCGGAACTTTGGGGCGAGGATGGCCTCCGCCGAGGCTCCGTCGAAGACGCGTCCCGTCAGGGCGGCGTGTGGCTGGTGGAACCGCAGGCGCCGAAGGGACGCTGGATGTCGGGCTTCCTGGACCAGTGGCTCCAGCAGCGGATCTGGCAGGGGGAAGGTGCCGCCGCCTGGCGGGCCCGGGTGCTGCCGCCCTTGCAGCACGATCAGCAGGACTGGTTGGCGGGGGACCTGGCGCGGGCCCGAGCCCTGCTGGCCCATTTCGATGGCTTCCGGCTGCTGTGCCCGGTGAACGAGGGCGCCGAGCTGGGGGGCGTCGAGCCCCTGAACCGCCACCTGCATGCCCTTGCCTTAGAGGCCGCCGCCGACCGGCTGGAATGGCAGCCGCGCTTTCTGGCGGGGGAACCCGTCATGGTGCTCGCCAATGATTCGCGACGGGGCCTCTTCAACGGCGACCAGGGCGTGGTGCTGCCCGTGAAGCGCGGGAGTGGCAGCCCCCATCTGGAAGCCGTGTTCCCCCGCGGGGCGAGCCTGGTGGGGTTCCCCCTGCCCTCCATCCAGGACAGCCTCGACCACGCCTATGCCATGACCGTGCACAAGGCCCAGGGTTCCGAATTCAAGGCGCTGGCCCTGATCCTACCTCCGGCCGACCATCCCTCCCTCACGCGGGAGGTGCTCTACACGGCCCTTACCCGCGCCAAGGAGGAAGTCCTGCTGCTCGGCACCGCCGAGGCCCTGGCCGCCGCCTGTGCCCGCAGCGTGGTGAGAAGGTCTGGATTGGGCGAGCGGCTGGGAGGACCACCCCAGCGGGTGGTTAATTGACTTTCAGCACGCAGTCGTTCTCGCCGACCTTATCTCGGGTCGGGATGAGATTCCGATCCAGGTCACCCTTGAGCGTGTAGGCGAGATCTTCGTACCAGCGAGCATCCTCCAGGTACCAGGAATGGGAGACCATGCCGCTGATCACCTGGAATTTCCGGTCCGGAATGGCCTGATACCGGGGGCCGCAGTCCACATCTACGGCCTTGGCGTCCCCGGGCGTTCGGGTCGGCATGCCCACCCGGCCCACACGGGAACTGATATCCATGTTCTTCACGTTGGAAACGGCCAGTGCCTCGTCATAGCCACTGAAGTAGTTCGTGAGCCGACCGCAGTGGGCGAACACGGGTTGCATGTCGGGGCTGTCGGCATCGAAGCAGCTGGACGACACGTCGGCCCCGAAGAAGACCATTTGCCCCACCTTCCAGTCGCCGCTCACGTCACCCTTGTGGCTCTTGTCGGTGGCCCGGAAGGCCTCCCGGACGACGAACGCCCCCATGGAATGAGCCATGACATGGACGCCGATGGGACAGTCGGTGCTCTGGAATTGAGCAAAGGGAATGATCCCGCCTTCCACCAGGATCAGGGCCGCCTGCTGAGCCTGGAGGCGGTCGTAGAGGTAGGCTGCGGCGGTGCCTCCGGTGGGCCAGTCAAACCCGATGACCAGGCACTTGAACCCACGCGTGTTGAGTTCGTTTTCCACCAGGCGCTGACGCTTAAGCGCTTCCACTGGGTCGGTGTTGTAGCCGTGCACAAAGAACACCACCTCCAGCCCGTTCTTGGGGTCAGCCGAGGATTTGGCGTCCTGGAGGACGGCTGTCATCCATCCGTTCACATCGGGCATCGCATGGGCTGGAAGGGGCTCCTCAGCTCCCGGGGGAACCGCCAGGTACCTTGGTGTATCGAGCCCCGAGCTAAAATGGTTCTCGCGGTTCAGATCTCTGACGCAAAGCACGTAGCTGTTCATGGAACCTCCAAGCGGGGCGGCCCGAGGACGCCGAGGGTGACCGGGAGCGAAACGAGGCAATGAATCCCGACAGCAGGGATGGCTTCGTACGGGGTGGGGGGCGCACATGGTTCCATGGGGTTCTATCCCCTGTCGATTCCTAAATGGATGTGATGCAAACCCGCTTCCCATCTGGCAGCGCATGAGCGAGCATCGGATCATGCAGCACAGTCATCTGGTCGAGGTTTACCGGCAGCACGCCCTGGAGTGGAAAGATCGGCCTGCTCAGCGGGTGCAGGTGGATGGGCAGTGGCGCGACATCACCTGGCAGGCGTTGGGGCAGGCCATGGAAGCCGTGGCCCGTGGGCTCATCCACCTGGGGCATCGGCCGGGCGAAAGGGTGGGCCTCTGTGCCCGCAACATGCCGGAGTGGACCCAGGCGGATTTCGGCATCCTGGCCGCCCGGGGCGTTACGGTCCCCCTCTATCCCACCAATACGCTGGAGCAGGCCCGCTTCATCCTCCAGGATGCCGGCGCCCGCATCCTCTTCGCAGGAGAGCAGGACCAGGTGGATCTCGGCTTGGGGCTGCTGGCCATCGGTGAACTTGATCACCTCATCGCCCTGGACCCGGCTTCGGATCTGAAGGGTGAGCCCCGGGCGCTCTCCTTCCCGGCCCTACTGGCCCTGGGCGCGGACGGCCCCAGCGCCGAAGAATTGCAGCTTCGGGCCAGCCAGTTCCGCATGGACGACCTGCTCACCCTGGTATACACCTCCGGCACCACTGGGGAGCCGAAGGGCGTCATGTTGGACCATGCCAACGTATCCGAGGCCATGCGTCTCCACGACCTGCGGCTGAAGGTGGGTCCGGAGGACGTGTCGCTGTGCATGCTGCCCCTCTGCCACATCTTCGAGCGGGCCTGGACCTACTACGTGCTCTACCGCGGGGCCCTCAACGTCTACATCCGGGATCCCCAGACGGTGGTTCAGGTCATCGGCGAAGTAAAGCCAACCCTCATGTGTGCCGTCCCCCGCGTGTACGAAAAGGCCTTTGCCGGCATCCACGGCCGGATCGCCAAGGCGCCCTGGGCGCTCCGCTGGCTCTTCCGTTGGGCCATAAGCGTCGGCACGGAGCGGGTGCGCCTGCGCGTCCATGGGCAGCGCCCCGGGCCCTGGCTGGGCTTGCAGCACAAGGTGGCGGAGCGACTTGTCTTTACAAAGCTGCGGGGCCTCTTTGGTGGCCGTTGCCGCTTCTTCCCCGTGGCGGGCGCCAGCCTTGCGGACGATGTGAACGTGTTCTTCCAGGCCATCGGGCTCAATCTGAAGTACGGCTACGGCCTGTCGGAAACCTGCGCCACCGTCTCCTGCTACGAGGATGGCCCCCTGCCCATCGGCACCCTCGGCCGCCCCTTGGAGGGGCTGGAAGTAAAGTTGGGGGAGGAGCACGAGATCCTGGTGAAGGGCCCCACCGTCATGCGGGGCTACTACCACCGGCCAGAGGAGACGGCCAAGGTCATGACCGCCGACGGCTTCCTGCGCACCGGGGATGCCGGCGGCATGGATGCCCAGGGCAACCTGATCTTCACCGAGCGCATCAAGGAACTGATGAAGACCTCCAACGGCAAGTATGTCGCCCCCCAGCGCGTGGAGGGGACCCTGGGCAAGGATCCCTTCATCGACCAGGTCGCCATCATTGCCGACTCCCGGAACTTTGTATCCGCCCTGATCGTGCCCTCCTTCGAAGGCCTGGAAGACTATGCCCGTTCGATCGGCCTCACCTATCACGACCTGACCGAACTGCTGCACCACAGCAAGGTCCTGGGGTTCTTCGAGACCCGCATCCGCCACCTCCAAAAGGAGCTGGCCCACTATGAACAGGTGAAGCAATTCACCCTCCTGCCCCGGTCCTTCTCCATGGAGCTGGGCGAGTTGACACCCACCCTGAAGCTGCGCCGGAAGCCCATAGAGGCGGCTTTCAAGGCCGAGATCGAAGCCATGTACCGGAACGTGAAGCCTTGACCCCGTCCTGCTAATACCGATTTGCATTCAAAGATAAAGATCACCGCCAAGACGCCAAGGGTTCCTTTGTCTCGTGTATCCGCACAGCGGATACCGAGCAGAGCTGCAAAGGCCTTGTCTGTTGCCCTTCTTGGCGTTCTTGGCGCCTTGGCGGTAAAAGCCCTTCCATTCGATTCGAACGCAAATTGGTACAAAACGCCGTCGACCCTCCCCCCCGGGGATCACTTGAGGCCCTCCACCATGAAGAGGTCCGACAGCCGTCGGCGGTAGTTGAAGGCGAAGGTTCGGCCGTCGCCGGGCATGGTGACGGAGCTCATGCCGGCGATGCCGCCGGGGTCGGCGGGCAGGAATTCCTTCACGAGCTCCTTCCGGCCCGTGGCCAGGTCCAGCCGAAGGATGCGTGTCGGCAGCCCTTCCCGGTTGAACACGAACAGCGACTGGCCGTCCGAACTCCACCGGATGGGAATGTCGCGGGGCTCCAGGCCGGGGATGGGGGTGGGTTGGCCGCCTTCCAGCGGGAAGATCTCGTTGAGGCCGCCCGTGTCCGAATCCCGATGCAGGACCAGGCGACGGCCGTCGGGGGAGAGGGCGTTGGTGCCCATCCAGATGACCGTCCCTTCAGGCGTGACGGGCTGGGGAGGGCCACCCTTTTGCAGATCGAAGAGAAATTCGCGGAAAGGTTTCCCCTTCCTCTGGCTCTGGAAAATGAACCCCTTGCCGTCCGGAAGGAACCAGGCCATCTGGTGGGAATCGAAATCCGGGAGGTCGAGGCTCTTGGGCTGACCGCTGCCGACGGGGATGAGGTGGTAGTGGTTCGGATCGTCCGGATAGGCCGTCAGGACCTGCTTGCCGTCCGGAGTGAAGGCTTCCGCGCGGCCTTTGCCCAGGCGAATGGCGGGCGAGCCATCCTTGCGACGCAGGAAGACGGAGCCCTCCACCCCGCCGCCGCTGCCCCGGTCGTTGATGAGGAACGTGCTGCCGTCCGCGGTGATATCGGGGGCGGAGGAGCCGTCGAAAATGGACAGGTCCCGCTCCCGGGTCGAGGTGGCCTCTAGGCCCAGGACGCCGTCCTGGATCTGCCGCACCTGGATGAGGACGCGACCGTCGGGAGCGATGTCCTGAAGGGCAAGGTTGCCCGCGGCGCTCCAGATGAGGCGCCGCTTGCCGGCCGGCGTCACCCCCCACAGCAACGTCTGACTACCGTTCTGGCACTCGGTGAACCAGACCTCGTCGCCTTTGGCGGACCAGGCCAGCCCGGTGCAGGGTTGGGACGTGGTGAGGACCCGTTTCGTGCCGGCCCGATCCAGGATGGCGATCTCCCCGGCCTCCGAAAACAGGGACCAGCCAGGGCCCACCCGCCCTTCGAAGAAGGCGATGATTCCGCCCCGGCGGGAGAACCGGGGGAAATCGAGAAAGGGACTGGTGTATAGGAGCTTCCCCGGCGGTGATTCCAGCCGCCATTGCGCATTGCTCACAGTGGTCAGCGCCAGCTCGCCGGTCTCTGGATCCCAGTCCGTCCCGATGACGTTTTCCTGGATGTCTCGGACACCCCCTCCGCCCAAGGGGACCTTGGCGAGTCGCCCCATGTAGAACCCGTAGGAGAGGATGGAGGCGAGCTGGAGCGCCAGTTCATTGCTTGCGGAAATGGCCAGCAGCGAAGCCTCTCCGACGTTGAGCGCCTGGGATTCGCGACTCCCGGCGTGGATGGAAAACAGGGCCGGAGGCCGTCCCTGCCACCGGGCACTGTAGATGATCGTCTTGCCGTCGGGCGCGAAGCGGGCGTTCTCCACGGTGCCGCGCTGGAAGGTGAGCCGCTGGAAGGTGGGCCCCACCGGAGGTCCGCCCCGCATGGCCCAGCCACCCAGGCCCCCAGCCAGGACGATGAGGGCCACCAGGAGGGCCCACATCCGGGTCGTCCGGCGATTCTGGGGCGCGAAGGGGGCGAGGATTTGCACGCCGCTGTCCGAACCGGAGAGACTCTCCAGGGCGAAGGCCAGGTCCTGGGCATCCTGGAAGCGATGAGCAGGATCCTTTTCCAGGCAGTGCTGGAGCACCCGCTCCAGGCCCGGCGAAACGGGTTTGCCGACGTCCTTGAGGTCCGGGGGATCCTCCTTCAGGATGGCGTTCATGGTCTCCACGGGGGAGGCTCCCTGGAAAGCGCGCCTCCCCGTGAGCATCTCGAAGAGCACCACCCCGAAGCTGAACAGGTCCGAGCGGCCATCCGCGGGCAGACCGCGCACCTGCTCGGGGCTCATGTACCCCACGGTGCCGAGGATCATCCCCTCTTCGGTCACATGACCGGGAATAATGGCCGCTGTGGGAACGAAGGAATTTGAAGCGGCCCCCATGGCCTGGACCTGCTTGGCCAGGCCGAAGTCGAGAATCTTGAGACGCCCATCCTTCGTGATCCAGAGGTTGTCCGGTTTCAGATCGCGGTGGATGACGCCCTTCTCGTGGGCCGCCGCGAGACCCAGGGCCATCTGAGCGGCGAGGTCCGTGGCCTTCCTGGTAGGAAGGGGCCCTTGTCGGAGGCGCGTGCGGAGGGACTCCCCTTCGAGGAGTTCCATGACAACGAAGGGCGTCGCTTCGTGGGTGGCGAAATCGTGGATGGCGAGGATATTCGGATGGTTCAGCGCCGCCACGGCCTTGGCTTCCCGCTCGAAGCGCGCCAGGGCCTCGGGGTGGGTGGCCAGGTGTTCGGGCAGCACCTTGATGGCCACGAAGCGATCCAGGCGCGTGTCCCTGGCCTTCCAAACCTCGCCCATACCGCCCGCGCCCAAGGGCGCGAGGATCTCGTAGGGGCCGAGGCGGGTACCTGGGGCGAGGGTCATTTCAAACCCTTGCGCTGGGTGGGCAAGCCCGGAACACCTTCGGCGATCATCAGGCTGAACATACGCTCGGATTCCGAAAGCACCAACCGCTTACCATCCGGCGAAAGGCCCAGGGACTCGGTGATCCATTCGGCATCGAACCCTGCCAGGGGCCTACGGGTGGCTAGGGTGTCCTGGCCCGGCGTGAAGTCCTGGATGTAGACCCCATCGAGTCCCTGCTCGTTCTGGCCCGTGAAGATAATGTGGCGCCCGTCCCTGGCCCAGCGGCCCCGGCCGAGGGTGATCACGGTCTGCCGGGTCCCCTCCACCGGGGTATGGAAGGCCACCTCGGAGCCATCCTCCACACGGCGTACGTGGATGTTCGCGTGCAGTGGATTCAGGCGGGTCTGGTAGAGGACGTACTGACCGTCCGGGGAGACATCGGGAATGGTGATGCCCGCTCCAGGCACCAGGAGCATGGCCTCGGTGCCATCGGGATGGACCTTCCAGAGGCCCGGGTGTTTCGGATTGCCTGAGGCATAAACCACCCAGCGCCCATCAGGCGTAGCCGTGGGGTTCTCGGCATCCGCACCATCGTGGGACACCTGACGGGCACCGCTGCCGTCAGGGTTGGCCATCCAGATCTCAAAGGGGCCGGAGCGGTTGGAACTCCACAGCAGGTGCTTCCCATCGGGCGTGTAGCCGGGATCCCAGTCCTCTGCCGAATCGTCCGTGAGACTCTTCACCACCCCGGTACGACTCGAGACCGCCCACAGATCGAGGTTGCCGGAGCGGTTGGAGGAGAAGACCACCCACTCCCCATCCATTGAGAAGGACGGCTGGCGATCGCTGATGTTGCCCTTGGTGAGCCAACGGGGCGGTGCCTTCCGATCCAAGGCATACTCGCGGAGGCTCTGCCGTCCCGAGATCCCGTCGAAGACCACCCGGCCGCCCGGGAGCAGATCCAGGGTGGTGGGTGACACTGGCGCCCAGAAGAGGGACACGACGGCTCCCGTCCGCAGGTTCTGCCGGTAGGCCATGGCGGGACTGGTGCCGACGCCATTCCCGGTGACAGACTCGGCCTGCAAGTAGAGCACCTCGTCGGCGGACAACCAGATGGCCGACGAGATCGCACCGTACTTCGCGGCGGTGGGAAACTCCTGCACCGAACCGTCCTTCACCTCGACCCGATAGAGCTTGCGGGTTTGACCACCTGCCGCGGTGAGCCCCGACACAAGCAGGATGGCAGTGCCCTCCGCGTTCCAGCGGGGGGAAGCCATGATCGATGTCGAACGGATGGAGGCCAGCGTCTGCTGGCGGCCTCCAGCTGGGTCGATGAGCAACAGCTCCGACAACAGGGTGCCGTTGTCTTCCCGGGGGCGGAGGAAGGCAATGCGGGTGCCGTCCGGTGACCAGTCCGCGAAGCTGGCCCCGTCGACCACCTTGCGGAGATCCGTGCCCAGGATGGACATGCGGTAGAGGGCGGTCCCGGCGCCTTCACCCCGGATGAACAAGAGTGATGAGCCATCCGGCGAGTACCGTGGATAGGCGTCTGGCCCGGTGGTGAGGGCCACTTCGCCGCCACCCTGGAGCTGTTTGACCCAGATCCGTGGCTGGCCATCCCGGTTGGAGGCGAAGGCAATGGTCCGGCCATCGGGGCTGACGGCCGGGAAACCGTCCCGTCCGCTGGAGGTCAGCGTCCGCAGGGCCACGGGTACGCCGGGTTGGGCCGAGGACGACCCCCGCCCGCCCCGCAGTCCCCATCCGAGCAGGGCCGCGCCCAGGACCGCCACGGCGGCCAGAACGGCCCAGATGCGCGTCGCCCTCCGATTCTGCGGCGCGAAGGGCGCTGAGAGGGGAGCAGGGCCTTCCGGTGAAGACAGGTTCTCCAACGCAAAGGCCACGTCATGGGCATCGCGGAAACGGCGGGCAGGGGCCTTCTCCAGGCAGTGATCGATGATTCGGCGCAGGGCCATGGGGATGGGTTTGCTATTGGCTTCCAACTCCGGCGGGTCGTCTCGTAGGATGGCCGCCAGGGTGTCGCTGGCGGTGGCCCGAGCGAAGGCCCGCTTGCCCGTGAGCATCTCGAACAGCACCACGCCGAAACTGAAGAGATCGGCGCGGGCATCCACGGTCTCGCCGCGCACCTGCTCGGGGCTCATGTACCCCAGCGTGCCGAGGATCATCCCCTTCTCGGTGTGGTGGTCGGGCTGGATGGCGGCGGTGGGCACGAAGGAATCGGGTCCCCCACCCAGGGCGGGCATCTGTTTCGCCAACCCGAAATCGAGAATCTTGAGGCGACCCTCCTTGGTGATCCAGAGGTTGTCCGGCTTGAGGTCGCGGTGGACCACGCCCTTCTCGTGGGCCGCCGCCAGGCCTTGCGCCAGCTGGATCGCCAGCTCGGTGGCCCTTTTCGGTGTGAGGGGCCCCTGCTCCAGGCGCGTGCGCAGCGACTCGCCCTCAAGCAGTTCCATGACGGCATAGGCGGTGTCGCCATCCCGGCCCAGATCGTGGATGCCCGTGATGTTCGGATGGTTCAGGGCGGCCACAGCTTTCGCTTCGCGCTCGAAGCGGGCCAGGGATTCGGGGTGCTTGGCGAGATGCTCGGGTAGCACCTTCACGGCCACAAAGCGGTCCAACCGGGTGTCCTTCGCCTTCCAAACCTCGCCCATGCCGCCCGCGCCCAGGGGCGCAAGGATCTCGTAGGGGCCGAGGTGGGTGCCTGTCTGTAGGGACATGGTTACCTTTGGATGGGAAATATCATAGGCCAACCCATGGCCTGCAAGGTGGTGTACCTTGCCTGTGAATCCCTTCCCCAGCTACCGCCACCCCACAAAGGTTTCATGAAGACGCTGGTGCTGCACATTCTCGGCCGCCCGCCCATTCCCCTGGAGGGAGAGGCGAAATCCTGGACGCTGGGCCGGTCTTCGCAAAACGACGTGGCCATCCCCGATGCCAGTTTGAGCCGCCATCACGCCCGCATCAGCCTGAAGGATGGCATTCCCTACCTGGAGGATCTGGGCTCCCTGAATGGCACTTCACTCAACGGTGAGCGCATTACGGCTCCCCACCCCCTGCATGACGAGGACGAGATCCTCCTGGGCCAGGTGCCCATCCGCCTGGGCTCGCCCTCGCAGGGTCCCCGCGTCCGCATCGGCGTCGAGTCGGACGCCTCCTCTTCGGCCGGATCGATCGTCCTGCCCCTGGATCGCCTTCGGGCCATTCCCAACCGGCGCAGCGAAACGCCGGAGACCGGTCAGCTGCGGGAAGTGATTCGTGAGATCCAGGGGTTGTCCCTGGAGCTGCTGGAGGACAGCCCTCCAGAACAGCTGCTTGCCCACCTGTTGGACCGGCTGTGGACGCTCCTGAAACCCTGGCGGGCCGCTGTCGTGATCCAGGACACCAAGGCCGGACTCCACACGGTGGCTTCGCGGGGACCCGAAGGCAACCAGCCCATCCTGCTATCAAAGAGCCTCGTGGAAGCCGCGCTGGAGCGGAAAGAGTCTGTGCTCTTCAATGTCCTTGCGGACAACCAGGGGCTGGCCTCCCCCTCGATCATGAGCAGTGGCATCACCTCGGCGATGGTGACTCCCTTGGAGCACAACGGCGTGGTGAAGGGCCTGCTCTACCTCGATTCCCATCCGCCGCGCCCGGCCTTCGATGAAGAGGACCTGCGTCTGGCCAGCACCCTGGCCCATCTGGCCACCGCCAAGCTGGAGCAGGCGCGCCTGCGCGAAGCAGAGTTGGCACGCCGGAAGCTGGATCACGAACTGGACCTCGCCCGCCACATCCAGCAGGGGCTACTGCCCGGGTTTCCCCCGGAGATTCCGGGCTATCAGTTGCTCGGCAACAACCTCCCCAGCCGCCAGGTGAGCGGCGATCTGTTCGGGTGGTGGCCCCGGGAGGATGGCCATTGGCTCCTCGCCCTGGCGGATGTGAGCGGCAAGGGCCTGGGACCGGGCCTCCTGATGGCGAGCCTGTCCGCGTTTCTGGAAGCCTGGGCCGAACGGGACCTGCCCACGGCGGAACTGGCCTTCTACCTTTCGAAGGCCCTGGCGCGGCATACGGACGGGCGCCGCTTCGTGACGGCCTTCCTCGCCCTGCTGGATCCCGCCACCGGGGGGGTGACCTACACCAATGCGGGCCACAACCCCGGCTTCCTGCTGGCGCCAGATGGATCCTGCCTGGAGCTGGAATCCCAGGGCTTTCCCCTGGCCCTGCTTCCGGGCCAGCCCTATGGGTCGGGCACCTTCACCCTGCCGCCCGGGGGGACGCTGGCCCTCTATACGGACGGCATCACGGAGGCGACTGACCCTTTGGACGTGGAATACTCCACGGACCGGCTCAAGGCCTTCCTCGCCCTGCGGGTGGCGAAGCCCCTGGAGGCCGTGGACGCGGAGCTTATGGCCGACCTGGAGGCTCATGCCCAGGGCACGCCCTTCGCGGACGACCGCACCCTCCTGCTGCTGCGAAGGGTCTAGGCCTTCGCAGCCGAATGGCTATCAAAACCTTGCCATCACCCGATCCAGGTAGCGCGACTTCATCTGCTTCGAGGCCAAGGCCTGTTTGAGGGGCGGCAGCTTGAGCACGGCGCCGAGGATGGCCGCGGCGGCCCGGTGTCCGTAGCTGGACTGGCCATCCACCAGAAGCTCCGCCAGCTGGCCCCGTTCGATGGCCATCACCACGGTGCGATGGGCCGTGTTGACAGGGGTGAGCACCCGTTCCTTCCGGGGTTTCAGGCGGATGGCGTCCTTGGTGCAGGCCCGGACGCACACCCCGCAGCCCAGGCAGTGGTCCTCGGCCAGCTGGGCCGTCTTGGCGGCGTGATGCTGGGGGTCGTGGGCCGAGACGAGACTGAGGGCCTCCACGGGACAGGCATTGACGCACTTCCCGCAGCCGTTGCAGTGGGCGAGATCCAGTTCCGGCAGGAAGTTGGTGGTGTGGACAGGCTTCATGAAGGAGAAGCGCCGGGCGGCGATCATGGCCTCGCAGCAGCACCCGCAGCAGTTGCAGATGAAGCTCACCTTCTCCCGGACGTTCTCCCCGAACTGGACGAGGCCCCGCTCCCGGGCCTCCTGAAGCAGGTCGAGACATTCTGAAGCCTCCACCCGCCGGGCCACCTGGTGCCGGGTGAGGGAGTCGGCGCAGGTGCCGAAGGTCATGCAGATGTCCATGGGCGCGTCGCAGGCCTTCCCCAGGTGGGACATCTTGTGCCGGCAGTAGCAGGCGCTGATGCCGATGACCTGGGCCGACCGGACCACCTCGCTGGCCCGCTCATGATCCAGGACCACCAGGCTGTCCTGCAGGGGGAGCGCGGTCTCATCCACGAAGGCCCGACCCAGCTGGGTCTGGCCCGTGGCGAACAGTTCCCGGACAAAGTCCTCTTCCACGTTCAAATATTGATGGAAAAGTTCGGAGAGGGCCTTTTGATCCACGTCCTCCCGGACCCGCATCAGGGAGAACTCAAAGAAGCCGGCCATGGGGGGCGGGAGCACATAGTGCGTTGCCTCGCCATGGCGGTAGTCCAGCAACATGGCCCGCTCCGCGAGGGCGTCGAGTACCTTTTGCGCCTTGGCCTCCGGGAGCTTCCAGATGGCGGCGGCGCGGCAGGCGGTGAAGGGGCGGATCGGCACCTGGGCCAACAGCCCGGCCTCCTCCTCGCTCACCAGCAGCCGGAGGATCTGGAACAGCCGCTCCGAGGGCGGCGCTCCTTGGGGGAAGCGGTTGAGGCGCTGCACCAGGCGTTCGTAGGTGCCATTTCTAGGCAGGATGGCAGCGTGGCCCATGAAGATTTCCTCGCGCAAAGCATAAGCCCAGACCCCAATAAAGCCCCTGGCTCATTCACCCCGAAGGCGGGCCAAGGGCCGGGACATCAGAAGGGTCAGGGGAATGAGAATCCGCGCCTGCCAGCAGGTCCACTGCGGAGTGAATGGAGATGTAGACAGTCGCGAAGATGATGGCCAGGGGCGAAAGCAGAATGGGAATCAGTTGCCTGCGCCGACCACAAGGATTTGGAAGCTGCCTGCCACCATCGGGGGCCTGGACCGCTGGCCGGGCTGGGCCTCGGGCGCCGGACCGAACTCGGCTGCGGGCAGGAAGACCCGGTGGGTTTTTTCGTCCACCACCAGCGTCCGGGCCCCCTTCTTCGTGGGAATGGTGCTCACCGTGACGTAGTGTCCCTTGCTGTCACCGCGAACCACGGTGAGCGTGCCTTCTCCGTTGGACGCGTAGGCGTTGCCCGTACCTGGGTCGAAGGCCGCACCGTCGCACCCCTCGCCGATGGGCAGCGTCGCCAGGATCTTGCCCGTCCTGGCGTCCACCACCGCCATGAGTTTATTGCCACCCACTGCGAACAGCCGCTGATTCGCCACATCCATGGCCAGCCCGGTGGGATCCACCAGTGGCTTCAGGGACCATCTGGCTTCGACCTTCAGGGCCTTCGCATCGATGGCGAGGAGTTCGGACGTATCTTCCACGTTCACGTAGACGTGGCCCTTGCCGTCCCCGGCGGGGAACTCAGGTTTGCCACTCATGGGGATGGTCCCCTTCACCTCCAGCGTGGCCGCATCGAATACCGTCGCGTTCTGCCCGCGCCCGTTGAAGGTGAAGACCTGTTTGGTGGCGGCGTCGTAAAGGATCGCATCCGGGTTTTCGCCGGTGGTCTTCACTTCCTTCAAGACTTCCAGCGTCGAGAGCTTGAACACCGTCATGGTGTTCGCCCGTCCGTTGCTGGTGAAGCCGCGGTCCAGATCCTGGGCCAGCGCAACCCCGTGGACTCCGGCTGTATTGGGGATCTCCCCCACGCCTTTGCCGGCCAGGTCGAGCACCATGACCCGCGTGGACCGTGGCACGAAGAGGCGGCCCGTCTCCGCATCCAAGGTCACATAATCCCAGCCACCTTCACCGCCGACCTTCAGGACCTTCAGCACGGCCATCGGAGCCGACGGCGCAGCGGTCACCACCGGTTTTGGCACGGAGGCAGGATGAGCTTGCCCTCCCAAACCGAGCACCAGCAGGAAGGGCGATAGGATGGGCATGGAGGCTCCTTGACGATCCCACAGTATAGTCCGATGAGAACCGTCGGGGACGATCGCCATCGCAGCCATCCCCACCCTAGCGCCAGTACCAGCAGCGCCCACCCCACCGGCGAACGGGCGGCGATGCGGAGGTCGGCCCAGGAGGGGACGGCACCGAAAAGGAGGTTGGCGATGAGGAAGGCCATGAGGGCCTCAGACCACCCGAGGGCGGGATGGGCCGCGAGACGCCACTGAAACAGCACGAAGGCAGCTGGGAGCAGCAGCAGCGGTGCCATCCCAATGAAGAAGGCGTTGTACCAGCGGAGGTTAGAAAAGGCGACGGCACCCAGCACGTAGCCCCTGCCCTCCCGCCGAGGTAGGACCGTGAACCGCACCGGCCGCCCGTTCATCGCTGTGCCAAGGGCCCAGTGGCAAAGCTCATGGGCCAAGGTCCCCGGTAAGGCCAGCACCGAAACCAGCCAGAAGGAGCGGCGCGCGTGGTTGAGCAACCACAATCCCGCGGCCAGCGCCGCCAGGTAGGCCAGGAAAAGCCCCTGCCGACCGGGTTCGTCTCCGATCAGGCCTGCCATCTGACCCACGCTTTTCCATAGCCCATTCTTGAGCATAGCCACCTCTTGGCAGCGATGATCTTGCCCCCAGGTGGCAGGCGCCATGCCCCGGGTCCCGGCTCCGAATTCCCTTGGTGGAATCAGGGTTTCCAGGCAGGATAATGGCGGGGTCGTTCTGGACAGCCCGCCGGAAATTTCCGGTCCACGACATAGCTTCTCCGGCCTGGAAACCACCCAGGAGGTGCCTCATGAACAGCATCCTCAGCCTGATTCAATCGATCGACCAGGACCCAGGGAAGCGGGGCTGCCCGGCAGGGCGCCGGGCGACGGGGAAGGACCTAGGGCACAGTGAAGCGCACCCGTCGCTTGCTTCGATGCATATGCCATAGAGAGGACTCCCTTGAGCGACGCCAATACCCCCAGTCGCATCGCCTTTGTTGGCGGTTACGAACCCAGGCAATGCGGGATCGCCACCTTTACCCATGACCTTTGCGAGGCCGTCAGCGCGGCGGCACCCTCGGCACGCTGTTTTGCGGGGGCGGTGACTGATCGGCTGGAGGGTTACAAGTATCCGCCGCGGGTGCATTTTGAAATCCAGGAAAAGGACCTTGATTCCTACCGTCGAGCCGCAGATTACCTAAACTTCAATAATGTGGAAGTACTCTGCGTACAGCATGAGTTCGGCATCTACGGGGGCTCGGCCGGCAGTCATCTGCTGGCGCTGCTCAAGGAAGTGCGCATGCCGGTGGTGACGACCTTGCATACGGTGCTGCAGGATCCCAACCCGACCCAGCGGGAGGTCATGGAGGAGCTGGTCCAGCGCAGCGACCGCCTGGTAGTCATGGCCCGCAAGGGTGCGGAAATACTCCGGGAAACCTATGCGGTGCCAGAAGCCAAAATTGATGTCATTGCACATGGCATCCCAGACATCCCCTTCAAGGCCTCGCGCTTCTACAAGGCGCAGTTCGGGGTGGAGGGGCGCATGGTGCTCCTCACCTTCGGCCTGCTGGGACCCGGCAAGGGCATCGAGTACGTGATCGAGGCGTTGCCTGAGATCGTGCGCGCGCATCCGAACGTGGTCTACCTGGTCTTGGGCGCCACGCATCCCCAGCTGGTGGCCCGGGAAGGCGAGCGCTACCGGCTGAGTCTCGAGCGATTGGCCGAAGCTCGCGGGGTGAATGAACATCTGATCTTCTTCAACCGGTTTGTCTCGCTCGAAGATCTGACCGAGTTCATCGGGGCGACAGACATCTATTTGACGCCCTATCTCAACGAGGCCCAGATCACCTCCGGAACCCTGGCCTATGTGTTTGGCGCAGGCAAACCGGTGGTTTCCACCCCCTATTGGCATGCCCAGGAATTGCTCGCGGAGGGGCGGGGCATACTCGTGCCCTTCCGAGACCCGGGAGCCATTGCCAAGGGCGTGTGCGAGTTCCTTGACCATCCGGAGCGCATGGCGAAAACCCGTCAGGAAACCTACCTGCTGGGCCGGGAGATGATCTGGCCCGCCGTGGCGCATCGCTATCTGGAATCCTTTCGGCAGGCCCGCAAAGACCGCAAAATCACCCCACGCATGGCCTTTGCCGGCTGGACGCTCGCCAGCCGCCCTTACGATTTGCCGCCCCTGCGGCTCGATCACATCGTGCGCATGAGCGATGGCACCGGTATTTTTCAGCATGCCATTTTCACCGTGCCCAACTTCCACGAAGGCTACTGCACGGATGACAACGCCAGGGCGTTCATCCTCTGCAACCTTCTGGATGAACTGGGTAGCAATCCACACCAGGAACACCTCGATCGCCTGGCCACCAGCTATCTCGCCTTTCTTGCAGCCGCCTTCAACCGCAGCACGGGGTGCTTCCGGAACTTCATGAGCCACGGACGGCAGTGGCTGGAGGAGGCCGGCAGCCAGGAGAGCCATGGCCGGGCGCTTTGGGCGCTGGGAACCGGCGCCTTACGTTCCCGGGACGAGGGGCGGCGCAAGTTGTCGACCCTGCTCTTCGAGCGCGGTCTTCCCGTCGTGGAATCCTTCACTTCACCGCGGGCCTGGGCCTTCACCTTGATGGGCATTCACTATTACCTGCGGGCCTTCCCAAACAGTGACTGGGCCAAGGACGCCCGCAAGAGCCTGACCAGCAAGCTCGTGGCGTTGTGGGAGAATTTCGCCACGGACGATTGGCCGTGGTTTGAACCCAGCGCCACCTACGATAACGCCCGGCTCTGCCAATCCCTGATTCTCAGTGGCAAGTCGATGCCCCACCCGGAAGCCCTGGAGATCGGCCTGAAGTCCTTGCGCTGGCTGGCCTCCATCCAGAGGACCCAGGCTGGCCATTTCCGGCCCATCGGCAGCAATGGCTTCTACGCCAAGGATGGCGCCCGGGCCGATTTCGACCAGCAGCCGGTGGAAGCCCTATCGATGGTTTCGGCCTGCCTGGAAGCCTTCCGTACCACCCAGGACGCCACGTGGTCGAAGGAAACTAGACGTGCCTTCGAGTGGTTCCTGGGCCGGAATGACCTTGGCCTGGCCCTTTACGATTCCGGGACCGGCGGCTGCAGCGACGGCCTGCACTGTGACCGCGTGAACGAGAACCAGGGAGCGGAGTCGTCCCTCGCCTTCCATCTTTCCCTGGCCGAAATGAATGCTGCTGCCCACGTGATCACCAAGCCATTGAGCCTCCCCTCATGAGCGGCCTCCGCATGCGCCGCCACGAAATCCTGCTCCAGCCCGACAGCGCGAGGGTCATCCTTCGGCCCTTCATCCCCGGTTCCATCCACCGCATCACCGCCATCATCGGCCGTGCCCTGGTCCTGGAGGAGAACGAGGTTGTTCAGGAATTGGAAACAATCCATCAGGAGTTTGATTCCCGGCATTTTGATATCGAAGTGGCCCTGAGGGATCACTTCGCAATGGTGCAAAAATACGTATTCACCCATCGACCGCTCTCCTGCGAGCGGCAACTGCTCATTGGCGCGCTGTTCTCCGGTGAATATGCGCTGGAATCCGCCGCCTTGTTCAACCCCTCCATCGTGCCGCACCCGGATCAAAGCGAGGTGCCGGAGGGTGATCTGCGATTCATCCTGAGCTTGCGGGCCACCGGTGAAGGGCATATCTCCTCCATCGAGTTCCGTGTCGGCATCATTTCATCCACGGGCGACATACGCCTCGATCCCGTCTCCCGTTTTGTCGCCACACCGCAGGTGGTTCTTAACCCCAACTACCGGAAACCCAGCTTCGTCACCAAGCTGCATGAAATGGGGTTCGATAATGACTGTTCCACGGCCGTCATGGACGTGCTGACCGATGAGTTCACCCGCAGTGATCTGGGCAACAGTGTGGCCCGGATCCGCCGCGAACACATGCCCCTCACCCACGATTTTCATCGCACGCTGGAGTGCATCAAGTGGCTGGCCGATTCCAATTATGAATTGCTCTTCCCCGCCAAACAGCCCCTGAGTGAGCGCATCGTTTTCCCGGTCTCCTCCAACGAAAGCAACGGCATCGAAGACGCCCGGTTCGTTCGGTTCGTCGAGGACGATGGATCAATCCAGTACTACGCGACCTACACCGCTTACAGCGGACGGGCCATCCTCCCCCAGCTCATCGAGACCACGGATTTCCTGCACTTCCGCATTCTCACGCTGAACGGGAGCGCCGTTCAGAACAAGGGCATGGCGCTCTTTCCCCGCCGCATTAATGGCCGCTACGTCATGCTGTCCCGGCAGGATGATGAAAACCTCTTCATCATGTTTTCAGACAACCCGCATTTCTGGAGCGATCAACAGATGATTCTCCGCCCAGCTGAGTTCTGGGAGGCTGGAAAGATCGGGAACTGTGGCTCCCCCCTCGAAACAGAAGCCGGCTGGCTGGTCATCACCCATGCCGTCGGTCCCATGCGCAAGTACTGCATCGGTGCCGCCCTTTTGGATCTGGAGGATCCAACCAAGGTCATCGGCCGTTTACGGGAACCGCTCCTCTCCCCCGAAGGCAACGAGCGGGAAGGCTATGTTCCGAACGTGGTCTATAGTTGCGGCTCCCTGATCCATGGCCCCGACCTCATCCTACCCTATGCCATGAGTGACAAGGCCACGGCGTTTGCCAGCATACCGGTCGAAACCATACTCAAGGCGATGAAGTCCCAAGGTTGATTTGGGAAAGAATCGGCCCAGCTGGCGGCAAGGTTCAGAGCTTTCTTGGCCGTTCCTAGCGCCGCTCAGCCACCACGACTAGGTCCGACGACCTGGCGCTCCAGACCTCACCGGTCATCGTTCCAAGCATCTCCCGCACCCGGAAGCCACCCTCCCCCAAGAGACCTTCCACTTCGCTCCTGCGCCATCCGCGCAAGGGAACGTCCTGGGCGGCCACCAGTTCCAGAGGCACTTCGGCGCCAGGGTGATAGCGGAGGGTGGCGGGAGTGAAGGTCAGGCGGCCACCGCCGTGGTGGGTCATGAGGCGCAGAAAAATCCTGTCCTCGCCCTCTGCCTCGCCGGGCCGCAGCACTATGGGAAAGGTGCGCTCACCCCGGTCCAGGATGCGGTCGTAGTTGAGCAGCTGCAGGAGGAAGGGCGCACCCGGCAGGAGGCAGCGGGCGAGACCGGAGAAGAAGGCGCGAAGCTCCTCGGCTTCGCAGAGGTGCGGAAGGGTGTTGCCCACACAGATGGCAGCCCCCTGGCCACCAAGAGCCCCCTCCGGTAGAGCGGTGAGCCCAGCCTGGAGGTAGCGGCCATGGGGATCAGCCTCTCGGGCGGCCTCCAACTGCGACGCGGAGGCGTCCACGCCCGTCAGTTCGAACCCCAGCGCGGCCAGGAACCGCGTGTGTTCTCCACTGCCGCAGCCGAGATCGACCACCCGGCGCGAAGGCGCGCCTGCCAGCACCCGCTGAAAGAGCGGCGCCTCCCGTTGCAGGCGTTCGGGCCAGGCGATGAGGCCCTGGTAGGCGATGCGGCCGTAAGCATCCAGCCCGTCCGGCTCGGAGGTCATACGTCTACCGCGGCCACAGCCAGCCGAAGACGCCAGCGCTGAGCAGGGCGTAGAGGAGGGCGTCGGCGAGATCCTTGAGGGCACTGCCCCAGGGCTTGCCCATCCAGATGGCATTGGGAAGGGCGCCGAAGCCATAGGCCAGGAAAGACGTGGCCCCCACAACCCGGAAGACCTGCAGGTAGTGGGTTCCGGGTGCCAGGGTGCGGCTGGCGAGGTAGGCCGCCATGAAGGCCACCAGCACCGAGAAGGCGAACCACTTGCCCAGGGCCGCGCCCATGGCGGGCGGCCCGTTGGGGCTGACCATCAGCATGGCCACGGGGCCGTCCTGGTATTTCGCCAACATCTCGGACTTCCCCATGTCCTTGTGGTCGGAGCAGTAGGGCAGCACGTACTGGCCGGGCGCCGGGGCTCCCTTCCGGATCACGGCGCGCACCTCCTCCTCGTTGGCCAGCCCCTTGTAGTCGGAGGCGTGCCACTTCACCACCATGTGGATGAGGCTGCTGGCGGCGAAGACACAGACCGCCGAAAGTAAGGATGGGGAGCCAGAGTTGGACGAGCGAGACCATGGCGACTCCTGATTGTCAGGACAGCTGCTGGGGGGAAGGGGCGATCGCAGGATGGACCGCGGGCTCGCTCCGGTCAAGAGGTCGCGGGCCGGCTGGATTTCTTGGGGCCAGGGGCGGAGTGGGCGCCGGTGGCGGCATCCACCGCATCGATCCAGCCTGCCCGGGCCCCAGGAAAGGCATCGGCATAGGGGACGTAGGGTTTCACGTCCAGCACCGGCGTGCCATCCAGCAGATCCACGCCCCGCAGGTGCAGCGTGTGGCCCTCCACGGCCACCAGCTCCACACAGGAGAGCCCGATGGCGTTGGGCCGGTGGGGCGACCGGGTGGCCAGCACGCCGCGTTTGCCCCGCGGCCCCCGGGGCGGCTGCACCAGGGGCACCCAGCCCTCACTCGCGTGGAACACGAAGATGAGCCAGAGGCGCTCGAAGCCCTCCAGATCCCGCAGCACGGTTTCGGGCAGCGCCGGATCCAGTTCCAGCGTGGCCTCGGCGGGCACTCCTGACTCGGTGCCCGCCACCACCGTGGCCTGGTGCGGCGCATCCATGCGCTTCAGGTACGGCGAGCGCACGGTCCCGATGGGGCGAAAGGTGAAGGCCGGAGCATCCATGCTCGAAGGGTAGCGCCTAGCAGATCCCGAGGCATCCAAGCGCTGGTCGCGGAAGGCTAGGAAATGACACGGAAAGCACGGAATAGGGGGTGCACAGGCGCACACCCATCCCCGTCCATCCCCGTGTATCCCCGTGTATCCCCGGCAGAACCCTTTTTGGCCGGGGATGGACGGGGATTTCGGGGATGAAGAGAACGATTGGATGGGGCTCCGGCCGCAGTGGAAACTTCTGCACCTTCCGCGACGAACAGACCCTTGGGGATCGGCGATCATGGAACCCATGGATGATGCAAACGCACCCCGGAAGCGCCGGGTTCGCTACAAGGGCACCCACCCGCGGGGCTTCGGGGAGAAGTACAAGGAACTGGCCCCCGACCAGTACGCCGGGGAGTTGGAAAAGGTGAAGGCCCGGGGCCAGACTCCGGCGGGAACCCACCGCTCCATCTGCGTGAACGAGATCCTGGCGGTGCTGGACCCCAAGCCCGGTGAGGTGGGCCTGGACGCCACCCTGGGCTACGGCGGGCACACGGAGGCGCTCCTGCCCCGCCTGCAGCCGGGCGGGCGGATGGTGGGCCTCGACGTGGATCCCATCGAACTACCTCGCACCGAGGCGCGGCTGCGCAAGCTGGGTTTCGGCGAAGACATGCTGGTGCTGCGGCGCATGAACTTCGCGGGGCTGCCGCACCTGAAGGCGGAGTTGGGCGGCTTCGATCTGGTGCTGGCGGACCTCGGCGTCTCCTCCATGCAGATCGATGACCCGGCCCGGGGCTTCACCTGGAAGGCGGACGGCCCCCTGGACCTGCGCCTCAACCCCCAGCGCGGCCGGTCCGCCGCCCAGTTGCTGGCCACCCTGGACGAGCAGACCTTCACCGAACTCCTGGTGGAGAACGCCGACGAGCCCCACGCTGCGGCCATCGCTCAGGCCGTGCAGGACCGCGAGGTGCGCACCACCCGCCAGTTGGCGGATTGTGTGCGGACGGCCCTGCGTGGCGAAGTGCCCGAACCCGAGCGGGACGAGATGACGAAGAAGGCCCTGCAGCGCACCTTCCAGGCCCTACGGATCGCCGTGAACGACGAGTTCAGGGTCCTGGACCAGTTCCTCTCCCTGCTGCCCGCCTGCCTGAACCCCGGCGGCCGTGTGGCCATCCTCACCTTTCATTCCGGCGAAGACCGTCGGGTGAAGAAGGCCTTTCAGCAGGGCTTCCGGGAGGGGATCTACGGCGCCGTGGCCCCGGAACCCATTCGCGCCTCGCCGGAAGAGCGGTGGTCCAACCCGAGGTCCACCAGCGCAAAGCTCCGCTGGGCCGTTCGGCCCGCATGAACGCCGGGCCTCAGCGGGCCGGTCCCGATCCCGCCAGCCGCCCCAATTCCAGGGCGAAGCGCACCTGCTGCATGAGGCCCTCGAAGTTCCAGGTGGGATCGTAGCGGTCCGTGGGCCGGTGGTATCTGTCCATGAAAGCCGCGGCCTGGGTCTGGGCGGCGGCCTTGTCACCCAGGTAGTCCCAGCCACCATCCAGGGAGAAGCCCGGCGACAGGGCCGGGACGCCGGCCTGGGCGAAGGGGAAGTGATCGGAGCGGAAGCAGAGGCCCGCCGGATCGGCCTTGGCGGGGGTGATGACCAGGCCGGTCGCGGCGGCCGCCTGGGCGCATAGGGCGCGGAGCCACGGCTCGGAGGACCCCAGCAGGCCGATGTCCCGGGTGGGTCCCACCACGTTGAGGCTTTCGAGGTTGATGTCCACCACCGTGCGGTCCAGGGGCCACAGCGGCGCGGCCACATAGGCTGACGAACCCAGCAGGCCCTGCTCCTCGGCGCAGGGGAAGAGGAACATCACGCTGCGGTTGAGGGGCCGGTGAACCATGACCTTCGCCAGGGCCAACACCGCCGCGCAGCCGGTGGCATTGTCCACGGCGCCCGGGTAGATCGCGCCATCGGATCCCTTCCCGAAATGGTCCCAATGGGCGGAGTAGATCACCAGGTCCCGGGACAGGGTTGGGTCGCTGCCCCGCAGCAAGCCCGCCACATTCCACTGGTCCAGGGCCCGCACGGTCGAGTGCAGGGTCCCCTTGGCACGGATGGGCAGCGGCACCGGGTGAAAGCCCACGGCGTCCGCCCCGGCGGCCAACGCCTGGAAATCCTGGCCCGCCAGGGCGAAGAGACGGGTGGCCGTAGCCTCGGTCAGCCAACCCTGCAGGGCCCCGGGTTGCCCCGAGCCCGCCCGCTGGAAGCGCTCCTGCACCCAGCCGTTCCGCACCACGGGCCAGCCGTAGCCGGCGGAGGCCTCCGTGTGCACCAGCAGGACCCCGGCGGCACCCCGCCGGCGGGCTTCCTCGAACTTGTAGGTCCAGCGCCCATGGTAATTTTCGGGCTGGCAGCACAGCGGCATCGCGGGGCCCTGTTTCCGGTCGCCCACGAGCATGACCAGGATGCGGCCCTTCACGTCCAATCCCTTGTAGTCATCCCGGCTGCCGTCGGGGGCGGCGATGCCATGGCCCACGAACACCAGGGGTGCGTCCACGGTCAGGGTGGATTCCGCCGCCGCCGCGCCCAGCACCAGGTCGCCACCCAGGATCGGTGCCAGGGAACCCTTCGGACCCTCGAAGAAGAAGCTGCTGGTGGTTGGGTCCAGTCGGCTACCGGACAGCCGGACCGCCTGACGGTAGCTGGCACCGTTCGCAGGGGTCAGGCCCAGGACCTGCAACTGGGTCTCTAGGTACCGCACCGCCAGTTCCCCGCCTCGCTGCCCGGTGCCGCGGCCCTCAAGCACATCGTCGGCCAGAAAGGCCAGGTGGGCCCGGATCGCCCCTTCGTCCAGACCTGGCGCCTCGGCCAGCAGGGTGGAGCAGGCGAGGGCAGCACAAAGAATCAATCGCATAGCAGGCTCCATGGCTCCACGATACCGGGGCCTGCCAAAGGCCAGGGGAAGCAGGACTCAACCATTCCCGGCTGCCGCGCGTAACATGCCTGGCCCCCCCCACGAGCCCGGAGACCCGCATGCGCCTGCTTCCCTTTTTCGCCACGGCCATCGTCGTGGCGGCTGCCGTCAGCGCCACCGCCCAGATCGACGCCCGGCTCATGCGTTATCCCGATGTGTCGGGCACTCAGATCGCCTTCACCTACGCCAATGACATCTGGATTGTGCCCAAGGCCGGGGGCGTGGCCCAGCGCCTGTCCACCCCCAAGGGCGAGGAGTCCTTCCCGCGGTTCTCCCCCGACGGGAAGGAACTGGCCTTCAGCGCCAACTACGACGGCAACCTGGATGTCTACGTGTTGCCCGTGGGGGGCGGGATTCCCACCCGCGTCACCCACCACCCCATGGCTGACCGCCTGGTGGACTGGACGCCCGACGGCAAATCCCTGCTCTTCGCCTCCGGCATGGAATCCGGCAAGGATCGGTTCAACAAGCTGTTCCGGGTGGCCAAGGAGGGCGGCCTGCCTGAGGCCCTGCCCCTGCCCTATGCGGAGTTCGGCGCCCTCTCTCCGGACGGGAAGGTCCTGGCCTACCAGCCCGTGAGCACGGACTTCCGCACCTGGAAGCGCTACCGCGGCGGCATGGCCTCGGAGATCTGGTTCTACGACCTGGAGAAAAAGACCGCCAGTCGCCTGCCCAGCCTGGGCGGCTCCAACGATTCCATGCCCATGTGGCGGGGAGGAATGCTCTACTTCCTGTCGGACCGCGATGCGGTGAAGCGCAGCAACATCTGGTCCTACGACCTGGCCACCCAGGCCTTCAAGCAGATCACCTTCTTCAAGGAATTCGACGCCCACTTCCCTGCCATCGGACCCGACGACATCGTGGTCGAGGCTGGGGGCCGCCTCTACCGCATCGAACTGCCCTCCGAGAAGCTCACGGAGGTGAAGGTCGAAGTGATGACGGACCGGGCCACCCTGAAGCCTCGGGAGGAAAACGCCAGCCGCCTGCTGCGGCATCCGGATCTGTCCTTCCAGGGCAAGCGGGCGGTCTTCGAGGCCCGGGGCGAGATCTTTTCCGTGCCGGCAGAAAAGGGCTTTGTCATCAACCTCACCCGCACGCCCGGCAGCGCGGAACGGCACCCCGCCCTGTCCCAGGATGGCAAGCAGGTGGCCTACTTCAGCGACCGGAGCGGTGAATACGAACTCTGCGTGCGGCCTGCGGATGGCTCCGGCGAGGAGCGCCAGGTCACCCACATGGGCCCCGGCTTCCGGTACCGCATCTCCTGGTCCCCGGACGGCAAACACATCGTCTTCGCCGACCAGGCCATGCGCATCAACCTCTGCGACCTGGACACCGGCAAGGTACAGCAGGTGGACAAGGGCCTCTTCATGTATGAGGACAACCTGGAGGCCTTCCGCGCCAGCTGGTCGCCCGATAGCCGCTGGTTCGCCTATGCCCGCGACACCGCCAACGGCAATAGCGTGGTGGCCCTCTACGACACCAAGACCGGCCAACGCCAGGATGTGACCTCGCCCTTCTACAATGCCGGGGATCCGGCCTTCGATCCCGACGGCAACTACCTGTTCCTGTCCACGGGCCAGCAGTTCAGCCCCACCTACAGCGACCTGGATGGCACCTGGATCTATGCGGCCACCACCCGCCTCGCCGCGCTGCCCCTGCGGAAAGACGTGGCCTCCCCCATGGCCCCACGCAACGACGCCGAGGATGCCAAGGACGAGAAGAAGGAGGCCGAGGCCAAAAAGGAAGGGGAGAAGAAGAAGGACGGCGGCGACAAGCACGAGCCCCCCAAGCCCGTGGAAATCGACTTCGATGGCATCGAATCCCGCATGGTGCTGCTGCCACCCACGGCGGGCTACTACATGGATGTGGCGGCCGCCAAGGGCAAGCTGGCCTACCGGCGGGCCGCCCAGCTGGACCCCCAGAACCAGGGCGAGACCAAGGGCACGCTCTATGTCTATGACTTCGAAGAGCGGGAAGAGAAGGCTGTGCTCGCCGATCTCGATGGCGCCCTCCTCAGCGGCGATGGCAAGAAGGTCCTGGTGAAACGCAAGCTGGACTACGTTCTCGTGGACCTGAAGCCGGACCAGAAGTTCGAGAAGAAACTGCCCACCACTGACCTGCCGATGGTGGTGGATCCGCAGGCCGAATGGCAGCAGATCTTCGACGATGCCTGGCGCCTGCAGCGCGACATGTTCTATGACCCGGGCCTGCACGGCGTGGATTGGAAAGCCATGAAGGTTCGCTACGGGAAGCTCATCAAGGACTGCGTCACCCGCGAGGATGTGAACTTCGTCATCGGCGAACTCATCTCCGAATTGAATGCCTCCCACACCTATCGCGGGGGCGGTGACCTCGAGGCGCCCACACACATGGACACGGGCCTGCTGGGGGTGGACTTCGCCCTTGAGAACGGCGGCTTCCGCATCAAGAAGATTCTCCGCGGGGCCGACTGGGACGCCCAGGTCCGGGGCCCCTTGGCCCAGCCCGGCCTGAAGGTGAAAGAGGGCGACTACCTCCTCGCCGTGAACCGCATCCCGCTGGATACCCGCAAGGACCCCTGGGCCGCCTTCCAGGGCCTGGCCGGCAAGACCGTGCTGCTCACCGTCAACGACCGCCCCTCGCTCGCGGGTGCCCATGACGTTTTGGTGGAGACCATCGCCAAGGAATACCAGCTCCGCTACTGGGACTGGATCGAGGCCAAGCGACGCTATGTGGAGAAGGCCACCCACGGCCGCCTCGGCTACATTTACGTGCCGGACACGGGCATCGGCGGGCAGAACGATCTGGTGCGCCAGTTCCGGGGCCAGTGGGACAAGGCTGGGCTGATCATCGACGAACGCTTCAACAGTGGTGGCCAGATCCCGGACCGCTTCGTGGAATTGCTCGGGCGCAAATCCTTCAACCACTATGCGGTGCGCGACGGGAGGGACTGGCAGTGGCCCGCCGTGGCCCATGATGGTCCCATGGCCATGCTCATCAACGGCTGGAGCGGCTCCGGTGGCGACTGTTTTCCCTTTCTCTTCAAGAAGGCTGGCCTCGGTCCTCTCATCGGCCGCCGCACCTGGGGCGGGCTCATTGGCATCAGCGGCGCCCCCGCCCTCATCGATGGCGGCAATGTGACCGTACCCACCTTCGGGATCTTCTCCAAGGAGGGCCAGTGGGTCATTGAGGGCTATGGCGTGGACCCAGACATCGAGGTCATGGACGATCCGGCCCTGCTGGCCCAGGGCCAGGATCCCCAGCTGGACCGGGCGATCCAGGAAGTCGAGGCGGCGATCAAGAAGAACCCGAGTAAGCCCACCTCAAAGCCCACCTATCCCAACCGTTCCGGCTATTGAATCAGCCTTGCGATACCTGTACCCCGCAACCGCGGGGTACAGGTTCTGACTTCTAGAAGATCTCCTTGAAGAAATCCTTCATGTGCTGCCAGCTGCGACGGTGGGCCGCTTCGTTGTAGGCGGCGCCCTTGCTGTTGTCGTTGCCGGCCTCCTTTTGGGTGAAGGCGTGGACCGCGCCCGCGTAGGCCACGAACACGAAATCCGCCTTGGCCTTGCGCATCTCGTCCTGGAAGGCGGCCACCTCCTTGGCGGGCACGAAGGGATCGTCGGCCCCATGGCAGACCAGCACCTTGGCACTGATCGGCCCGGGAACAAAGCCCACCGGAACATCCAGTCCCCCATGGAAGGACACCACGCCCTTCACGGGTAGGCCGGCCCGGGCGGCCTCCAGGGCCCCGGTCCCGCCGAAGCAAAAGCCGATGACCGCCAGGCGGGACGCGTCCACACCTGGTTGCGCCTTCAGTGTCTCGAGGGCGGCGGTGATGCGGCGGCGGTACAGGGCCCGGTCGCCCTTGTAGGCTCCGGCCAGCTTGCCGGCCTCGCCCGTGTTCTTGGGTCGCACGCCCTCGCCGTAGATGTCCGCCGCCAGGGCCACGTAGCCCAGCTTCGCCAGGTCGTCTGAGACCTGGCGCTCATGGTCGGTCAGGCCCATCCACTGGTGGATGACCACCACGCCCGGCACCTTGCCCGTGGCCACGGCGGGCCGGGCGAGGTAGCCGGCGAGCTTGGTGGCACCGTCCGAGTAGCCGAGCGGCTGCCCCGCAAAGACAGGAAGGGCGGCAAGGGAAAGGGCGAGGGCGGTGCGGCGCATGGGGCCTCCTGGGTGGGGAAACCGATCCTATAGCCATTTGCTTCTGCCGACCAGACTCAGCTTGAAACAGGGAACCGCGAAAATCGCGAAACGCCCTTAGGGCGCGCGAAAGCCGACTGGGGATGCTCCCGCCTTCATAGAAAGGGCAAACCGCCCTTAATTATTTCGTCTTCTTTCGCGTCTTTTCGCGGTTCCATGATTTGAAAAGGTTGCAAGCCCCTCAGCGCCCAGTGCTGCCGTAGCCGCCTTCGCCCCGCGCCGTGTCGCCCAGGGCCTCGACAGTGGGTTCGGCAAGCCAGGTCCAGCTCGCCACCGGGGCCACCAGCAGCTGGGCGATGCGCTCGCCCCGGCGCAGTTCGAAGGGCGCCTCGCCGTGGTTGATGAGCAGCACCGCCACTTCGCCGCGGTAGTCGGCATCGATGGTGCCCGGCGCGTTCAGCACGGTGAGTCCATGCCGCAGGGCCAGCCCCGACCGGGGGCGCACCTGGGCTTCGAACCCGGGCGGAATGGCCAGCACCAGCCCCGTGGGCACGAGACGCCGCTGCCCCGGAGCGAGGGTCCAGATCTCGCCTTCGGGAATCGCCGCCGGCAGGTCCATCCCCGCCGCGTGGGCCGTGGCGGCCGCGGGCAGGTCGAGGCCGAGGCCGTGGGGGAGCTGGTGGACGGGGATGCGCATTCAAAAAGATTCAACGCAAAGGCGCAAAGAGCAAAGAGCAAAGATCGAATCCACAGATTTCACCGATTCTACAGATGGAATTTCAGACTGGCCACGGCCTTGGTTTTCAATCCGTGTGAATCTGTGCAATCTGTGGATGCAAGGCTGTTTCTGCGTCATCTGCGAAATCTGCGGTTCCATGTTTTCTTTGCTCCGTGGAATCACTTTCCCTTCACCAGCTGCCCGCACGCCCCCTGCACGTCGCGCCCCCGGCTGCGGCGGACGGTGACGAAGCAGCCGCAGACCTTGAGCCAGTCGGAGAATTGCTGGACGCGGTTCTCGTCGGGTTGGCGGAAGGGGCTCGCATCGTGTTCGTTCATGGGGATGACGTTCACGTTGTGGCCACGGCGCAGGTCGCCCAGCCAGGCCGATAGGCGTTCCGCGTCGGCTTCGGTATCGTTTTCGCCCGCGATCAGCACGTACTCGAAAGTGAACTTCTCGCCGCGGCGCAGGCCCCAGACGTCCAGGGCCTGCCTCAGCCGGGCCAGGTTCCACACGCGGTTCAGGGGCATGGTGCGGCTGCGGGCCTCGTCCGTGGTGGCGTTGAGGCTGAGGGCCAGGTTGGGGCGCGGATTCATGGCCGCCAGTTTCTCGATGCCGCTCACCAGGCCCGCAGTGCTGACCGTAATGCGGCCCTTGCCGAGCCCCAGCCCTGCCGGATGGCACAGGAGCCGGATGGCGCGATGCAGGTGGTCCAGGTTGTGCAGGGGCTCGCCCATACCCATGAACACCAGGGTCAGCTCATGTCCGCGGTTGGGACCCAAGTCCGCCATCAGGGTCAGCACCTGGCCCAGGATCTCCCCGGGTTGCAGGTTCCGCAGAATGCTCATGCTGCCCGTGGCGCAGAAGGTGCAGCCCATGGCGCAGCCCACTTGGCTGGAGAGGCAGTAGGTGACCCGGGGGTTGCGCACCTTCCGCGGCATGTGGACCGCTTCGATGCGCTTCCCGTCCCCCAGTTCCAGGGCCAGCTTCGTGGATCCGTCCGATGAGGGCTGCCGCTCCACGATGCGCGGCAGGCGCAGATCCGCCACGCCCTCCAGCCAAGGGAGAATGACGGGCCCCAGCACCGGCGCCTGATCCTTCCAGGTCCAGGGCCGGTGCAGGCGGCGGAAGGTCTCCAGGGCGCTGCCGGGGCAGCCCAGGGCTGCGAGTTCCTCCGGGAACAGCGACCACGCCGAGGGCAGGCCCTCCCGTTCGGGGGCGGGGCGGTCCCAGGGGTTCATCGTCTTGCCCATCAACGCGGACAGGGGAGGGGACACAAGGCGTTAAAGGAATTTTTTAACCACCGATGAACACCGATGAATACCGATGAATGCAATTCAAAATCAGTCTTTAGCGGTGTCCATCGGTGTTCATCGGTGGACATTTCTTCGTTTGTAGTGGGTCGATCCATGCCCAAAGCCTGAGAGGCACCGTACACGCCTGCCGTGGAACGGTGTGTCTCTCGCGACCGGCCCGTTCGGTGTTCAGTGGAGGATCCCATCTCAGGCCACCAGGTCCTGGGGGCGGATGTCGCAGCCGCGGCGGGTGCCGAGGGCGCTCAGTCCCAGCTGGGCGGGATCGAGGAGGGCCTGGGCCATGCGCAGCAGATCGTCGAGGGTCACCGCCTCGATCTCGGCCATCTGCTCGTCCAGGGTCTGCAGCTGGCCCTGATGGATGGCCTGGTGGGCCAGGCTGAACATCCGGCTGCTGCTGCTCTCCTGGCTGAACACGAGGCTCGTGCGGGCCTGCAGCTTGGCGCGGTCCAGCTCATCGGCCGCTACGCCCTTCTTCCGGATCCTTGCGCATTCGACCATGGTCCGCTGTACCAACTCGCGCAGCTGGGCCGGGGCGCAGCTGGCGGTGATCTGCAGTGCTCCTGTATCGGCATAAGGGCTGAGGTAGCTGCCCACCTGGTAGCAGAGGCCCCGTCGTTCGCGCAGCTCCAGGAAGAGCCGCGAGGCCATGCCGCCGCCCAACACATGGCTCAGCAGATGCGCCGCGGCGCGGTCCTGAGAGCAGTGGTCCGGCGCGGGAAAGCCCATGACGAGATTCGCCTGCTGCAGGTCCTTGCGGGGCACGTTCAGCAGGAAGGGACGGGTCCGAGAGGTGGCTCCGGGCAGGTGGTCCGTGGTCATCGGAAGGCGCTCCAGGATGGGACGCAGGAGTTCCAGGAAGGGCTTCGGAGCGATGGCGCCCGCGGCCGTTATCACCAGATTCGGCGCCCGGTAGGTATGGTCGAAGAAGGCCCGGGCCTCGGCGGCCCCAAAGCCCGACACCTGCTCGGGTCGGCCCAGGATGGGATGGGCCATGGGCGTGCCTGCCCAGAAACCCCCGTAGAAAAGCTCGCTCACCCAGTCATCCGGCTGGTCTTCGCTTTGGGCAATCTCTTCCAGGATGACACTTCGCTCCCGGGCCATTTCCTCGGGATCGAAGAGTGGCGCCGTCACCAGTTCGCCCAGCAGGTGCACCAGCTCCGGCAGCTGGTCCGACAGCACCTTGCCGTAGAAGCAGGCCACTTCCTTGCCCGTGAAGGCGTCCACGTGACCACCCAGGCGATCCGTGGCGGCGGCCATCTCATCGGGCGTGGGGTAGCCCGCCGTGCCCTTGAAGACCGTGTGCTCCAGGAAGTGGGCCAGACCCTCTTCCGCGGGCCCCTCGTGCCGGGAGCCCCGGCGCACCCAGAACCCCACTGCGCAGCTCCGCACATGGGGCAGCTGCTCGATGAGGATCTCGGTGCCAGCGGGGGTGACGGTGCGGAGGGTGGATTTCGGCATCCGTACAGTCTACCGCCGGCCGTCCCCTACCCCTCCGCCTCACTCCCCGCCAACCCCACGGGAGTCCGCTGGAGTTTCCAGCCCGCCAGGGCCCAGCAGAGGGCGCCGAAGGCAAAGAGGGCCAGCAGGGCCAGGGCCGGGTGGGTGATGGCCTGCTCCTGGGCCAGCAACTGGTTGGCCTGCACTTGGGCGGCACGGCTGCCGGCCAGGCTTTCGATGTGGTGAGTGAAGGTGAGGCGCTGGAGGAAGGGTGGGAAGATCCGCACGAAGGGTTCCCAGACGAAGAAATAGAGGGCGCCCCAGAGCGTTCCGCGCTTGAACACGAGGCCCACCAGGGTCAGCAGGGCCAGCTCACCCCACCAGGCGCCCACCACGGCCAGGAGGCGGTCCCAGAGCATGGACGGATCGCCCCCCACCAATTGCAGGCCAAGCACGCTGAGCAGCAGCCAGGCCGCGCCCCATAGGACCCAAGGCAGCCCCTTGCCCAGCGGGTAGGCCCACACGGCGGCAGGCCGCACCAACAGCAGGGGAAGGGTGCGCTGCTCCAGGTCCTCGCGGATGCCCGCAGGCGCGGCCACCAGGGCCATGATCGGCAGCATCATCTTCACGATGACTTCATGGAAGACTTTGATGGGTTCGCTCGGATCGACCTCCATGCCTTTGAGGCGCATGATCGTGAAGACCAGCAGGGTGATGCCCACGGGAGCAATGGCCAGGGCCGCCAGCACCCACCCGCGGCCCTGAAGGATGCGCGGCGCGTAGCCCAGCGCCATGGCACGGAGCGTCGCCAGAGGAGAGGGGGCCGCGTTCATGCGTGATCCTTGGTCAAATACTGGAAGACGGCGTCCAAGTTGAGATCTAGGGGGTCCAGGGCGCTGAGCGGAATGCCGCCCTCGGCTGCGGCCTTCTGAAGCCGGGGCAGGATGTCCCGGGGCGAGCGCACCGAGATCACCACGGCGCCCTCTTCCATGCGCAGGGCCGCCAGTTCCGGCTGTTCCACGGCCCAGCGGGCCAGGACCTGGGCCGCGCCCGTGAGGCGCAGCTCCACCGGATGGCGATCCAGCAGCTGGCGGATCTCGGTGACCGTGCCCTCCGCCAGCAGGCGCCCTCGGAACAGCAGCAGGATGCGGTCCGTGAGCTGGGCGATCTCGCCCAGAATGTGGCTGGAGACGAGGATACGCGTGCCTTTCGCGGCAAAGTCCCGCAGCAGGGCGATCAGGGTCAGGCGCGCCTCCGGATCCAGGCCGTTGAAGGGCTCGTCGAGGATGAGCAGCTCCGGTTCGTGCAGCAGGGCCTGGGCCAGACGGATGCGCTGGCGCATGCCCTTGGACATCCGCGCGAAGGTGAGATGGGCCCGGTCGGCCATACCCACGGTGGCCAGGGCCCGGGCCACAGCTGATTTCAGGGCTTCGCCCAAGAGCCCCGACAGTTCGCCCATCATGCGGAGCCAGCGGTCGGCCCGCAGCCCCATGGGCAGCCGGTCGCCCTCGGGAACCAGGCCCAAGCGCGCGAGGACCGTTGCATTGCGGAAGGGCGCTTCGCCGAAGACCCGGACCTCGCCACCCGAGGGCGGCAGCAGGCCTGACAGCAGCTGCAGCAGCGAGGACTTGCCGGCGCCGTTGGGGCCCAGCAGACCCGTGATACCGCCCCCGTCCGGCAGTTCGAAAGTGGTGGGACTCAGGCCCAGGATGGGACCGTAGCGAAGAGAGGCGCGGTCGAGGGAAATCATCAGATCACCACTTCCGAAGGCCGGGTTCGCCGGGCGGCCACGAAGGTCCAGAGGCCGATGTGGAGGACCGTGCCCAGGATGGCGGGGACCCAGGCCACCAGGGGGTGGTCCACGCCCACGAGCAGCTGGGGCCAGGCTTCGGCCAACATGACCGGGTTCAGCCCGTCCACAGCCCGGAACCCGGTGAGGGTGTGGATCATGGAAGCCAGGGTCCCCAGGCCCAGCACCAGACCCAGCACCCAGCCGATGCCGGCCCGCGGTGTGGCGGCCATGCTGGAGGCACCCACGGCCACGGATCCCATGAGGACGGAACTGACGGCCATGGCAGGCAGGAGGCGGAGGGGGGCCGTGGCCCAGACGGGGCCATGCAGGCCCGCCAGCAGCAGCGACATGGCCCAGGGCAGCAGGGCGAAGGGCAGCAGGATGGCGAAGGGCAGGGCCGAGGCGAAGCCCAGCTTGGCCAGTAGGTAATCCTTTGGGGCCACGGGGTGGGCATACATCAGCGGCCGCACCCGGTAGAGGGTGTCCCGGGCCACCAGGCCGCCGCCAATCAGGGCCACCAGAAACCAGAGAAGGTAGCTGGCGGGGTTCAGCAGATCCGCCTGGAAGTCGGCGCCCTGGGTGAGGATGGTCTTGGCGAACTCCTGCATGGGCTTGAAGGCCTGGTTGGTCTGAAGCAGGTGGTCGACGTAGATGCGCGCTACCTTCCAGAGCAGCATCATCAGAAAGGCAAACCCGAAGAACCGGCCGATTTTCTGCCGCCAAAGCCGAGTGAGGTCGAAGCGCATGATCACCAGGGCCGGCGGCTGTCCCAGGTGGAGGTCTGGCGCCGGCGGGAGCGTGGGGGCGTAGATGGGCATGGCTCAGGCCTCCACAGGCGAAGTCGCTGGATGGAGGGCCCGCAGCAATACCTCGTCCAGGCGGTCATGGCGGGGCGTGACCTGCACCAAGGTGGCGCCCCGGGCCTGGGCCCAGCGGAAGGCACCGGCGGGGTCGGCCTCGGTCAGCTCCAGGTCGTAGAGGCCGTTGCGGGCCTCCAGGACCGCGCCCAGTTCCGTCAGGGCTGCCTCCTGGGTCGCATCCAGCGGGTCGAGGAAACGCAGCTCCACCCGGCGGGCCAGGATCTTGCGCAGCCCGGCCATGGAACCCGCGGCCTTGATGTGGCCCTGGTCGAGGATCACCAGCTGGTCCGCCACGCGTTCCACGTCGCCCAGCAGGTGGGAGGCGAGGATGACACCGGTGCCCAGCTCCGCGTGGACCCGCAGCACCAGATCCAGCATGCGGCGGCGGCCATCGGGGTCGAGGCCATTGGTGGGTTCGTCCAGGAAGATCAGTTCGGGGCTGTGCACCAGGGCCTGGGCCAGCTTCACCCGCTGCCGCATGCCCGTGGAATAGCCGCTTACGGGGCGGTACCGGGCCTCGTCGAGGCCCACGAAGTAGAGCACCTCATGGGCGCGATCCCGGGCCGCTTCCGGCGCCAGGCCACTCAGCTCACCCCAAAAGGCCACCTGCTCGTAGGCGGAGGCGTCCTCAATGAGGGCGTCGTATTCCGGCATGTAGCCGATGCGGGCCCTCAGCCGGGCCGCCTCAGGGGCGCCCAAGGCCACGCCCAGCACGGTGCCGGAGCCGCGAGAGGGCGTCAGCAGGCCCAGCAGCGCCTTGAGGAGGGTGGACTTGCCGGCGCCGTTGGGGCCGAGGAGCCCCACGATGCCGCGTTCCAGCGACAGGGTCAGCCCCTTCAGGGCGGGCGCCGACGCCGCGGCGTAGCGCACTTCCAGATTCTCGAAGGCAATCAATGGCATCTCCACGATGTTGTCTGCTACGAGCGAGTGAGGGAATGGATTAGGCTGGATCCATCCATCCTCCCACCGCCCTGCAGGATCCGCATGCAACTCCTGGACTGGCCCTTCCTCGACGCCCTGCAAACCGGGGCGCTGGCGGCCCTCTTCGTCAGCTTTGGCACAGATGCTCTGACCCGCCGGGATCGCATGATGGGCTGGCTGGCCCTGACCTGCCTGCTGGTGGGGCTGCGCCATACCGTGCTGGCGTTCGGTTCCCAGCCCCAGCTGAATGCCGATCTCATGGACCGGGCCCAGAGCTTGCTGGTGTGCTTTGGGTTCCTCGCCCTCTGCGCCGCCCTCACCGAGCTCTTCCCTCGCCACATCCCCCCGCGATTCCCGGGCTGGATTGCCCTGGGCATGCTCCCCAATTACTTTCGGAACCTGATCCTGCCACACCCGAGCCTGGCGGACACTTGGTTCCACCACGCCTACAACCTGACTTACCTGGTGGGTTGCGGACTTGTCATCTACTGGACTTTGCGGGCCCGCCAGGACGGCGACCCCATGGGACGCCGGCTCTTCCTGGGTTTCCTGGGGCTGAGCCTGCCCGTGGTGGTGGAGATCTCGGCCTTCAGCTTCTTCGGCCTGAAGATCCGCCTGTCCGGCTTCAGTCTGGTGATCCTGGCCATGGCCATCGGCACCTCCTGGCAGTGGCTCGTGGTGAGCGCCATGGAAGCCCGCATCCATCGGGCGGAAACCGAGATGGAGGTCTGGCGCAGCCTGGTCCCCGGCAACGCCTTCCGCACCGATTGCCCTTCCCCCGTTATGGAAGGGCTCTTTGGCGCCACCTGGGCCGACCGGGTGAAAGCCACGCCAGAGGCCCCCCTGGTCGGCGCTGACGGACTTACCTACCGCTTCCGGAGCAGAACCCTGCACCAGCAGGAACGTCTCGGCTGGTGCGAGCGCTCGGACGACACCCAGCCCGGGAACCGCGGCTTCCTGTCCGGCTGGACGGTGGGCCTTGGCATGGACGATGCCAGCGAGAGCGCCCGAATCCAGGCCCTGCTGCGGCTCTGGGGAGCGGAGGTGGAACTCTGGGGCACGGTACCGCCGCGGCAGAGCTCCTACCCCAGTGTCCTGCTCTGGGCCCGGGAACCGAGCATCCTATCCGTGTGGCGCGAGGGCGACCTGCTGCGCCGCCGCACCCGCTGGGTTCAGATTGGCGGGCCCACCACCGAGGGACCCCACGCGCGCCTGGAGCCGGGAGCCCCGGAGGAGCGGTTGCGGCTGACCCTGGAGGAGCTCCTCTCCCGGCACTGAGCTTGGGGCACTTGCCCGAAAGCACGGCAACCATCGGAGAATGGGGCCATGAGCTTCGCCCATCTTCACCTGCACACCGAGCATTCCCTCCTGGACGGCCTCACCCGCATACCTGATCTCGTGAAGAAGTGCCGGGCCACGGGCATGCCCGCCGTGGCCGTCACGGACCACGGGAACATGTTCGGGATGATGAAGCTCTTCGACGCTTGCGAGAAGACGCAGGACACCGACGGCAAGTGGGCCGTGAAGCCCATTCTTGGCTGCGAAGTCTACGTGGCGCCCAAGACGCGCTTCGACAAGAAGCTGGAGGCGAAGAACACCACGGGGGAGGAGGGCCTGGAGGACTGCGTGGATCCCAGTGGCTCCCGCGACGCGGGGTACCACCTGGTGCTCCTGGCCAAGAATTCCGTGGGCTTCACCAACCTCTGCAAGCTCGTGTCCGCGGGCTTCACCGAAGGCTTCTACTACAAACCACGCATCGACAAGGACCTCCTCCGCGAGCACAGCGAGGGGCTCATCGGACTGTCAGCCTGCCTGGGCGGCGAGGTCCAGGCCCGCATCCTGCAGAACCGCCTGGACCAGGCGGAGCGGGTGGCCCGGGATTTCCGCGACATCTTCGGCGAGGACTTCTACCTGGAGATCCAGGACCAGGGCTTCGAAAAGGAGAAGCAGATCATCCCCTCCCAGCAGGAGCTGGCCGCAAGGCTGGGCATCCCGCTGGTGGCCACCAACGACGCCCACTACCTCAACCACGAGGACGCCGACCTGCACGACACGCTGCTGTGCATCGGTACCAAGACCACCAAGGCCAAGGAGAAGCGCATGCGCTTTTCCACGGACCAGTTCTATGTGAAAACGCCCGAGGAGATGCGGGCCGTGTTTCCGGACCACCCGGAGTACCTGGAGCGCACCCTCCAGATCGCCGCCAAGGTGGATCTCTTCCCCATCACGCGCAAGCCCGTCACGCCGCGCTTTCCCGTGCCCGAGGGCTACAGCCTGGAATCCTATTTCGTCCACATGGCCACGGAAACCTTCGAGCAGCGGCTGGCGGAGTGCCTGCCGCTCTGGCAGAAGGGCGCCCTCAAGCACGCGGAACAGGCCTATCGCGAGCGGCTGGCCTTTGAACTGGACATGATCCTCAAGATGGGGTTCCCCGGCTATTTCCTACTGGTCTGGGACTTCATCCGCAAGGCCCGCGAAATGGGTGTGCCCGTGGGCCCTGGCCGCGGCTCTGCGGCGGGCAGCATCGTGGCCTGGTCCATGCGCATCACCGACATCGATCCCATGCAGTACGACCTGCTCTTCGAGCGGTTCCTCAATCCCGAGCGCGTGTCCATGCCCGACGTGGACATCGACTTCTGCCGAGACGGCCGGCAGAAGGTCATCGACTACGTCACCGAGAAATACGGCCAGGACAAGGTGAGCAACATCATCACCATCAACCAGCTCAAGACCAAGGCCGTCATCAAGGACGTGGCCCGGGTCTTCGAGAAGGACTTCGCCTTCGCCAACAACCTCACCAAGCTGGTGCCCCAGGAACCCGGCAAGCCCATGTCCATCGGGGAGGCCCTGGAGAAGAGCGATCAGCTGCGGCGGCTGTACGAGACCGATCCCGAAGTGAAGAACATCCTCGATATCTCCGCCCGGCTGGAGGGGCTTTCCCGCAACACGGGCGTTCATGCGGCCGGCATCATCATCGCCCCGGACGAACTGACGCGGTTCGCGCCACTCTCCAAGGACAAAGACAACAAGGTGATGGTGCAATACACCATGGTCGAGGCCGAGCGCGCGGGCCTGCTCAAGATGGACTTCCTGGGCCTGGAGACCCTCACCCAGATCGCGAAGACCCAGGAGGTCATCGCCCGGCGCCACGGCCAGCCCATGGACATGACCACCATCCGGAGCTTCGATGACAAGAAGACCTTCGATCTGTTCTCGGCGGGCGACACCGACGGTGTGTTCCAGTTCGAGTCCGGCGGCATGAAGCAGCTGCTGCGCCAGCTGGGCCCGGATCGCTTCGACGACCTCATCGCCCTGAACGCCCTTTTCCGCCCAGGACCTCTCGGCGCGGGCATGGGCACGACCTATGTGGAACGCCGCCACGGCCGCGAACCCGTGACCTACATGTTCCCCGACCTGGAGCCCATTCTGTCGCCCACCTACGGCGTGATCCTCTACCAGGAGCAGGTGATGCAGATTGCCAGCCTGGTGGCGGGCTACACCTTGGGTGAAGCGGACATGCTGCGCCGGGCCATGGGCAAGAAGGACAAGGAAAAGATGGCCAAGGAGAAATCCAAGTTCATGGAAGGGGGCGCCGCCCGGGGTTATGACAAGGTCAAGGTCGCCGAGATGTTCGACCTCATCGAGTTCTTCGCGGGCTACGGCTTCAACAAGAGCCACAGCGCTGCCTACGCGATGGTGGCCTACGAGACGGCCTACCTGAAGGCCAACTTCCCCGTGGAATTCATGGCGGGCCTGCTGTCCACCAAGTCGGGCCGCACGGACGACGTGGCCAAGTACGTGCAGAACTGCCGAGAGGGCGGCATCGAGGTCATGGGCCCGGACATCAACGATTCGTCCCTGGACTTCACCGCCACCGGGGACAGGCAAATCCGGTTCGGTTTTGCTGCGGTGAAAGGATTGGGCGACGCCGCCCTGCAGGCCATTCTCGAGGCTCGCAACGCCGAGGGCCGCTTCAAGGATCTTTTCCATGCGCTGAAGAGCACCGACTTGCAGAAGGCCAACCGCCGGGTGTGGGAGTCTCTCATCAAGGCCGGGGCCCTCGACAGCCTGGAGCCCAACCGGGCCGCCCTCCTGCAGGGCCTTCCCGATGCCGTGTCCGCGGCCTCCCGCGGGGGCGGGGACACGAGCATGACCAGCCTCTTTGACGATGCCGAACTGGCCAGCCTCTGTGAGGATTGGCGCGTCCCCGAGAACATCGAACCCTGGGACCGCAAGACGCGCCTCGCCGCCGAACGCGAGGTGCTGGGCCTCTTCGTCAGTGGCCATCCCCTGGAGGAATTCGCGGACGCCATCCAGGTGCACACCCACGGGAACCTGGCGCAAATCATGGAGGACGCCACCTCGGGGCGGCTGCGGGACCGCAACGAGATCTCACTCGGCGCCATGGTGAGCACTGTCGCCTTCAAGACCAACCAGAAGGGGGAACCCTGGGCCATCCTCCAGGTGGAAGACCCCACCGGGAAAATGGAAGTGCTGCTCATGGCCAGCAAGTGGGACCCCGTCACCAAGAAGTCCGGGAAGCGGCCCTTTGAGCACTACCGCCACCTGGCGGTGCCTGAAGCCATGCTGCGCATCACGGGCGAACTGCGGGTGGAGACGATTCAGGCGAATGGCAATGGCATAGGCGAAGCGGAAGAGGAAGAGGAACAGACCGTGGTGAAGGTGTTCGCCACGGTGCTGGAGCCCCTGGAGGCCTTCCAGGGCCTGGGCTTCACGGGCGTCCTGGTGCGCCTACCCCAGGGCGAGTGTCCGCCCCGTATGGCCGCCATCCTCGCCCATCACAAGGGCGACATCCCCGTGACCTTCGAGTACCGTTCCAAGGAGGGCCTCGTGGCCCGGGTGAAGGCCGGCTTCGACCTGCGCCTGAAGCACGATCCTGAACTGGCGGAAAAGCTCGCCAAAGAGACCGGCTGCACCCTGAACTGGACCTTCTGAGCCCGACAGAACGGATTCACCGGTTCCAGGCATGGCTCAGCTGCGGCATCCTGTTCCATTGGGGTGAATCCGCCCCGTCCTGATGCCGGAGCACCCATGCCCAGCGAGCTCCCCTCCAAGCCCAGCACCAACCTCCACGAGGTCATCGAGGCCTTGGCGGAAGCGGCCACGGCTCTCACGGAGATGCACCTGGGGCGCCGGGAGTTCCCCTCCCGCACGGCCCTGGCGGCCCTCGTGGAAGAAATGCGCGCGCTACTCTTTCCAGGCTACTTCGGGGCCTCCGAACTGAAGGCCGAGACCCTCCGCTATCACCTGGGCGCCCGCATGGACCGGGTGCTCCACGGTCTCGACGACCAGATCCAGCGGGGCCTCATGGCGTCGGATCCCGCCTGTGGCGACTGCGGCAAGCGCTCCCTGGACTTGGCTCGGGGCTTCCTGGCCCGGCTTCCGGAGGTGCGCCGTCTGCTCGCCACGGATATTCAGGCGGGGTTCGAGGGCGATCCTGCGGCCACCAGCCCCGACGAGGTGCTCTTCTGCTACCCCGGCCTGCTGGCCATTACCAGCCAGCGCCTGGCCCACGAACTGCTGAACCTGGGCGTGCCGCTGCTGCCGCGCATGATTACCGAACATGCCCATAGCCTCACGGGCATCGACATCCACCCCGGCGCCCAGATCGGCGAACGCTTCTTCATCGACCACGGCACGGGCGTGGTCATCGGCGAGACCTGCATCATCGGTCGCAACGTGCGGATCTACCAGGGCGTGACCCTGGGCGCCAAGAGCTTCCCGTTGGACGCAGAGGGCCATCCCATCAAGGGCGTCCCCCGCCATCCGGTGGTGGAGGACGACGTGATCATCTACTCCAACGCCACCATCCTGGGTCGCATCACCCTGGGGAAGGGCTCGGCCATCGGCGGCAACGTGTGGCTCACGCGCAGTGTACCGCCCGGCAGTGTCATCACCCAGGCCAACGAAAAGGACGGGATGCCCTCATGAACGTGGTCCTGCGCTTTCTGTTCTCCGCCATCGGCCTGCTGGTGGCCTCGGCCATGGTGCCTGGCCTGGGCCACGGATCCTTCCTGGATCTGATGCTCGTGGCCGTCCTCCTGGGCGCCCTCAACGCCACCGTAGGGGTTTTCCTCAAGGTCCTCGCCTTCGTGCCCATGGCCTGCTCTTTCGGCTGTTTCAGCCTCGTCATCAACGGCCTGGTCTTCTGGCTGGCGGGCACGCTGTCCCTGAGGCTGGGGCTGGGTTTCACCGTGAGCGGCTTCTGGGCGGGCGTCTTCGGGGCCCTGGTCACCAGTGTCGTGGCGTCCATTCTCGGCGCGATCTTCATTCCCCAGGACCGGCAGCGTCCCCAGGACCCGCCGCCCACGATCAAGGTCGTGAACTGAAGGCTGAGCGCACCGAGGAAGGGGTTGCTTCTAGGCGATCTCTGCGGTGGGTGGTGCTCCGAGAGCAATGAGTCCCCGAACCGCCGCCTCTGCCGCATCCCGCAGCGCCGCCGCATCATGAAAGGAGCTCGGTTCCAAGGGGGCACCCATGGTGATCTGGTAGAGACCGCTCTTTGCACGCCAGGTGCCCTTGGGCAGGATCACGGGCCCCCCGTGGATGGCGAAGGGCACCACGGGAACCCCCGCCTCGTGGGCCAGAATGAACGCTCCCTTCTTGAATGGCAGCAGGCCGCCGTCCCGGCTGCGGGTGCCTTCGGGGAAGGCCACGATGCTCTGCCCCGCCCGGATGCGGGCCGTGGCTCGCTGGAGGCTCTGGCGCGCCGCATGCCGATCTCCCCGGTCGATGAAGATAAACCCCGCCAGCCAGATCACCCAACCCAGGAAGGGCACCCGCGCCAGCTCCCGCTTGGCCACGAATACGGGGCGGCAGGGCAGGAGGGCGATCATCATCGGTGGATCAAACAGCGAAGTGTGGTTGCCGATGAAGACCGCCGGGCAGGTCCCGGCGCGAAGACCGGCTGGCAGCGCCTCCCAGCCCGCCAATTCGCAGCGGACGCCGAAGACCCAGGAATTGCCCCGGAGGTAGCGCGGGGCCACCAGCCAGAAAGCGCGGGAACCGCCGAGGAAGGGGGCGAGCAGGAAACAAAGGCAGACGGACAGGGCCAAGGCCAAGGCGCCGAGGATCCAGCCCAGGAGGGGACGGAGGATGGGCCGGGAAGCTACCACCTACTGCGGCGGCAGCAGCACGGCGTCCTTGAGACGCACGGGGAACTGGGGGACATCGCTCGTTCCCCGGCGCCATTCCGTCTTGACCTTGGCGATCTTGTCCACGGCCTCCATGCCGGAGACCACCCGGCCGAACACGCAATAGCCGAAGTTATCGTCGGTCATGTCCCGATGATCCAGGCGGGGGTTGTCCACCACGTTGATAAAAAACTGGGAGCTGGCGCTGTGCGGCGAGCCGGTGCGGGCCATGGCGAGGGTACCCCGCGTGTTCTTCAGACCGGCCTTGAAGGTTTGCGGTGCCTCGTTGAGGATCGCGGCGCGACCCGGCTTCTCCGTGAGATCCTCCAGCAGGCCACCGCCCTGGATCATGAAACCGTCGATGACGCGATGGAAGATGGTGCCCTTGTAGTGGCCGTCCTGCACGTACTGAAGGAAGTTCGCCACGGTCTTCGGGGCCAGTTCCGCTTCCAACTCCACCACCACGGGACCGTAGCTGGTGAGCAGCTGCACGCGGGGTTTGGCCAGTGGCGCTGGCGTGGCGACCGGAGCAGGGGGGGGCTGCGGAACCGGGGCCTGCGCCACCCCGGGAAGGGCAAGGGCGAGGGAACAGAACAGGGAACGGATCATGGCAACTCCGGATGAGAACCCTTCATTCTGCCGCGAAAGGGGCAGAAGCTCCCGTTATCGTGGATGGATGCCTTTCCTCGATCTCCCCCCCTGGATGATCTCCCTGCTGCTGGCCCCCTTCGGCCTGGTGGTGGGTTCCTTCGGGAATGTGCTGATCCACCGGCTGCCCCAGGAGGCTCCGGCCGACCGGAACGTCGTCACTCTGGCCAGCCACTGCCCCTCCTGCAAGGCGAAGATCAAGCCCTGGCACAACGTGCCCCTTTTTGGGTGGCTGTGGCTGCGGGGGAAGTGTGCCGCCTGCGGATGGAAGATCCCCGGGCGCTACCCCCTGGTGGAACTGCTCACGGGCCTGCTGTTCGCCGGATCCGCGTGGGTCCTTCCCTTCGGCACCCTCATCTGGTTCAAGGGCGTGATCTGCGGCTATGCGCTGATCGTGCTGTTCTTCACGGACTTCACGGAGATGATGCTGCCGGACGCGATCCAGTTTCCCCTGATGGCCCTGGGCGTGCTGCTCACCCTGCCCCAAATTCTCCGCCCCGAAGCCCTGGTGAAGGTCTGGACGGGCAGCGGCGACATCCTGCAGACCCTGGGCTTCCACAACGGCCTGCAGCCCGCCCCCGCCTACTACGGCTTCGAGCCCGCCGTGACTTGGGAGCAGAGCCTCCTTGGCCTGGCCGTGGGCTACGGTCTGCCGGCCCTGATGAACCAAATCTACAAGTGGATCCGCAAGACAGATGGCCTCGGCATGGGCGACTTCAAGATGCTGGCCTGGCTGGGCGCCTTCTGGGGCTGGGGGCCGATGCTGGGGATTCTCTTCCTGGGCGCTGGCCTCGGCGCCGCCGTGGGCCTGCCCCTCATGCTCATGCGCCGCTCCCCCGAAGAAAAGATCTCGGGCCAGACCATGCTGCCCTTCGGGTGCTTTCTGGCCCTGGCCACTCCGGTCGTGGTGTTCTTCGGCCGGGCGCTGTGGCTGGGCTACCTGGGGTGGGTGGGATAGCGCAGGAGGGCTGCTCCGATCGGGCCCGACCTCTTGCGCAGCGCGCCTTACTTCCCAGTCGCCTCGTCCTCACGGATAGCGGTTATGTTCGACTCTACCCAGAGAGAAGAACCAAGCTACCATCTCCAGGAAACCCCTGGCCAACCGGCCACCATCGACATGTGGACTCAACTCGACCTTGGCATTGGCATTGGGCTCGGACGTAAAACCGGACCCCGGCCACCACGAACCGAGAGGGATGCAATGACCGCATGGATCTCAGGGCACCGTGAACGGACATCGCTGTCCTTGATGTCGATCCGGCAACCCGATGTCCAGCATCGACTGGCGGCGACCCCACCCGCTGTGGTCTTGCCCGTCTCTGGATGCACCGGGCTGGGTATCCTGCGCAACCTGGGACGACTCGGAGTACCCATGATCGCCATGGACAGCGACCCGGCGGCGATGGGTCTGGCATCTCGCTATGCCATCCCGCTGATGTGTCACGATCCCCGCCATGACGGTGAGGAGGCCCTCATCCAGGACCTCGAGCAATTGGGCGCTGCCTTGCCGCAACGGGCGGTCCTATTCCCGGCCTTCGACGATCACGTCTGGGCGCTCTCCCGCCATGCCGAGCGCCTCGCGCGTTTCTACATCCTTCCCCTCGCGAACTGGGATGTCATGCACCGAGTGGCGGACAAGGAACTGCAAATGCAGGCGGCCTTGAAGGCTGGCATCGATATACCGATGACGGCCTTCGTCCACGGCCCCGAAGACCTCGAAGAAGCCGCTGCTTGCATCCGGTTTCCGGCCCTATTCAAACCAGTACAAGCCCAGGAGATGCGACGACGCTTCGGATTCAAAGTGATCCTCATTCCGACCCCCGGGGACCTGGCGCCCGCTTATGAGAAGGCCCGTGTGTGTGGCCCTCTCCTGCTCCAGGAGATCGTGCCGGGCGAGGATGACGCGTTCTACACCTGCGGCGTCTACCAGAACGCATCGTCGCAACCCCTCGGCATCTTCGTCTCGAGGAAGGTGCGGCAGCACCCGCCTGGTTTTGGGGAGGCCCGCATCGCCGAGAGCGACTGGGTGGACGAAGTCGCCGAGGTCACCTTGCAGTTTTTGTCGGCGCTCTCCTTCCATGGCGTTTCAGGCACGGAATTCAAGCGGGATCCCCGCGATGGCCGGCTGAAGTTGATGGAAGTGAACGCCCGCCATTGGCTGCACCACCCCCTCGCAACCGCGGCAGGGGTCAACCTCTCGCTGATCGCCTACTCGGACGCCCTGGGCCGTCCGCTCGAAGGGGGTCGACAGACCGATGGCATCCGGTGGATGGACTTCATGCACGAAGTTCCGGACAGTCTGTCTGAACTGACGCGCAAGGAGTTGAGTCTCCAAGCCTGCCTGGCCGGCTTTCGGAACGTGCGCCTGGATGCCCTCTACAGCTTCGATGATCCGGCCCCGGCGCTCCACCATCTGATCAGGGTAGTTGGAAAGCGGCTGCGTCGAGGCCTCAGCAAGATCTCACACTGAGGGGGGCTTGGCTTCCGAAGGTGGTCCCAGAAGGACGCCTTCCGGGGTTATGGGTCGATCGCGGCGATGCGCTGGAGGCCCCGGGGCGAAGGTGGGTCGGGCCAGCCCGTCCATCGCTGGCCTACCTTCCCTGGCTCAACTCCATCAACACCCCGCCCGTTTCCGCGGGATGAATGAAGGCCACGCGGCAGCCGTGGGCGCCCTGGCGCGGGGCCTGGTCGATCATGCGCACGCCCTTGGCCAGCAACGAGGCCACGGCGGCATCGATGTCATCCACCTCGAAGCAGACGTGGTGGATGCCGGGGCCGCGCTTGGTCAGGAACCTGCCGATGGGTCCATCGGGGTCGGTGCTCTCCAGAAACTCCAGGGTGCTCGGGCCCACGGGGAAGAAGGCCGTCTTCACCTTCTGTTCGGGCACTTCCTCCGTGTGCTCTGCTGCCAGGTCGAAGAGCCGCGCCATGCGCGCCATGGCCTCATCCAGGCCCGGGGCCGCAATGCCCAGGTGATTGATGCGCAGCAGCTGCATAGGGACTCCTGGAATAGTGTAGGCCAGGCTCCGGATTACATCGTGCGGTGCCTCCCGGAACTCAGCGGGAAGACCTCCTTGGCGCAGTCAGGGCAGATGCCATGGGTGAACTCGGCCTCGGTATGCTCGTTCAGATAGGCCTCGATCTGGTTCCAGTAGCCCTTGTCATCGCGAATCTTCTTGCAGTGGCTGCAGATGGGCAGCATGCCGCCGAGGGTTTTCACCTCCCCGAGCAGCCTTTCCAGGTTCCCGAGGGTGGCCTGTTGCCGCAGCCAAGTGCGGCGAATCAGCCAGAAGACCGCCAGGGTCAGCCCGATGAAAAGGCCCACCTCGATGAATTCCAGAAGCACTTCCCACCACCATCCCCGCAGGTAGTCCTGCTCGGCTAGACCCACCAGGAGGTAGAAGGGCTGGTCTGAAACCCTGCGGAAGGAAAAGGTGCGCTGGACATGGTCGAAGGGGGTGCGGGCCCGGTAGATTCCGGAGCTTCGACCAGAATGGGTGAATGTCATGAGTTCCTGGGAAACGACCTTTTCGCCTATGGCCGTCCCAGCTCTGGCGGGCTTGGGGTAGCGGGAGATCAGCCCCAGATCGAGATCCCGGAGTGCCACCGAGCCGTGTCGCCCCACATCCAGGGCGGAAAACACCCGATCAAGCTGGTCTACCCCAATCTGCGCCAAGGCGATGCCGGCAAACCCGTGGTTGGGGCGCTCCAGGCGCCGGGCCAGGACGATCACCCAGGTCCCGGTGAGCTTGCACACCAGGGGCTTGGAGATCACCAGGCCGGCCTCCGGAGCATCCCTGAGACGGATGAAATACTCTTGGTCCGCCAGGCTGACCCGGGGGCCCGTCTCGGGGCCGCTGCTGTGGTCGATCAGACCCTCGGTGTCGGTGGTGCGAAGGGCCATCAACCCCGGCACCCGCTCGTGCTGCCGCCGGAGGAAGGCATCCCTGTCGCGGTGGCTGCTGGTGGGGTCGACAGCGTCGCGTTCGACCTCATCCTTCACGGCCCACACCGCCAAGTCAGCCTTGCTGATGGTATCCACCACAAAGTGATCGAGCACCAAGGTCAGGTTCTGGGCCGTGGTGATGGCGCGGTCCTGGTGATTCCGCAGACTCTGCCGGAGGGACACCACTCCCGTTAGAAGGACGAAGAGGTTCAGGATCAGGACGCCCGCGCCCAACCTCATCAGGAAGGGTTTGGGCACGAATCTTGAAATTAGGGTGCGGGAGGCGTTCATGGGATCCACGGCGAAAAAGGATGCTTGAAGATCCTATCAACATCCGGCCCGGCCGCGAGGAGGTCGATCCGCACGCATCCCCGCTTTCACGGGCGCCCAAAGACTCTTTCCGTCTGGGTCAACTCTCACCCGTCTGAGAAGCCGTAGCGCCAGCCTCCGAGCGCTGGCCCTGGTTCAATGCTGGCAGGCGGGCGCCAAGCCAAGGGTCACGGTCCCGTCGGCCACCTGGATCTTGCCCTTGGCGCCCAGGAAGGCGATCACGCCGTTGAAATCGAAACTATCCCCGTGACAGTTGCAGTAGACAGCCGCGGCGCCGTGGGCAGCGGCCGAGGCGGTCCGCAAGTCCTCCAGGCGGCAGGACCCGCCCTGCTCCATCAGCAGCGTTAGCAGATCGTGGCCGTAAAGGGGCTCGGACATGGTCGTCTCCGGTTCGGGAGTCGGGACTCCTGAACCCATTCTAGCCCCCCTGCCGGTGATGGAGGTCACGCTCCCAGCGTGAGGGCCAATTCTCGAATCAGGGGTTCGGGGCTGAGGTTCCGGGGCAGGTGGCGCAGGGCTTCCAGGGTGGCCTCCTGGGGGGGCTTCAGGTCTTTCGACGCCGAGGCCAGGGGCGCCAGGGCCTCGCGCCAGGGCGCCAGGGCCGGGCCTTCCCCGGCGCGCATGCGGGCCAGGTCCGCCAGCAGGCGCAGCAGCAGTTCGAGGGGCTGCCGCAGCTGCTCCCCTTGGGCCAGGTTGGAATCCTTCTCGGGCAGCAGGGGACCCGCGGCCTCGCCAAAGGGGCGGCCGCCCATCAAGGCGATCCAGGCCTCCACCTGGGCTTCGGCGCGGCGGAAGGCCGCCTCGTCCAGCAGTCGCAGGCTGCCCTCCCCCAGGGCGGACCAGCGGTCGTGGTCGACCTCCTGCCACCCGTTGCGCAGGGCCACGGCCCAGGCCTCACCGGGGGCAAGGGGGGCGAAGGAAATGCGCTCGCAGCGGCTGCGGATGGTCTGCAACAGGGCCTCGGGGCGGTGCGTGACCAGGATGAAATGGGTGCCCTGAGGGGGTTCCTCGAGGGTTTTGAGCAGGATGTTGCCACTGGATTGGTTGAGGCGGTGTGCCTCCTCCACCAGGATCCAGCGGTGGCAACCCATGGGCGGCGACAGGGAGGCCCACTCGATGACGCCGCGGCTGAAGCGCGGCTGGTTGTTCGAATCGAGGCCTTCGCGGATCTGGTCGATGCGAATGACGCCGGCCTTGCCTTCGGGCGTGATGCGCAGCAGGTTCGGCAGTTCGAAGGGGAGGTCCTCCCCCGCGAACAGAAGGCAGCCTTCGCACTGACCGCAGGCGTTGCGCCGGAAGCAGAGCTCCCGCTGGGCCAATTCCAGGGCCACGCGGCGTTTGCCAATGCCTTCGGGGCCCGTGAACAGCAGCGACCCTCGGATCCGGTCCTCCTGGACCCGCGACCGCAAGCGCTCACGGATGGCTTGGTGGCCGGAAATCTCCGGGGAGTACATCAGTCCACCCCGAATCCGGCGCTGCGCAACAGCGGCGCCACTCGGGCCCAGATGGTGGCCTCCACCTGGGCCACGGGATCCCGGGCCGGAATCAGCGCCACGCGGTTGGGATGGTTCTTCGCGATGACCAGGAACCGGTTGCGCACGCGGCGGTGGAAGTCCAATTCGGCCTCATCGAACCGCGTCTCCGCGAACTCTGCCCCCAGGGACAGGTTGCGCACCTCGACCCGCTGGAGGGAGACCTCGGGATCCATGTCAAGCAGCACGGTCAGCTGGGGCCTGAGGCCCTTGAGCACCAGGTCGCTGAGCCGATCCAGGGCCGACTCCGCCACCCCGCTGGCACCCTGGTAGGCGCGGGTGGAGTCCTCAAAGCGATCCACCAGGACAATCTTTCCCTCCGCCAGCGCGGGCCGGATCACCTTCTCCAGATGCTGGGCCCGATCGGCGTAGAACAGCAGCAGTTCGGCGTCCGGACACCAGGTCTCGCCGCTGGCGTGGCGTTCCAGGAGGAGACGGCGCAGTTCGCGCCCCAGGAACGTACCGCCGGGTTCCTTGGACACCGTCAGGGGATGGCCGAGGCGACGCAGGCGCTCGGACAGGCGCAGCAATTGGGTGGACTTTCCGGACCCTTCCACGCCCTCGATGGTGATGAACACGCCCTGCACGGGACCTCCGTGGTTCGAGGATACCCGGTGCCGGGCCAGGCGAAAGGACCCGAGGCGACAGGCCGTTGGCACAGTGCTATCCTGCTTGAAATTCCAGGAGTTCCAGGTGGCTGAAGCGATCCATTGCCCGAGCTGCTCCACTCGCTACCGCCTTCGCCCCCAGCGGTTAAAGCCGGCCATCCGCCGCGCCAAGTGCTTTACCTGCGGCGGCGTTTTCCCGGTGGGGGACATCGTGCAGCGCCTGCTGGCCCTGCCCGCTGAGATCGCCCCGGCCGGAATCTCGACCGAGGACTTGGGTGAGGCATTGGGCGAGTTGTCGCCCGGATTCCTTCCGCCGTTGGAGGCGTTCTCTCCCTCCCTGACTCCAGGCGACCTGGAAGGCGGGGACGCCGAGATCCTCGAGAAAACCCTGGTGGTAATCCCCACTTTCCTCCCCGAAGCCAAGGCCCAGGTCCTCCCGGAGCCGGCCCCGCTGCCAGCTGCCCCCACCCCGTTCCCTTCAGAGATCACCGAAACCACGCTCTCCGGCTATACCTCCGCCAGGGATGCCATCGAAAAGCTCTTTGGCACCGCCCCGATAGCACCCACGGGATCGAGAATCCACCCGGAGCCCAGCTCCATGGACCTGGAAGCCACGCTGTCCGCCCTCGACTCCACCCTCGGCGGCACCCCACCCACGCCAACCGCGGCCACCGGCACGCTGGGCGACAGTCCCACGGCCTCGGGACTCACCGAGGAGGATCTCGCGGGTCCCTCCAGTTCCACCATGCGCCTCTCCCAGGAGGACCTTCAGGCTGTCCGCGCCACGGCGTCCAAGCCCGTCCCCGCCCCTTCCGAACCCACGGTGGCCCTGAGGGCTTCGGACCTGTTGACGGCTACGGCGGGACGCACCGAATCGGTGCCCGCATTCCCCAGTTCGCGTTCTTTCGCACCCCCCGCCGACGGCTTGGAGGGCGGATCGGAACTGCTGCGCTTGAAGACAGGGGAGGACATCTACAGCGGTCTCACCATGCCCCAGCTGATTGCCTGGGTGAATGAAGGCCGCATCCTGGAAAACCACTTGGTGGCCCGGCAGCACAGTGAGAACTGGCTGGAGGCCCACAAGGTTCCGGGGCTCCGCCCCGTCTTCGAACGGCTCCGCCGGGAACGCAGCGGCGGCGCGCCCAGCCTGGATTCAAGCCTGGGTGAGGTCGCCCCCAGGAAGAGCCTCTTCGGCGGCCTATTCGGAAAGAGCTGACATGCAGATCCTCCTTCTCGCAGCCCTCCTCGGGCTAACCCAAACGCCATCCGCCCCGGCTCGACCCGCTGCGCCGACCGCGTCTACGGCCCCGCTCACCTTCCACTCCGAAAGCCTTGCCTTCGCCTGGGACCGCGTCATTCCCCTCTCCGTCAACCTGGAAGGGCTGAAGGTGACCAGCATCTTCTTCAACAAGCGCGTGGTCGAGCGCGGGTTCTTCGACCTTTTCAACGGCGCTGAGTTCGGCACCCGGGCTCAGGTCGAGGTGACCAACACAAGCAAATACGCCAAGGTGCCCGGCTTTGCCGTGGCTGTGGTCGACAAGGATGGACGCCTGCTGGGCGTGGCCTCCGGGGGCACAAAGGTCGGCACCATCAAGCCTGGGGAGACCGAAACCTTCGACCTGAACTTCACCCAGGTGAAGGAGCGCCTCTCCTCCGGAGATAAATTCTTCCTGGCCATCGAACTCCGGAACTGAACCATTCCGAGGAAAGACTGAAAAAAAATGGACAGGATTAACAGGATTGGTACTGCAGGATTGACAGGATTCCATGTCTTTAATCCTGTCAATCCAATCCTTTAATCCTGTTCATCCTGTCCTGGCTCTTGTTCTAATCCCTAGATCGCTTCCTGCTCGTGGTAGTGCGCTAGCAGTTCCTCGGGCGTGACGGTGGCGGTGCCGACCTTGGCGACCACCACTCCGGCAGCGGCATTGGCCAGCATGGCGGCTTCGCGCCAGTCGGCGCCCGCGGCGATGGCGGCGCCGAACGCGGCGATGACCGTATCGCCCGCACCGCTCACATCAAAGACCTCCCGGGCCTCGGTGGGGATCATCCAGGGCGCGGCGTGATCACCGTCCGGGGCGAAGAGGGCCATACCCCGCTCGCTGCGGGTCACCAACAGGCCCTTCAAGCCCAGCTCCGCCATGAGGGCCCGACCGGCCACGGTCACCTCCATGTCCGACTTCGCCGTGCGGGCGGTCAGTTCGGAGGTTTCCTGGGTGTTGGGGGTCATCAGCGTGGCGCCGCGATACAGGGCCTTCTGGGAAGGTTTGGGATCCACGATCCAGGGCAGGTTTCGCGCCGCACAAAGGGTGCGCACGGCCTCCATCACGGGTTCGTTGACCGTACCCTTGGCATAGTCGGAAACGATCAGGGCCGAGGCCTCGCCCAGGGCCCGTTCCAGGCGGTCTCGCAGGCCCAGCAGCACGGCGGCATCCGGCAGCCCGGCCTGTTCCCGGTCGATGCGGAGCATTTGCTGCTGCTGGCCAATGACCCGGGTCTTGATGATGGTGGGACGCGAGGTATCCAGCACCAGGCCTGAGATGGAGATATCGAGCCCAGCCAGCAAACCGAGCACGCGGTCGCCGGCGTTATCCTTCTGGAGCGTGCCGATGAGCAGGGGTTCTGCGCCCAGGGCCTTGAGGTTGGCCGCCACATTGGCCGCACCGCCCAGCACGGCCCGCTCCCGCAGCACCCGCACAATGGGCACCGGGGCCTCCGGCGAGATGCGGTTCACTTCGCCGAAAAGGTACTCATCCAGCATCACATCGCCCAGAACGGCCACCTTCCGGCCCTCCATGCGACGAAGCAATGACTGGGCCTGGCTGCGATCAAGTCTCACTTGCCTACCTGCTTCGCATGATCCACCAGCATCACCGGAATCCCGTCCTCGATGGGATAGAGCAGCCCACAGGCTCGGCAGTGCAACCCCTCGGCCTTCTCCACGAGGTCACCGTGGCAGGCCGGGCAGCAAAGGATCTCCAGGAGGCGCGGATCGAGCGGCATGGAGAAAAGCTAACAGAGATTAAAGGCTGGGAGGAATGCCACCCCCAGGAAAGGAATCCAGGGGCCTGCAAACTTTCACGCGACAGCCCGGAGATTTCCAGTCATGCTTCTGGAAGGGACCCACTTCAGGCGGGCACCCCAACACAGCTATGACTGCCTTTGTCTGGAGCATGTCATCGCACCAATCTCTCCGGACAATGAAGAATCAGGAAACAGTCATGGCTCAGCAAGGTACCGTCAAGTGGTTCAACGCCGAAAAGGGTTTCGGATTCATCACCCCCGATGCGGGTGGTGCCGATCTTTTCGTTCATCATTCCGCAATCCAGAGCTCCGGCTTCAAGACGCTCGACGAAGGTCAGCGCGTGAGCTTTGAGAGCGGCCAGGGACAGAAGGGTCCTCAGGCCATCAACGTCACCAAGCTCTAATCAACCCATCCTTGCAAGTTCAGCGGCCTTCCAAAGGCCGCTGAACTTGTTGTGTACCGGGTTATAGTGGGCAGAAGGGCCGCCCCGCCCCATTCAACGATCATCGAGCCTTGTCGTCCAGGCAACCACCTGCCCCCGTAGCCCTCCCGTGATGGGGTTTGAGTAGAGCAGAAAGCTTCTCGGAGAAGATGGCCCATGAAAACGCCTGCTGGTTCCCCCCCGGAAGGGTTGAAAGGGAGTGCTTCCCCGGCATCTTCCCCTGGGCGGTTTGGGCGATTCCTGAAAGCCTGCCGTTCCCATCCCCTCAAGGCCACCTTTGGCATCCTGGCTTTAGCCATGGGACTTGCCTTTACTTTTGCCGATGCTCTGCTCGCGGGACCCATGCGCAACTGGGCCGAGCGGACGATGAATTCGAAACTGACCGGCTATTCGGTCCACATCGCCCGGGTACGCCCCCACCTCTGGCGGCTGGCCTTTGACCTGGACGACCTGGTCGTGGTTCAGACCGCCCACCCGGACCCGGCTGTGGCGAATTTCGGCGCCCTGAAGTTCGCCATGATCTGGAGCGAACTGATGCGGTTCAAGGTGGCCGGGGACCTGACCCTCGAGCGCCCCGCCCTGCACATCAACCTGACCCAGATCCAGGAAGAGGCCCGCAGCCACGTGAGCTTGAAGGACCGGGGCTGGCAGCGCGCCGTGGAATCCATCTATCCCATTAAATTGGACCGGGTGAAGGTCCGCGATGGGTCGGTGCTCTACCTTTCCAGCGGTACCGCCAGCAAGCCCCTCCAAATCACCAAAATTTTCATGACCGCCGAAAATGTGCGCAACATTGCCGCCGCCAAAGGCACCTATCCTTCCCCTGTGACCCTGGATGGCCTCCTGTTTGACACGGGCAGGGTCAGGTTCAAGGGGGCGGCGGATTTTCTTCGCGAACCCTACGCTGCTGCCCAAGGAGAAATCCACCTTGAGCGCGTTCCCCTGGACCGCCTCGATCCCATCGCCCAGAATTTCCAGTTGAAGACCCAGGGCGGGCTCCTTTCGGTGACGGGGCTGGTGGAAACCACACCCGAGGCCCAGACTGCCCATCTCACCGAGGTCCTCTTCGAGGATCTGCGCGTGGATTACGTCACCAGCAAAGCCACCAAGACCATTGAAGCAGAGCATGGCAAGGAGGCCATCAAGGTGGCCAAGCGCGTGAAAGACGCACCCAAGCTGATGCTGATGGTGGACTCGCTGAAGCTGACAAACAGCCAGGTCGGTTTTGTGAACGAGGCGGCCAAACCCCCCTACCGGCTGTTCGTTTCGGACGTGAACCTGAAATTGGAAGATCTAACCAACCAATCCAATCAGGCAAGATCCAAATTCCAGGTCCGGGGGACCTTCATGGGAAGCGGCCGCACCGTAGTTTCAGGGGGCTTCCGTGCCACGGCCAGCCCGGCGGACTTCGACGTCCACTTCAAACTGGACGACGCCAAGCTGACCGACCTCAACCGGTTCTTGAAGGCCTCGTCAGGGGTGGATGTGGCCGACGGCCTGTTTTCGGTCTACACCGAAATCACCGTCAAGGATGGCCAAGTGAATGGCTATGTGAAGCCTCTCTTCAAGCGATTGAAGATCTACGACAGGCAGAAGGACAAGAACAAGCCCTTTTTCCAGCGTGTGGAGATGCATGTCTTGCAATTCATGGCCACCCTTTTCAAGAATCGTTCCACTCAGGAGGTGGCCACGGTGGCCCGCATCTCCGGTTCCACCAAGGCTCCCCAAACCAGCGAATGGGAGGTCATCCGCAAGCTCATCGGGAACGGCTTCTCCCACGCGATCCTTCCGGGTTTCCTGGATAAGCCCAAGGCCGAGGACCCTTCCAAACCCGCGCCTCCTCCCAAACCCGTGCCTTCTCCCTGACCCACCCCCCAGAACCTTGAAGGGGGATCCTGTCGCCCGGGAATTGGCCCGAGCCTGAGGTTTTGAATCCCCTTCCTCACGGAACCACGGCCCCTTCCTGGGCTGCCGGTCCCTGAGCCTCACCCTGCCACCTCTGGCCGTCCTCGCCCTGCGTCCCCAATGGCCGTAGAAGAGCTTCCAGCAACGAACCGGCCTCAGCCTGTATCAACACCCCTCGAGGCGCAGCCGGTGCCGCCCGAACCCGCCGGGCTTGGCAGTGAAACGGCCCGCGAGCGGCGTAGCGCAGTCAGGACAGAGCCCTTCCGGGGTCACGCGATAGTCGAGCAGTTCGTACCAGTCGCGCCTGATCAGAGCTGCGCCGCAGGCGGCGCAACAGGTGGTCTCGCTCTCGGGATCGTGCACGTTGCCCACGTAGACGTACTTCAGGCCCGCGGCCAGGGCCTGGGCGCGGGCGCGCCGAAGGGTGGCCACCGGGGTGGAGGCCGCGTCGAGCATCTTGAAGTCGGGGTGGAAGGCGCTGAAGTGTAGGGGCACCTCTGGCCCGAGGTGCGTCACCAGCCACTCGGCCAGGCTGGCCACCTCGTCCTCGCCGTCGTTGTGGCCGGGAATGAGCAGCGTGGTCACTTCCACCCAGACCGAGGTCTCGTTCACTAGATACTCCAGCGTGTCCAGCACCGGCTGCAGGTGGCCGTAGCAGAGCCGCTGGTAGAAGCCCTCAGTGAAGGCCTTCAGGTCCACGTTGGCCGCATCCATCTTGGCGTAGAGGGCCCGTCGCGGTTCATCATGGATGTACCCGGCGGTGACACTCACCGTCTGCAGGCCGCAGGCGTGGCAGGCATCGGCCACATCCATGGCCCACTCCGCGAAGATGGTGGGGTCGTTGTAGGTGAAGGCCACGCTCTTGCAGCCGTGATGAAGGGCCGCTTCGGCGATGGCCTCAGGTTCGGTGTCTCGTGCGGCCCATTGCCATTCGCGGGCCTTGGAGATATCCCAGTTCTGGCAGAATCGGCAGCCCAGGTTGCACCCGGCGGTGCCGTAGGAGAGCACGTTGGAGCCAGGGAAGAAGTGCGCCAGGGGCTTCTTCTCGATCGGATCCACACAGAGGCCGGAGGAGCGGCCCCAGGCGGTGAGCATCATGCGGTCCTCGCGGCGCTCGCGGATGAAGCAGAATCCCTTCTGCCCCTCCTGCAGCCGGCAGTCGCGCGGGCAGAGGTCGCACTGCACCCGTCCATCGGGGAGCCGGTGCCACCAGCGCGCAGGGACATCCATGTCAGGGCCCCAACCCCTCCGACGGCACCTCGTCGGCGGTGAAACGGAAAGCGAGCAGATCCGGCGGCCACCGGTGCAGCTGAGCCTTGCGCATAAGTTGATGCAGGAAGGTCCTGGGGTCCGGGAGCAGCTTCCACATGGTCGGGATGAAGACCGCGCCCCCCTCGTGGCTACCCAGGACCAGCCCATCCACCCCCGGTCGCAGGTTGCTGAGCAACTCGTCCTCTGTCTCCGCACCGATGGGCTCGAGCGAGTGGAGCAGGGTGAGTTCGATCTCCAGCTCGGGCAGCTCCCCTTCCGCCACGGGCCTCATGCGCAGGTCCTGGAAGGCCGCAGCCTTGGCTTTGGCCACCACCTCCTCGAACAAAGGGCGGCGCGCCTCCAGGCAGCCGATGCAACCGCGCAGTTCACCGTGCCGGTGCAGCGACACGAAGATGGCAGCCGGCTCGTCCAGCCAGGCAGCGTCGGCCGGGTGCTTCGGTGGCGGACCGCCGAATGCCTCGGCGATGGCGGTCCGGGCAAGCTCGAGCAGAAGGCGGTCCCGCTCCGCGTTCATGCCACCGCCCCCTCATAGAAGGCAAAGGCGCCGTAGCCCACCACCCGCGAGCCGTCCCCGGCGGTATCGCCGGAGTTGCGCAGGTCGAGTTGCATGACGACGAGGCCCCGTCGCCGCGCCACCTGCAAGAGGCCCCGCAGGCCCTCGGCGCCGCAGGCCTGCGCTGGGGCGATGGCGGGATCCCGCGCGAGGATGGCACGCGCGGTCCCTTCGTCTACGCTCCGGGCCTGCTCGTAGGGCAGGTAATGCGAAAGGTCGGTGGAAATGACCACCAGCGTCTCTTCCCCGCCCCAGAGCAGATCCAGTACCCGCGCAACCTCGTCCACCCCGGCGTGCCCTATCACCAGTGGTATAACCGTGAAGAAGGGCAGCACCCGCTGCAGGAAGGGCAGTTGGACCTCCAGCGAATGCTCCCGGGCGTGCGCAATGGGAGACAGCACCACCGAAGGCACGCGCCCGAGAACCTCCAGGGCGGCCGGGTCCACGGGCACCTCGCCCAGGGGGGTGGCAAGCGCGGTGGCGCCGGGGAGCGCGAGCCCCTGCACCGGCTCGAAGTGGGCCGGACCGAGCAGCACCACTCGCGTGGGGAACGGATCGCGCAGCTGCGCGTAGGCGGAAGCCGCGATGGGGCCGGAGTAGATGTAGCCCGCATGGGGCACCACCAGCGCCTTGGGGCGACCGGCCCGCCGGACGGCCCCCGAGAGCATCGCATCGATAATAGCCTCCAGCGTCCGGCGAAGACCGGGATAGAAGGATCCGGCCACGGCGGCCGGTCGAACGTTGTCCATGACCCTAAAAATAGCCACGCCAGCTTCCCATGCAACGACTCCCTTTGCCCAGATCCTTGCCTTCCCGCCTTCCGCCTTGGCGGAAGGCCTGGAATGGGTTTCAATGCAGGGGCATCGGGAGGTTCCCATGACCGAAGGGCTCGACAAGATCCAGGACGAGGTTCAGGGCCATGCCGCGGAAAGCCGTTTGAACGGCTTTATCGCGCTCTTTGTGGCCGTGGTGGCCACCTTCATGGCCCTCTGCAACGTGAAGGACGGCAACGTCGTCCAGGCCATGCAGCAGGCCCAGGCCAAGGCCGTGGACCAGTGGGCCTACTACCAGGCCAAAGGAACCAAGCAGCACCTCGCCGAGAACTCCGCCGAGATGCTGAAGGTGCAGCTGGAGATGAATGCAGGCTTGAAGCCGGACCTGCGGGCCAAGGTCGAGGCCCGCATCGCGGCCCAGGAAGCGGCCGCGAAGAAATACGAAAAAGAGAAGGAGAAGATCCGGGCGGAGGCCGAAGGGGCAGCGAAGGAGTATGACGCCTTGAACATCCACGACGATCAGTTCGATCTGGCCGAGGCCTGCCTCAGCGTGGGCATCGCCCTGGCGGGCGTCACAGCCCTCACGAAGAAACGCTGGCTCTTCGGGGTTGCCATGATCTTCGCGGGGATCGGGATCCTCTTTGGCCTGGCCGGCTTCCTGCACTGGAGGCTGCATTCCGATCTGCTGGCGAAGGTACTTGGGTAAGTTTGCGGGGGAGGTCCGGGTACATCTCCATCAGGTCCTCGGCATGGATGAATGTCAGTCCCCCTGGGAAGTCGGGCCATTGATGATTTTGCGGACCGTGTCCTTGAAGTAGTCGAGGTTCCGCTGGTCGAGCGTCATACGCCGCCCCCAGGTCCAGTAATCCGCGAAGGAACTGTGGTCGTGATCCAGGAAGGGGTCCTTCAACACCGCGCATGTCCGTGCAGGTGCCCTCCCCCTGGCTTGCATTCGAACTTGACCAGTGCCATCCGCTTCCACTTGGTGGCGGCTTGCACCACCTGCGCCTGGATGGGCTCGGACAACCCGACTCCGCAGGGAAATTCCACCAGGGCGCTGGAGCCATTCCGGTCGAGGTAGACATTCACCCCGCTGGCGCGATCCACGATAAGCGGAACCTGCACCATCTCAAGGTTGAGCGCCCGGCAGAGCTGCTCTTCGGTGTGCCGTTTCACCCCAAACACGGCCCTCTGCATGTCCATGCGGTTCAGCACGGGCTTTTAGCCCTCGGGGAGGATCTTTGCCACCTCTTCGTAGGTAGCGCCGAGGAATAGACAAGCTGACTTCAGCCTCTTTTTCCTCGCCCTGGGCGGGAAGGGCGGGGGCGCCCAAATGCCCCCGCCCTCAGTGGTTGGAGGGACTTCCTACTTCAGGGCCTTCGCCGCCAGTTCAAGGATATCCGTGGTGGCGACGCCTTCATGCCCGGTCTCACCCGCGGCATTGTTCAGCATGACGTTGCAGAAGGGGCAGGCCACGGCGATGGTGGTCGCTTTCGTTCCCAACGCCTGCTCGAAGCGCTCCTGGTTGACGCGCTTGCCGAGCTTTTCTTCCAGCCAGAAACGGCCGCCGCCGGCGCCGCAGCACATGGTGGCCTCGCCGTGTTTCTCCATTTCGGTGAGCTTCACACCGGGGATGGCGTCGAGGATGGCGCGGGGGGCCGCCACCTGGCCGTTGTAGCGGCTGAGGTAGCAGGGATCGTGGTAGGTGAGATCCGCGTCCACGGTCTGCTCCATCTTCAGCCGGCCCTCGGCGATGAGCTTCGCCACCAGCTCGGTGCCATGCACCACTTCGAAGTGGCCGCCAAAGTCCGGGTACTCGTTCTTCAGGGTGTTGAGGCAGTGGGGGCAGTTGGTGATGACCTTCTTCACGCCATGGCTCTTGAGAACTTCAATGTTGGCCTCGGTGGCGGTCTGGAAGAGGTACTCGTTCCCCAGGCGCCGGGCGGATTCACAGGTGCAGCTTTCTTCGGTGCCGAGGATGGCAAAGGAGATGTTGGCGGCCTTCAGCAGCTTCACAAGGGCCTTGGACACCTTCTGGCCGGCGGCATCGTAGGAACCGGCGCAGCCCACCCAGAATAGGTACTCGGCGTCGGGATGCTCGGCCACCGTGGGCACTTCGAGGCCCACGGCCCACTTGCCACGGTCGGCCTGGGCCAGGTTCCAGGGGTTGCCCTGGCGTTCCATGCCCTTGAAGGCCGTCTGGGCCTCGGCGGGGAAGTTGCTCTCTTCGAGGGTGAGGTAGCGGCGCATGCCCACGAGCTTTTCCACGAAAGTGATCTGCAACGGGCAGGCCCATTCGCAGTAGCCGCAGCTGGTGCAGGCCCAGATGGTGTCCTGGCTGATCCAGCCTTCGAGCTGCGCCTTGCTCCAGGGCGCCACTTCGTCATCGCGCTTCCAGTGTGAACCCTCGGGCACGGGTCCGCCGATGAGGGGGCGGTTCTCGGGGACGGCTTGGTCCTGGCCCATCTGATCCAGGGGTGTGGCTTTCAGGTAGTCCCGCAGGTCGGTAACGTAATCCTTGGGGCGCAGCGGCTTACCGGTGAGGGTGGTGGGGCAGTTCTCCAGGCAGCGGCCGCATTCCACACAGGTGTAGAAGTCGAGCATCTGCTTCCAGGAGAAGTCCTGGATCTTGTTGATGCCGAAATGGTCGGCCTCCATGTTCATGGGCTTCAGGTTCTTGTTGGGCTCCAGGTCGCGGAAGTAGATGTTGAAGAGCGACGTGAACACATGGAAATGCTTTGAATAAGGCAGGAAATTGGCGAAGAAGTAGAGGGTCGCCAGGTGCAGCCACCACATGCTCTTGTAGAGCACCAACAGGCCCGTGCCCCCCAGCGGTCGTAGCCACTGCCCGATGGCCAGGCTGGCCGGGGCCCAGGCCTTCCAGGCGGGGTTGTTCAGCCAGATGTAGGCGCCGTCCGCCAGCAGGTCGGTGACCATCAGGACGCCGATGAGGCTCAGGGTGGCCCAGGCATCCCAGGAATTCTCCAGGCGCCAGGGCTTGGCGGCCAAGCGGCGGAAGGCCGCCAGGCCCAGCCCCAGGAGCACCAACACCTCGAAAACGTCCTTGGTGGTCTGGTAGCCGTAGCCGAAGGGACCCAGGGCCTCGGTCAGGTGGAAGGCCGGGAACAGCCCCTCCAGCACGAGCCCCACGGAACGCAGGGCCAGCGCACAGAAGCCCCAGAAGATGAGGATGTGATAGAAGCCCGCGTACTTGTCCCGGACCATACGCTTCTGCAGCAGGGCCAGGGTGAACACGCCCTTCAGGCGCACCCAGGGCTGGTCGAAGCGGTTGTCCGGAACGCCCGCCTTCAGCGTGGCCAAGCGCCGCCGGATGGTCCAGACGAAGAATCCGCCCGCGGCGAGGGTCATGAGCCAGAACAGTGCGATTTCCAGGGCCTTCATGGGGTCCCTCCTTGCGGTCATGCGTTCAATGGGGGGCGGCAAAAGACCGCCCCGATTCAAACACCCAGTTGTCAGGTATGGCGGACTCGAAGGGCCAGTGTAGCCCTGGCCATGCGAAACTGAAGGCCCGACCTGGAGTCAGTCTTGGGAATCCCTCCCCCCCTCCATTTTGAAGCCGCCGTGACCCGACCCCTGTCGGTGGTGTTCCGCACCGGCGAGGGCTGGGAGGGCCACGACTACACCGTGGAGGTGGTGGCCGCCCGGCAGGGGCTGGACAGCTTCGACGTGGTGGTGGACTTCCGCGAACTGGAGGCCGCCCTGGACCGCAGCCTGGCCCCCCTGCAGGGACGGCTGCTCTCGGACCTGGGCCTGGAGGGCCCCCTGGCCCTGGCCCAGCGGCTCCTGGCCGAATTGGCCCCCTTCATTCCCGCCCCGGCCCGGCTGAAGGAAGTGGCACTGACGGATGGGCGGGGGCGACGGATGGTGGTGATTGCATGAATTCCAAGTCTGAAAAGCGGAGCACAGAGGACACAGAGGAAAGCACTCGTGCTGGAGCAACGCCTGTGACTGAATCCCTTCTCTGCAGTTCTCTGCGTCCTCCGCGGCTCTCCTCCCGCCAACGCATGCGTTGTCGGGGAGCCCACGTTGTGTCCTCTGCGCTCCACTTTTTATTTTTCCGGTTCATCAAATGAAACCCTGGATCTCCCTCGCCGCGCTGGCCCTGGCCCTCTCGCCACTACTGGTGGTGCATCCCGTCCGGGTGTCGGGCCACAGCATGGAACCGGCCCTGGCCGACGGCGACCGGCGCTGGGCCCTGCGGGCCTGGGCCAGTCCCGCGCCCCGGCGGGGCGAGGTCTGGGTTGTTCACGGGCCCCTGGGCGCCTCCGTGAAGCGGGTATTGGGCCTGCCGGGAGACGTTGTGGCCTGGTCCGGCCCGGACCTCTGGATCAACGGCCGGCGCCTGGACGAGCCCTGGGTGAAGCACCCCGAACGGTCCGGGGGCGGCCGCCAGGCCTGCGGCGATGCCTACCTGGTCCTCGGCGACAACCGGCCCGATAGCCAGGATGGGCGGGCCTGGGGCGCCCTTCCTGTCCGGGCGATGCGGGGGCGGATCCTGTAGGCCCGCCCAATACCGAGCGGGAGATGAATCTCCAGCACCAGTGGGGCTATCCTGGTCCCCGGAGGCACCATCCATGGCCACGAAGAGACAGGGCCAGGTCCTCACCCGGGAGCGCACAAAGCTGCGCGAGCCGGGGCTGTTTAAGGTGCTGCTGCACAACGACGACTACACCACGCAGGAGTTCGTGGTGTGGCTGCTGAAGACGGTATTTCGCAAGGCCGAGCCTGAGGCCACAGTCATCATGCTGGAGGTGCACAAGGCCGGGGTGGGGGTGGCGGGCGTCTACACCAAGGATGTGGCGGAGACCCGCGCCGAGCGCGGCCGCCAGATGGCGGAACGCGAGGGCTTTCCCCTGCTGTTGACCGTGGAGGCCGAAGATGTCTGAATCCCCCCAGCTCAGCGCCGAACTGAACCAGAGCTTCCAGCGGGCCTTCGAGCTGGCCAAGGCCCGCCGCCACGAGGACGTGACCCTGGAACACCTGCTTCTGGCCTTGCTCGACGACACCTCGGCGGCCAAGGCCCTGCGCGGCTGCGGAGTGAAGCTGGAGGCCCTGCGCACCGATCTGGAGGCCGTGCTCGCCAAGGCCTTTGAGCCCGTGCCCAAGGGCGAACCCTTCCAGCCCCACAGCACCCTGGGCTTCGTGCGAGTGGTGGAACGGGCCCTGGTCCATGCGATGAGCTCAGGGAAGCAGTCGGTCCAGGGCAGCGAACTGCTACCGGCCTTCCTGGAGGAGGAATTCAGTCCGGCGCGGCACCTGCTGGAAAAGCACGGCGTGAAGCGGCTGGCCCTGCTCAAGGTCCTGAGCCGCGGACCCGCACCGAAGGCGAAGGCGCCCGCCAAGGAGCGGGCTACCGACGAGGAGGAAGACAAAGCCACCGTGGCCGAGAACCCCCTGGAGGTCTACGCCGTGGATCTGGTGGCCCGGGCCGAGGCGGGGCGGCTGGATCCCCTGGTGGGCCGCGAGGCGGAGATCACCCGCATGGCCCAGGTCCTATGCCGGCGCCGGAAGAACAATCCGCTGCTGGTGGGCGAGCCTGGGGTTGGCAAAACCGCCATTGCCGAAGGCTTGGCATTGCAGGTGCACGACGGCAAGGTGCCGGACTTGTTGCAGGGGGTGGAGATCCGCCTGCTCGACATGGGCGGGCTGCTTTCCGGCACCAAGTACCGGGGCGATTTTGAACAGCGGCTTAAGGCCGTGATCTCCGCAGTGGAAAAAGAGCCGCACATCATCCTTTTCATCGACGAGATCCATACCATTGTCGGGGCCGGGGCAACCAGCGGCGGCAGCATGGACGCCTCCAATCTGCTGAAGCCCGCCCTGGCGTCGGGGAATTTGCGGTGCATGGGTTCCACCACCTACAAGGAGTTTCGCCAGCATTTCGAGAAGGACCGCGCCCTGGTGCGGCGATTCCAGAAGATCGACGTGAACGAGCCCACGGTGGAAGACACGGTGAAAATCCTCAAGGGACTCAAGAGCTACTATGAGGAATTTCACAAACTGA
>JANYAS010000165.1 GCA_025361205.1 Holophagaceae bacterium
GCGGAATCCTGGACACGGTGGGATTGGCGGCCCTGACGGCCTGGCGCTCCGATACCGTGGCCTGGAGCCGCGCCCACGGCGGGGCGTAGGCGCCGACCCACACTGGCGAAAAGCCTTGACAGGATTAACAGGATGAAAAGATGGATTAACAAGATTAAAAATAAATAATGATTATTTTGTTTTTTCTTTAATCCTGTCCCAGCTTTTTCTGAGGTTCCCCATGAAACTCTACACGCGCACGGGTGATGACGGTTCCTCGGGCCTGTTCGGGGGCGACCGGGTGAGCAAGTCGCACCTGCGGCTGGTGGCCTACGGCACCCTGGACGAACTGAACAGCATCATGGGCCTCCTGCGCCTGCATGCGACGCCGGCCTGTGCGGGGGCGGAGAACCTCCTGCGGATCCAGCACGACCTCTTTGTGCTCGGGGCCATCCTGGCCACGCCTGCGGCCCGCCAGGAGCTGTTGGGGGCCCGCCTGAGCAAGCCGACCTGGGCCCTGGCCGACATGGAGGCGGACATTGATCGCCTGACGGCCCTGGCGCCCCCCATGACGGCCTTCGTCCTGCCCGGGGGGACGCCCGCCTGTGCCCACGCGCACTTGGCCCGCACCGTCTGCCGCCGCGCCGAGCGCGAGGTGGTGGCGCTCACCCATGAGGAGCCCATGAACCCGGCCGTGCTGGTCTACCTGAACCGCCTGAGCGACTGGCTCTTCGCCTTGGCCCGCGCCGAGAATGCCGTGGCGGGGGTGGCCGATATCCAGTGGGTGGCGAAGGACTGACGCGGGTGGTCCAGGCATGAAAACGGGCCCCGAGGGGCCCGTTTCTTTGGCGGTCGTGGGTTCCGACTAGAACTGGAACTTCACGCCGAACCGGTAGCGACGGGCCTTTTGCCAGTCCTGCTGCTGGCCGTAACGGGCGTCGGCGGTGCCTGACTGATCCATGGCCTGCTGGTAGATCAGGGTGGGGTACCGCGTGTTGAAGACGTTGAACATGTCGATGCTCGGGATGATCTTGAAGGTCTTCCCGAACTTGTAGACGTAGTCGAGGTGCAGGTCGACGTTGTTGGTGGCGGGGCTACGGCCCAGCTGGCCCAGCTGACCGTTCAGCGGGGTGGCGTTGCCGTAACTGCCGATGTCGGCGAGGGGCGGGGTGCTGCTGGAACCATCGTCGAAGAGGCTGAGCGGGGTGCCGCTCTGGTAGGTCCAGTTCACGCCGACGTTGAGGTCGCCCCCAGCCAGGTCGATGCGGTGGCTGGCGAAGAGCTTGACCACGTGGGTGCGGTCATTGGGGAGGAGGCCGTAGCCCACGTAGGGATAGTAGTCGAAGGAAGCGGTGATATTGCCATCCGCCTGGCCGTTGGAGCTGGAGACGACGCCTTCGTAGTTGCCTTCCAGGCGGCTCCAGGTGTAGCTGAAGTTGAAGGTGTCGCGATCGGTCTTCTTTTCCAGGGTGAAGTCCACGCTGGCGTACTTGTTGCCGGCCTTGGGGAAACGCGAATCCTGGACGGTGAAGAGCCCCGTGGCGGGGTTGTAGTACTGCAGCATGTTGATGCCGTAGCTGTTGTTGCTGAAACCGGGGCCGGCCCCGTAAGGGTTGGCGGCGCCGAGGCCTAGCAGGTAGAACGTCATGCTGTTCGGGTTGGGACGCCACTGCTGGTAACCGCCGGGGTTGCCGATGATCGCGGCGCCCGCGCCCGTGCGACCCGGGGTGTTGACGAAGTCGATCTGCGGGCCCTCATCGTAGGGATTGCCGGCGGTGTCGGTGAAGACCATGTCTTCCATGGGGTTCTTCAGCTCGCGGTACTTGGCATGAACACCCGCCGTCCAGCCGCTGCCGAAGGTGTGATCATAGCCCAGCGTGTATTCATCGCGCTTGGGCAGCTTGACGCCTACCGCGATGGGATCGTTGGTGAAGGGCGTGGAGAAGTCCGTGACGCGGTAGTTGAGGGGGTCGCTGGTGCCATAGGCATAGGCGCCGGTGGCGGTATTGTAGCTGGAATTCGCGGCGCTATAGCGCCAGCGCAGGTAGGTCTCGTTCGCGAAGACGCGGATGGCCATGCGCTGGGGGATGGATTCAAAGTAGCGGGCGAAGCTGCCGGAGACCTTGGAGCGGCCGTCCTGGTTCACGTCCCAAGTGAAGCCCAGGCGGGGCTGGAGCTGGTCCTGGAAGTTACTGAACTTGAGGAAGGTCTTGTCGTTGAGATCGCGCTGGTCCTGGATCTCGTAGCGGGCGCCATACATCAACTTAAGGCCCGCGCCCACATCCCAGGTGTCCTGGGCGTAGAAGCCCGTGAAGACGGCCTTCACCGTGGCGTTGGTGTGGAGGAACTGGCGGTCCACGCCATTGAAGGCACCTCCTCCGGTGCGGCGAATGGTGACGCGCTCACCGCCGGAGGTGGCAGCCACCTCGGAGTACTTCGAGGTGAGCTGGGACACGCCGAACTTCATGTTGTGGCTGCCCACGAACCAGCTGAGGTCCACCTTGGCCTGGGTGGTCACAGTCTTGTCCAGGGTTTCATTATAGCCCGCGCCACCGCTGACGTAGCCGAGGCCGGCCAGATCTGGACGAGCGGCGGCACCGGGGCCAGTATTGTAGTAGTTGTTGTCAGTGACCCTGATGCGGGTCATGTCAGTGGGGGCATACACGTCCTTGAACTGGGTGGTGCCCAGCTTGGCGCTGAGGAAGAGGCTGGGATTGATGGTCCAGTCGTAGTTGAGGACGAAGTTCTGGGTGGTGTCCTTGTCGTTGTAGCCGTTGCTCGCATTGCCCGTGGTGGGATATAAGGTCGGGAAATCGTCCTTTTTGCTGTTGAGGTTGGCGGCGATGGTGAACTGCTGGTCCTGGGTGAGGTACCAGTTCAGCTTGAGGTAGGTCTGGTAGGTGCTGATCTTGTCCGAGCCGTTCACGAGCCCGCTGTTGTTGGGCAGGGAGCTGGGGGACTCCACGAAGTTGCCGTCCACACCCGCGTAGAAGAAGAGCTTGTCCTTGATGATGGGACCGCCCACCTCAGCGCCGACGTCATAGCGGCTGTTGGCGTCCTGGGTGGTGGGACGGAAGTAGATGTTCTTCTTGGCCACGGCCTGGATGCCGATGGCATCCCAGGTGACCCAGGCGGAACCCTTGAAGGTGTTGGTGCCGGACTTGGTGACGGCGTTGATGACGCCACCGAGCGCACTGTATTCAGGCTTGAAGCCGCCGGTCTGGATTTCCACCTGATCGATGAAGTCCGTGACGAGCTGGGAACCCGCGAAGCCGCGGCTGTTGTTGGTGGTGGACAGACCGTCCACGATGTAGGCGTTCTCAGCCGCGGAACCGCCGCCGATGGTGGGGTCGGACCGGCCGGCGAAGCCGCCGCTGGTGACACCGGGCGCCATCTGGAACAGGGCGTCGAGGGTGCGGGCGTTCTTCGGGATGGCGGACAGGGTCTCCATGGTGGTGGTGAGGCCCGTCTGGGTGGTGGTGGTGTCCACCGTCGTGGCGGTGCCGAGCACCTCAACCACGGTGGCGGCTTCGCCGGCCATCTTGAAGGTCACGGGCTGGTTCTGGTTCACCAGCACGGTGATGTTCTGGGTGACCTTCTGAAGGCCGGATTTCGAGACTTCCACGGTCCAGGCGCCGGGGTTCAGCAGGCCGAAGCGGAAGCTGCCGTCGCTGCCGGTGATGAAGGTGCGGGAGTTCTGCATCGAGGTCAGACGGACCGTGGCGCCGGCGACAGGGGCGCCCCCCTTGTCGGAGACCTGTCCGGATACCGCGCCGGTGGTGGCCGTCTGCGCGTGGGCGACGATGCCCCCTCCCGCGACGATGGCCGCGGCGGTGAAGCCCAGCCGAGTAAAGATTCGATTCATAGAAACTCCTTTGGGGGGGAGAAGCGGCACGCGCCGCGAAGGGCTTGCTGACGTTCGGTTGGACCCGATGACCATTCCCCGGGCAACCATCTGCTCGGGTTCAAGGTCATGAGGACAGCCAAAGATCGGGGGGAAGTGTCAAAATAATAGGTCAGGTTCCCCCAAATTCGCATAAACATTTTTCCTTAGCCCTACGCAGGTAGCATCAATATGCGAGGTCTATAGGCGATATATAAGTCGTATTTAATTGATTTTCAACTCCGTTCAAGCGTTAAACGGCATAAAAAAACGAGGCCCTCGCGGGCCTCGTTTCGGGTGGTACCGGGGGCGCTTAGAAGCGGAAACCGGCGGAGGCGGTGATGGTGCGGGCCGTGCCGAAATTGGAAGCACTGGACCCATTTGATCCGAAGGAAGAGCTCTGGA
>JANYAS010000019.1 GCA_025361205.1 Holophagaceae bacterium
GCGCGAAACACCCCTCAAGATGAGATCTCCCTATGAGACCCGTGGAAGACCACCACGTTGATAGGCCGCATGTGTAAGGCCGGTAACGGCTTCAGCTTAGCGGTACTAATCGGTCCATAGACTTGACCTTTCATCAATGAATTGCATTAAGCATTAATTCACAAGCCATCTGGTTGCTCCAGATGCTTCGCTAAATCCCTTCTCACCCTTCTTACCCTTCGTCGTGGCTTTTCCCCAGGGGTCACACCCGTTCCCATCCCGAACACGGCCGTTAAGACCTGGAGGGCCGATGATACTGCTCTGAACAGGAGTGGAAAAGTAGGTCGCTGCGACGTTAAAATCCCTCCGGGCCATCAACATTGATGGCCCGGAGTTGTTTTTACTGATAAAAATAGATCTTTAGTTTCCGAGGAACCCATGTCCATCGAGGTCCGTCTTCCTGATGACTCCCTCCGGCAGCTGGCCGAGGGTGCCACCGGGGCCGACCTGGCGGGTGGCATCGGGGCCCGCCTCTTGGACGCGGCCCTGGCCATCCGGGTGAATGGTCGGATGGTGGACCTGAACACCCCCTTGGTGAATGGGACCAAGGTGGAGATCGTCACCAGCAAGGCTCCCGAGAGCCTGGAGCTGATCCGTCATTCCACGGCGCACCTGCTGGCCCACGCGGTGAAGCGGCTCTATCCCCAGGCTCGGGTGGGCATCGGTCCGGTGATCGAGGATGGCTTCTTCTACGACTTCTGGGTTGACAAGCCCTTCACGCCCGAGGATCTACCCTTCATCGAAGCCGAGATGCGGAAGATCGTGGCCGAGGGCGTCGAGGTGGTGCGGGAGGATCTCGGCCGGGACGCGGCCGTGGCCAGGTTCCAGGCCGCAGGTGAGCCCCTCAAGGTCGAGATCGTGTCCAGCATCCCCCAGGGGGAAATCGTCAGCGGCTACCGCCAGGGCGACTTCTATGACCTGTGCCGGGGGCCGCACGTGCCCAGCACCGCCAAGCTGAAGGCCTTCAAGCTGCTCAGCATCGCGGGGGCCTACTGGCGGGGCGACGAGAAGAACCAGATGCTCAGCCGTATCTACGGGACGGCCTTCCACACCCAGAAAGAACTGGACGAGCACCTGAAGCGGCTGGAGGAAGCCAAGACCCGGGACCACCGCAAGCTGGGCAAGGAATTGGGCCTCTATTCCTTCCATCCGGAGGCGCCGGCCTCGCCCTTCTTTCACCCCAAGGGAACCACCGTCTACAACGAGCTGGTTGCGTACATGCGGGCGCTCTACTTCAAATACGGCTACAGCGAGGTGATCACGCCCCAGATCCTCGATGTGGACCTCTGGAAGACCAGCGGGCACTACGAGAACTACGCCGACAACATGTACTTCACCACCGCCGAGGAACGCGAGTACGCGGTGAAGCCCATGAACTGCCCGGGCCACTGCATCATGTTCGGCAGCCAGAAGCACAGCTACCGGGAACTGCCCATCCGCTATGCCGACTTCGGTCGCCTGCATCGGTTCGAGCGCAGCGGGGTGACCCACGGTCTCACCCGCGTCCGCACCTTCTGCCAAGACGACGCCCACATCTACTGCACCACCGAACAGATCAAGACCGAAATGGCGGACTTCCTGGCCCTGCTGAAGGAGGTCTACGACACCTTCGGCTTCGAGGGCATGCGGGTGGCCCTGAGCACCCGGCCCGAGAAGCGGCTGGGGTCTGACGAGATCTGGGATGCCGCCGAGGGCGCCCTGGCCGAGGCCCTGGATGAGGCCGGCATGCCCTACACCCTGAACCCCGGCGAAGGTGCCTTCTATGGGCCCAAGATCGAGTTCCAGATCCTGGATGCTCTGAAGCGCCCCTGGCAGCTAGGTACCCTCCAGGTGGATTACATGATGCCGGAGCGCTTCGACCTGACTTACACCCGGCCGGATGGCGGGGAGGGGCGCCCCATCATGCTGCACCGGGCCATTCTGGGCAGCCTCGAACGCTTCATGGGCATCCTCGTCGAGCACACCGCCGGGGCCTTCCCGGCCTGGCTGGCGCCCGTGCAGGTGGCCATCCTACCCATCACGGATCGCGCCCACGCCTTTGCGGGCGAGGCCGCGGCCCGGGCCAAGGCCCAGGGGTTCCGGGTGGATCTGGACCTGCGGAACGAAAGCCTGAAGGCCAAGATCCGCGATGCCCAGTTGGCCAAGGTCCCCTACATGCTGGTGATCGGCGACCGGGAGGCCGAGGCCGGTAACGTCTCCGTGCGCCATCGCCACCGGGGGGACCTGGGGGTCCAGGCCCTGGATGACTTTCTGGCGACACTGGCCGCCGAGGTTCGACTTCGCCAGCGTTGACCTTGTTTTCAGTGCTTGGCGTGAACCCACTCCAATGATAGACTTTTCGTCCTTGTGCAACTAGGGGAGGAACCATTCGTCCGAACGAGACCCGCATCAACGACGGCATCCGGGCACCTGAGGTCCGCGTCATCTCCGAAGATGGCGAACAGCTCGGCTTGATGCCCCCCCAACAAGCCATCCGGGTCGCTGAAGAGCGCGGCCTAGACCTGGTGGAAGTGGCAGGAAACGCCAACCCACCCGTCTGCCGGATCATGGACTACGGCAAGTACAAATTCATGGAAGCCAAGCGGGAGCACGCGGCCCGCGCCAAGCAGAAGAACATCGTGGTCAAGGAAGTGAAGTTCCGCCCCAAGACGGATGACCATGATTTCGATTTCAAGGTCAAGCACATCCTGCGGTTCCTCGAAGAAGAAGACAAAGTCAAAGTGGTGGTCATGTTCCGCGGACGCGAAGTCGTCCACCGCGACATCGGTTACCGGATCATTGAAGAAGTCATTCAGCGGGTGGGCGACAAAGCCATTGTCGAAAAGACCGCGGGTATTGATGGCCGCGACATGCACGCCATCCTTGCTCCCCGGATCATCGAAGCCCCCAAGCCGCCGAAGAAGCCGAAAGCGGTCAAGCCCGAAACCCCCGAAACCGAAGCCCAGATCCAGTGAGGAACCCATGAAAAGCTACAAGATCAAGACCCACAAGGGCGCACAGAAACGCTTCAAGAAGACGGCCAGTGGCAAGTTCAAACGGGGTTGCTCGCATCAGCGCCACATCCTGACCAAGAAAACCGCCAAGCGGAAGCGTCAACTCGACATGGGCCGCCTGGTGTCCAAGGCCGATCAGAAGGCCGTTATGGCCATGCTGCCTTACGCCTGATTTTCTCCGGGGGTTCCCCTTGCAACGCGTGCGTCGCAAGGATCCAACGTCGCGCTTGCGCCCACACCCCCGGACCCCCTTGCTCTGCGCAGGCCAAGCCTGCTTAGAGCTTGTTCTCCAAGACCGGAGATCCTAGGATCGAAGGTTCAACCCGGTGGCTGAGGCCACCCCCGATGAGGCTCCTAAAGTTCACCGATTCCCGGACGAGCTGCCTCGAGGAAAGGAACCACCATGACTCGCGTAAAACGTGGCTTTAAGCGCGCCCAGCGCCGCAAGCGCATGATGAAGTTCGCCAAGGGCTTCTACGGCGCCAAGTCCCGCCTGTACCGCTCCGCCAAGGAAGCGGTCGAAAAGGCCCTCGGTTATGCCTACCGCGACCGCAAGGTCAAGAAGCGCGACTTCCGCCGCCTCTGGGTGGTGCGCATTAGTGCTGCCTGCGGCCAGAACGATACCAGCTACTCCAAGTTCATGGGGGGCCTGAAGAAGGCATCCGTGGACCTGGATCGCAAGATTCTCGCGGACCTCGCCGTGCGCAATCCCGAGGCGTTTACCAAGCTCGTGGCCGTGGCCAAGGGCTGATCGCGAAGCAGCACGTCGCAGACACCCGAAAGGCCGCGTAAGCGGCCTTTCCTTGTTTAGACCCACCTGTCGAGGGACCCATGGACAAGCTGCTGCCGCCGGAGATCATCGAGGCGGATCGCACGTTTCCGAAGGCGTTGGCCGCCTGCAGCGACCTGGATGCCCTGATGCGCCTGAAG
>JANYAS010000039.1 GCA_025361205.1 Holophagaceae bacterium
GTTATGGGCCAGCAGGGCCTGGTTGAGTCCGTGCAGGGTCTCGATGCTGGTGGGATCGTAGAGGTTCGTCACGTTCAGGAGCTGCTCGGCGTAGTGGATCCCCTCGTCGGTCAGCATCACCTGGCGGTCCTTCTCGTCCACCTTGTAGTGCACCTCGTTCTTGAGCTTGGGAACGATGGCATCAATGCGGAAATACTTTGAAGTGTCTTCCTCGCTGCTGCCCGCGATGATCAAGGGGGTGCGGGCCTCGTCGATGAGGATCGAGTCCACTTCGTCCACGATTGCGTAGTGGAAGCCACGCTGGGTGAAGTCCTCCAGATCCCACTTCATGTTGTCGCGGAGGTAGTCGAAGCCCAGTTCGTTGTTGGTAGCGTAGGTGATGTCGCAGGCGTAGGCATCGCGGCGCTGTTGGTCGTCCAGGCCGTGCTGGATGACCCCGATGCTCAGGCCGAGCCAGGAGTAGAGACGGCCCATCCACTCCGCGTCGCGGCGTGCCAGGTAGTCGTTGACCGTGACGAGATGGGCGCCCTTGCCAGCGAGGGCATTGAGATAGAGCGCCAGCGTGGCGGTGAGGGTCTTCCCTTCACCGGTGCGCATCTCGGACACCCGGCCCTCGTGCAGGGCCATGCCGCCCACGAGCTGCACATCGAAGTGGCGCATCTTCAGCACGCGCTTGCTGGCCTCCCGTGCCACGGCAAACGCCTCGGGCAGGATGTCCTCCAGGGTGGCGCCATTCGCCAACTTCGCCTTGAGGTACGGGGTCTTGGCCTTCAGCGCCTCGTCGCCCAGGGCCGCCATCTCCGGCTCCAGGACGTTGATGGCCTGAACCTTGGCCCACAAGCGCTTCAACTCCCGGTCATTCTTGGAGCCGATGAGTTTCTTCAGTAGGCTGTCGATCATGGAGCCGTCCAGTCGCGTAAACCATCGATTGTAGCGTGGCGGCTCCACTTTTCCCAGCGTTGGAGCTACCGGACAAGCACCCGTGGTTGCCGAAGTTACTTGCCCAGGGCACACTGATCGTTTGGATTCTGGAGGAACCATGGCCTTTGAGCGCACCTTTGCCATTGTCAAGCCTGACGCCGTCAAGGACGGTCACCTTGGCGAGATCATTACCGCCATCGAGCAGAACGGCTTGAAGATCCTGGGGCTCAAGCTGACCCGCCTCACACCCGCCCTCTGCCAGGGCTTCTACCATGAGCACGTGGGCAAGGGCTTCTACCCGGAGTTGGAGGGCTTCATGTCCGAGGGCCCCGTCGCCATGATGGTGCTGGAGGGTGAGAACGCCATCCTCCGCTGGCGCGACCTGATGGGCGCCACCAATCCCGCCAATGCCGCCGATGGCACCCTCCGCAAGCGATTTGGCGCCAGCATTGGCCGCAACGCCACCCACGGCAGTGACAAGCCCGAGAGCGCACGGTTCGAGGTGAGCTACTTTTTCAATGCCTTCGAGCAGTTCTGATCCCTGGGTGCAGCCCTTGCGAAAATCGGCGCCATGCGGCCGATTTTCGTTAGAACTGAAGTAGGGTGGAATTTCACCCTTGCATCTCCGCCACCGCCTGCAGGGCCGACTGGCAAAGCCGCCGGATACCTGGCAGCAGATCCGCACTCTGGAGGCCCTGGTCGCTGTACCACTGGCCTCCTGGGGGAGGCGGCGGCATCTGGTCCTCGGGGGCCTTGGTGCGGAGCAGGTGGCTGAGGTAAAGGCGCTGTTGGCCCTCGAGCCCCTCAAGGCGCAGCAGCCATGGGGTCGGCAGGCGGCTGGTGCGCTCATCGAACACCACGGGTAGCACCGAGTTATCTACAAATCGGAAGGGCATGCCCCAGGCAGCCTCGATCTGGGCACTCAGCAAGGCCGTCGGCAGGAACCCCGGTGACCAGGGGATCTGGGCGGGCATGAGCAGGCCGCGATGGGGGCTATGGGGCGAAGGCACGAGCAGAACGAAGGGCATCTGCTGGCCATGGACCAGCACGCCCTCGATGAAGGTGGTTAGGTGGACCCGGCCCTCAGCCATCAGCGCCCTCCCGCGGTTTCCAGTTCCTGCATGATACGGTCTCGCGCCGCGGAAACCTCGGCCACGGCCGCCTCGGGCTTCAGCTTAACGACGGCCTTGGTGCGTCGGTCCCGCAATTCCACGAGGCCGTCCTTCAGACCCTTGGCGCCCACGGTGAAGCGCAAGGGAAAGCCCAACAGGTCCGCATCCTTGAACTTGGCCCCAGGGCTCATGCCTTCGCGGTCGTCGTGGAGCACCTCAAAGCCGGCCGCTTCCAGGTCCTTCTCCACCATCGTCGCCGCGGCGACCACCTCGGCGTTGCCCGGGTCGAGGTTCAGGATGTGCACCTGGTAGGGCGCGATGGGCCAGGGCCAGATGATGCCATCGGCATCGTAGTTCTGCTCGATGGCCGCCGCCACGGTGCGGGTGATGCCGATGCCGTAGCAGCCCATGACCATGGGATTCTCCCGGCCCTGTTCATCAAGGAAGGTACAGGACATGGATTTCGAGTACTTGATCCCCAACTTGAACACCTGTCCCACCTCGATGCCCCGGAAGGCCTGGTAGTGGCCCTTGCCGCAGCGGGTGCAGGTATCGCCCGCCGCGGCCAGGCGCAGATCTGCGAAGGTGCAGCCCGGCAGGTCGCGGGCGGGATCCAAGCCGAAGTGGTGGTAGTCCGAACGGTTCGCGCCGCAGGTGAGGTTCACGGCGCCTTCGAGGCTGAGGTCCACGAGCATCTGGACATCCTTCAGCCCGACGGGCCCCATGAACCCGGTCTTGGCGCCGGTGAAGGCCTCGGCCTCCTCCAGGGGCATCAGTTCCAGTTCCGCAGCCCCAATGAGGTTTTTCACTTTGACGGGGTTAAGTTCGTGGTCGCCCCGAAGCACCGCGCCCACCAGCTTGGTGCCTCCGTCCGCGAACGTGGCCCGGAAGAGGAAGAACTTGCTGGTCTGGGTGATGGGCACCCCGTCATGGTCGGCATCCTTCATCCCTGCCGCTTGTTCAACCTGCCCCACAACACCCGGCGTGCAGAAGTGATCCCGCTTCAACTCGAAGGCCTTTCCATTTTCTCCAGCGTGCAGCGCTGGAGCCTCCGTCTTCTCGATATTGGACGTGTAATCGCACCCATCGCAGCTGAGGATGGCGTCCTCGCCGCTGCCCGCCAGCACATGAAACTCATGGGTGAAGCTGCCGCCGATGGCGCCGCTGTCCGCCTCCACGGGACGGAACTTCACCCCCAGGCGGGAGAAGATTCGCTTATAAGCGTTGAACATGGCCCAGTACTCGCGGTCGGCGCAGGCGTCGTCCGCATGGAAGGAGTAGCCGTCCTTCATGGTGAACTCCCGGCCCCGCATGAGGCCGAAGCGGGGGCGCCGCTCGTCCCGGAACTTGGTTTGGATCTGGAAGAGGTTCATGGGCAGCTGCTTGTAGCTGCGCACGTTCTTGCGGACGATGTCCGTGATCACTTCCTCGTGGGTGGGGCCCAGGCAGAAGTTGTAGAAATCCCGTTCATCGGGCTGCTCCCCCTTCAGGCGGCGCTCGGCCAGCTCGGCCTTGGCCTTGCGGTCGCAGAACCGGAGCAGTTCGTCGCCATAGAACTTCCAACGCCCGCTTTCCTGCCAGAGGTCCGCCGGCAGCACGGCGGGCATGAGCAGTTCCTGGCAGCCGTCCTTGGCCAATTCCTCGCGGACGATCTCCTCGAACTTCCGGATGCTGCGGAAGGCCAGCGGCAGGTAGCTGTAGATGCCCGCCGCCACCTTCTGGATCATGCCCGCCCGCATCATGAGCTGCTGGCTCACGACATCGGCGTCCCGCGGCGTTTCGCGCAGGGTCTGGATCAGGAGCTTGGACTGCTTCATGGGGGCCTCGAACCTTCGAGTCTAACCCAAGCCGCAGGCGTTCCTCAGGCTAGGAGGTGTTGCACCAGAGTGCTGGCGGCCTTGCCATCGATGGCGCCGCCGTGGGCCGCCTGCAGGGCTTTCATCACTAGGCCCATATCCTTCTTCGTCGTGGCTCCGCTCTGGACGATGGCCGCCTGCACTGCGGCCTCAAGGGCCGGCCCCTCGATCATGGCTGGCAGATAGGGTTTCAGCAGCTCGATCTCAGCCCGCTCCTGGGCGGCCCGTTCCATCTGGCCCACCTTTTCAAACTGAGTGACGCTGTCCTCCCGGGACTTCACCAGCCGCTTGATGACCGCCAGGGCATCCGCCTCGACCAGAATTCCCTGGGGCCCCAACCCCTTGGCCACAGCCTCGTTCTTGTAGGCGGCCAGGGCCATGCGCACCACCTGGGTCCGAACCGCGTCCCTGGCCAGCATGGCTGTCTTCAAATCGGCCTGGATGCGGTTGAGCATCGGAACCCCCCGGTGGAACCCTCCATGATGAACCCAGTTCGGTTTCCGCTCCAGGCCGGAAGTCATGCCGGAGAATTCCTTGACCGAAACATGATGCAGTCTAATCCGGCTGAGGTCCCATGAACGTCGCCTTCATCAACCCCTTCATTGAATCGACCCTCCGAAGTCTGGAAATGATGGCCAACATCACCGCCGAGAAAATCGGCCTGGCGGTGAAGGAGGACCTGATCACCACCTATGACATCTCCGCCATCATCGGCATCACCGGTGACACCTCAGGATCCATCATCCTCAGCTTCCCCGCAGGCCTGGCCTGCCGCATCGCCAGCAACATGCTCATGGAAGAGATCACCGAACTGAACAAGGACGTGGAAGATGCCATCGGCGAGATCGGCAACATCGTGGTGGGAGATGCCCGCCGCCTACTGATCCAGGATGGCTTCAGCCTCTCCATCTCTATCCCCACAGTGGTCATCGGCAAGGGCCACAGGATCAGCCGCAGCGGCGATGTCCCCTGCATCGCCATCCCCTTCAGGACCCAGTCCGGCGAATTTGAAGTGAACGTGGGCCTGAAGGACTAGGCTTCAGGCTTCAGGAATTAAAGAACGGGCGCCTTTCGGCGCCCGTTCCTACCTGAACCGTCTCCGCCGTTTCAGGCCTTTTCGAACTTGATGACTTCCACGGGACAACCGGCCGCACCGGCTTCGATGCTGGCTTCCAGGTCGGTTCCGAAGCTGCCGGAGAGGGGGCTCCGCTCGTCCCGGTTTTCGGAATCCACGCCATCTTCGCGCACGGAGCCGTTGACATGGCAGCTGTCGTCGGTGACGTGGAATACCTCGGGGCACTCGGCCTCGCAGGCGTTGCACACGATGCAGCCTTCTTCGATCCAGACTTTGGTAATGGCCATGGTCATCTCCTCGAGATCCAGTGGAAGCCCAGTGATGGGCGATCCCAATTAACTTATCATCACCACCGGCCCGGACCAAGCTTCGCCTCACTTTCAGAGGCGTGGGAGACTGGGCTTGTGACGGAGGTCCACCCATGAGCCTGAAGGAGACGGGAATTCTGGCCCGGATCCGGGAGTTGTTGCCCGGGGGCGGGAATCTCTTGGACGATTGCGGCGCCCTGCCTTCGGTGCCCCCGGGTCAGACCCTGTTGGTGACCACAGATCTCATGGAATCGGACCAACACTTTCGCCTCGACTGGCATCCGCCGGACCTCCTGGCCCGCAAACTGCTGGCGGTGAACCTGTCGGACCTGGATGCATCTGGCGCCCGGCCCTTCGGCTTCACCCTTACTCTGGCCCTGGGCCCTGAGATTGAGGAGCCCTGGCTGGACACCTTCCTACAAGGCTTGGCCAAAGCCAGCCGCCATGCCGGGGTCGAGGTCCTGGGCGGGGATACTGTGGGTCGGCCCTCAGGGTTGGGCCTCGGCATCACCGCCTTCGGCTTTGCGACCCGCTGGTTGCGGCGGGACGGCCTTCGGCCCGGTGACGGAATTTACGTGGACCAGCGGCCCGGCGCCAGCCTACGCGGGCTAAGGAAGCTCCAGTCCGGCCAGCGCTGGAACCCGGAAACCCCCGATCCAGACTTGGCGGCGCACCTGTGCCCGCAGCCGAATCTAGGCCTGGGCCTGCGCCTGGCCGCGATCTCCGAGGTGCATGCCTGCCTGGACCTTTCCGATGGGCTGAGCCGCGACCTCCGCAATCTGGCCGAGGCCTCGGGTCTCAGCATTGCCGTGGCTCCCGACTTGGACGAAGACGCTCTCCGGGGCGGTGAGGACTATGCCCGCTGCTTCGGCAGTTCGTTGCCCCAGGCCGATCTGGAAACCCGGCTCGGTCTGCCTCTCATCTTCATAGGTACGGCCCTGCCCCACGGGGACTCGCCGCTGCTGGCCTATGATGGGGGTTCGCTCCGATCCCTGCCTGACCTCAGTTTCGATCACTTTGGACACCCATGACCCCCCGCGACAAGACCCACATTTGGGCTCGCACCAAGCGGTACCTGGCGAATCCCAATCTGGAGGCCCATCACTTGGCGTGGAGCTTTGCCCTGGGACTCTCGATCGCCTGGAACCCGCTTATGGGCACGCACACCGGCCTGGTGTTGATCTGCTGTGCCCTGGTGAAGAAGCTCCACCGACCTCTGACATTCCTGGGCGCCTTTACGAACAATCCCTGGACCATGGTGCCCATCGCCACGGCCTCGACCTTTCTCGGCAACGTGCTGCTGGGCCGGGGCCTGCATCTGGACCTGAGCGGCGTCAACTGGAAGACCATTGGGTGGGCCAGCTTTACCACCCATGCGGGCTTCGATGCTGCTGCGGTCATGCTCAAACCGATCCTGAGGCCCTACCTCCTGGGTGGCTTCGTGCTGAGCGCCGTGGCCGTTCCCGTGGGATATTTCCTGATGCTGCGCCTGGCCCACCGCCTTCGCTGCCCCAAACCCGCGCCCGATACCCTTTCCGGAGACTGACATGGACATGCGCTTCCTCATGAAACAGGCCCAGCAGATGCAGGCGAAGCTCGCCGAGACCCAGGCCAACCTGCGCGTCGACGGCACCGCCGGCGGCGAACTGGTGAAGGTCACCCTGAACGGCTCCAAGGAACTGGTGGGCCTCGCCATCGCCAAGGAGGCCATGGACCCGGAGGATCCCTCCATGCTCGAAGATCTGCTGTTGGCCGCCTTCCGAGACGCCGCCGCCAAGGTGGACGACGTAATGAAAAAGCAGATGGGCGGCATGGGCGCCGGTCTCAATCTGCCGGGCCTCGGGCTTTGATTCCATGAAGCTGCCGCCGCCCCTAGAGGCTGTGATCGAAAGCCTTCAGAGGCTGCCCGGCGTGGGCGCGAAATCCGCCCAGCGCATGGCCCTGCACCTCTTGAAGGAGGGGCCCGACGCCATGGCCCACCTGGCCCACCTCCTGCAGCAGGCTGCCGAGAAGGTCGGCTTCTGCGAAGTGTGCGGCGCCTTCACGGACCAGCCCGCCTGCCCCATCTGCCTGGATCCCCGCCGAGACCCCACCAGCCTCGTCATCGTGGCCGAGGCCTCCAACGTGCTGAGCTTCGAGCGGAGCGGCCACTTTCGGGGCCGCTACCACGTGCTGGGGGGCCTCATCTCGCCCCTGCGCGGCGTGGGACCCGATCAGCTGCGGATCCGCGAGTTGCTGAAGCGCCTGGAGGATGGCGCCATCCAGGAAGTGATCCTGGCCACCAACCCCACCGTGGACGGAGAGGCCACCGCCAGCTGGCTCGCCCGCATGCTTGAGCCCATCGGCGTCCGCATCACTCGCATCGGGCTGGGCCTCCCCATCGGCAGCGACCTCGAATACGCCGATGAACTCACCCTGGACCGCGCCATGGAAGGGCGCCGGCCGGTCTGATCATTTGGGATCAGTACTTCACACTCACGTCGCCCCGGGCCCAGGTCTGGCAGGCGAGGCGCTGATCGGGATTGGCCTTGAGGGCCTTGAGGACCCTGGTTTCGGCGGCGCCCTGCTCGGTGAGGTGGTTTGCACCATCCACGATGGTGACGAGGCAGGTGCCACAGCGGGCGTGACCGCCGCATCGATGGTTCAGCGGGATTGCTGCCTGGGTACTGGCGGCCAGCAGGGCCGTCTCCCGGTCGCATTCGGCCACGCCCGAGATCTTGCCATCGAATCGGATGGTGTGCATGAGCTACCCGTAAGTCATTAAAGCAGAAGGGATAGAGCTTTCCGTATCACTCACTCTATCAGGCCTTCTGCCGTCCCAGATGCCCTTTCGCCGTGGCCAGGAACCGTTCCCGGGCCAGGGCGTGAGCCACGATGGGTTCGGGGTAATCGAGGTTGTCTCGCAGGGCCTTCGGCGCCTTCCAGGGCTCCTGGATGAGATTGGCCGGCAACGATGCCAATTCAGGCACCCACCGCCGCACGTAGGCGCCATCGGGATCGAACTTAAGACCCTGGGCCACGGGGTTGAAGATGCGGAACCAGGGCTGGGCGTCGCAGCCGCAACCGGCGCTCCACTGCCACCCGGAGCTGTTCTGGGCCCAGTCGCCGTCCGTCAGCCAGTGCATGTAGTGGGCCTCTCCCCGCCGGTAGTCGATCAGCAGGTGCTTGGTCAGAAAGCTGGCCGCCACCATGCGGGCCCGGTTGTGGACGAAGCCTTCGGCCTTCAACTGCCGGGCCGCGGCATCCACCACGGGATAGCCCGTGAGGCCATCGGTCCAGGCCTTCCAGTCCGCCTCGCCCTCCCGCCAGGGAAAGCCCTCGAAACCTGCACGGAACGGTCGTTCCAACAGCTCCGGCCATTCCCACAGGAGGTGGTGGCTGAACTCGCGCCAAAGCAGTTCGTTGAGGTAGCGCCGGCCGGATTCGCCCGCTTCGACCTCCGCCACGGCCTGCCACACCGTGCGCACCGACAGGGTGCCGAACTTGAGGTCGGCGCTGAGTCGCGAGGTGCCAGGCCGGTCCATGCGGTCCCGGTCGGTCCCGTACTCCGACAGAGGGCCCGTGGTGAAGGCCCGCAAGCGCGCCCTTGCGGGTTTTTCGCCCCCAGGCTGTAGGCTTCGATTCAGAACCAGACCCAGCTCTTCCAATGAAGGGACCGGCCTCGTTTCCGCTGCAAGACCCAACGGCAAGGGTGGCAGCGAACGCGGCGTGGCCAGGGCTGATCCCAGGTCGAGCCTCGCCCAGCAGGCCCGAGCGAAGGGGGTGAACACGCGGAACATGCCGCCCTGGCCGTTCCGCACCGTTCCCGGCGGCAGCAGTGTCTCGCCCTCGAAGAGTCGGAAGGCGATGCCCTCCTGCTCCAGCGCCTCGGCCACCCGGCGGTCCCGCTCCCGACCGACGGGTTCCACCCAACGGTGGGCCAACACCTGATCCGCCTTCCATTCCGTCGCCAGGCGGGGCACCACTTCTGCGCTGCGGCCGGGCACCACCAGCAAGCGCGAGCCCAGCTGGGCGAGGTTGGCCTCCAGGGCCTTGAGTGACGCCAGCAGGAACTGCATGCGGTGGGGCAGTTCTCGGGCCCGCTCCGGCGCGAAGAAGTAGGGATCCAACACGAAGAGGGGGATCACCTCGCCGGAGGCCAGGGCCTCCACCAGAGGGGCGTGGTCCGCCACCCGAAGGTCCTTGCCCCGGAACCACACAATGGTACGCATGAACTGAGGCTACCGCGACCGCGACCAGGAGAGCTCACTGAGCAGACTTGTACAGGCTTTTTTTGGGGAGCCCCCGTCCGGGTGTCCTCATCCGGGAAATGAAGCGAGCCATAGGAATAATCAATGAAGCGGAGCGCCCGGTTGCACGGCCTGTTCAGGTGGACCCCTCGTCAGCATCGGGCTGGCTGCATCTCTCCTGCGCCAACCATTTCCACCTTTCCTCACCACCCGTGGAGGAGTCCATGACATGGAAGCGCCGCCTGGGACTTGCCGCTGTAGGGGCCACAGCGCTTCCTCTAATGGCCCAGGGGGCCAGCGCAGTCAACGACTCGGACGCCACCGCCTGGATGCTCACCTCCACCCCCCCTGGTGCTGCTGATGGTGCCGGGTTTGGCCATGTTCTACGGGGGTCTGGTCCGCACCAAGAACGTGCTCGGCACCCTGATGCATTTCTACGCCGCCATGGCGGTGGTGGGTGTGCTGTGGACCGTGGTGGGCTCTACCCTGAGCTTCGGCCCTTACGCCCAGGGGGGACTCATCGGCTGGAACCCCAAGCTCTTCCTGCTGCGGGGCATCGACCCTACCATCCTGCCCGCTGGCGTAGGGCAGGTGGGCGGGGCCATCGCCCTGGGGGCCATCGCCGCCAGCGCGTGTTCGAGGATGTTCCTGCTGAAGAACCGCCTGAGTGCTTTCGGCATCGAGGGCACGGGCGGCATCGTGGGGGCGATCGGCCTCACCTTCTTCATCCGCGAGCCTTGGTGGGCCGATGCCGCCGCCAAGACGCTCGGTTGGGAGTGCTTTCGCAGCTGCGGGTCCAGGCCGTGGCGGCGGGTATCACCATCCTCTTTTCCGGGGTGATGACCTTTCTCATTGCGGCCCTCGTGGAGAAACTCACCGGCTTCTGGATGTCCGAGTCGATGGAGAAGACAGGACTCGACCACGAGTTCCACGGAGAACGCGCCAACGGCTTGAACAACCTCAACTGAGCGGGGAATCCTATGAAACTCAACACCGCCATCATTCCCGAAGAGAAGCTCGACGAGGTCCGCGAGAGCGGCCCCGGCCGGCAGCAGGAAATCACCATCCAGCGGGGCAAGAAGAGGGTCCCCAACCTCATCCCCAAGGTGCAGATCACCATCGCCTGCAACAACGCCTTCGAAGACATCACCGCGGACACCATCCTTCGCACCACCAGGCACGATGCCGGCGAGGTTGGCGACGGAAAATTTTCGTCCATTACCTTACGGAATGCATCCGCATCCGGACCGGAGAACGCGGCAGTCAGGCCATTTGAACCACGGACGAGCCTGTCCCAAAACCCCCGTGCGCCGCGCTGGGAGCGCCGGGGGGTGTCCCGCCAGAAAGGCGAGATGAACATTGTGGGTCTACGTGATTCGAGCCTGACGCCCCCGGGAACGCATGCGTTCCCAGGGATCGTACGTCACCGGGATGCCCCCCGCCGCCCCAGCCCAAGGGTTCCCGACTCCGCGAGCCAGAGGCGAGTGGGGGCACGGTGCGGGGCACCGTGCGTGAGGCGGGAGGGACGATGCCATGCCTCGGCGTCAGCGCCCTTGAACGATGAACCACATCGCCCTGCGGGCCCTTCCTTCTCGGTATCGCCAAAGGCGA
>JANYAS010000045.1 GCA_025361205.1 Holophagaceae bacterium
TGGGCACTCCAGGCAGGGCCAGTATACGGACAACGAAGCTCCCGAAACGCACCCCGAAACCCTTTGCATCAGATGCACCGCGTGGGATCCGGCCGTGAAGGTGAACGGGTAGCCCAGGTAGGCGTGGGTCTCGGAGGGGCCGGAGAAGTTCCTTCCGGCGCTCGCCAGGACGTGGTGATGTTCATTCAGGTTGATGACCGCGCCCAGGTTCCAACCCACGGCGTTCCGTCCATCCTGGGCACTCGCCGTGGCTCGGAAGACCTCCCCCCCGAGGGTGAGGGACTCATACGGTTTCGCATTCAAAAGAATAAAGATCACCACCAAGACACCAGTAATCATTTCGCCTCGTGTATCGCCGCAGGCGATACCGAGAGGGCACCAAGAAAAGCGAAAGCCAATATCCCTGCAGTTCTTGGTGCCCTTGGTGCCTTGGTGGTGAAGTTGCCTTTTCTTTCGTCCTGAACGCTCGTTGGACTCAGACACTTCCTGCTGCAGGAGCCACCCGGCGTAGGTCCATTTCCGTTGCCCCTCGCCCGGATTCCGCCCTCAGCCTTAGCCGCCGTAGGTCGTCCCTTTGCCGAAGCACTTTTGCAAGCAGATCCGAAAGTATTAAGTCACCACCACGGCATCAAACGGGCACTCTTCCACGCAGGCCATGCATCCGGTGCATGGTCCTTCAATGCCCAGGGGGTAGGGCTGTTCGGACGAGTGCTCGATGGCGCCATAGAGACACACGTCTGCGCAGATGCCGCACCCGGTGCAGTCCTCCTCCAACAGCCTCCAGGCCCACGTCATGGCTCAGTCCTTGGGCTGGGACGCTGCCATTTTGCCCAGGGCCGATCGGACGCCCCAGGCGCCCAGCATCACCAGGAGCGGGAAACAGACTAAGAAGGTCACCATGGACACTTCGAGTCCAATGGGATCGGCATTCGAACGGAAATGGGTCTTCAGGTAGGTCCAGAAAGGGCTGGCATAATGGGCCAGGTATTCGCCGCTGGCGGCCTCCGCCACGAAGGTGAAGCCGATGATGTTGATCAGATTCGCTGACACGGTGAGCCAGAGGGCCCGCCGGTGGTTCGGGGAACGCTCATCATGGCCCCCCTTGAACAGCCGCAGGACGAGGGCCGCGGCGAAGAGCAGGGTGGCCAGGGGGTAGAAGGGCACCGCCATCTTGATATCGGCCATGATGTCGGGATTCAGTACCGCATAGCCGATGACCAGGACCCCGGCGAGCAGCAGGTCGGCCATGACGACCGTAAGGAGACGCCACAGTTCCCGGGATACCCTCAGTTTCAGGTGGCGCTCGAGGTCGTCGAAGTACCCGCCCGCGAGCATCAGGCCCGACGAGACGAGGCCCATGAGGATGGATCCATTCAGCAGGTTTTGAAGGAGCCAGACTTCGAGGCCCTTGGCGATTTCGTGTTCATTCATGGTGTCCTCCCTCAAAAAAACGGCGCGACGAAAATCCGCCACGCCGTCCTTCCTAATCTTCCAATAAGAGCTAGAAGCCCCAGGTGATCTGGAAGAAGTAACGCTTGTCCTTGAACTTTTCGGCCCCGGCGGTGGTGATGTTGCCGTGGTTATAGGCCATCTTTTCGGTGTACTCGAAGTTCCAACGGGCACCGCTCTTTTCGCTTTGGTAGAGCATGCCGTTCAGGCCGACCATGGCCATGGTGGTGGAGTTGTTGGCGACGTCCTTGTTGGGATCCAGGCTGTCGTAGCGGGCATAGATGCCGAAGCTGTCGGTGAAGTTGTAGTCCACCAGGCCGTAGAAGCCCACATTCTTGGTCTTGGCCACGGGGAGGCCGCTGATGAGCGTGCCCGGAGCCATGGTCTCTTCACCCATGAAGTAGGTGCCCACGACGCGGAACTTGTCGCGGACGAAGCGGACCAGGAGGCCGTCCTTCTTGAACTTGTTGTCGAAGCTCAGGGCGGTGGAGAAATCATTCGCCGTGGCGTAGTTGCTGTACTGGCCATCGTAGTGGAAGACGCCGACGCCGGTGTGAATCGCGTCGAAGTCGTACAGGAAGGAGGCGTACCAGTCCTTGTGGTTGTCCGCGTCGATGGAGTTCGTGACGGACGTGCTGGAGCCGTTCACCACACCGAGAGCGCCTTCAAAGTGCTTCCCGGCCAGGGTGGCGTCCACGCCTTGCTGACGGCTGAAGGGGCGGTAGGTGTTGGTGCTGCCGGCAAGCGGGTCGTTCAGCACGATGGCGCGTTGCTCGGCGCTACGGGCGCCCACGCCGAAGACATGGAGGATGCCTGGGAGGATTTCACCCGCGCGCACGGCCAGGAACAGGTCCTTGCTGATGGGCTGGTTGTACTGGATGAAGGCTTCGGCGAGCTTTTTGCGAGCGGCATCGCCCTGGACTACGTTGGCGCCGGAAGTGCTGCCGGTGTTCTCGTTCAGGTAGAGCTCGGTGAAGTAGGAGAACCGATCAGACAGCGCGCCGCCCGTGTAAAGGGAGAAGCTGTGCTGCTCGAAGTTGGTGGCGGGCTTCTGGGTGGTGGCGAGGCCCGTGCGCTGGGAATCCAGGGAATCGCCGTAGGCGCGCCCCTTCCAGACGAGGCTCAAGTAGTTGTCCCACTTCTGGTCCTTGGGATCCACCTTGGTGGCGTCCATGCGGTGGCCGTTCTTCAGGAACTCGAGGCCGGTGGTGGTGAGCTGCCAGGTCGGGGTGGCGTGGCAGGCGTTGCAGCTGGTGCCGGTCATGCGGCTCCAGGCTGGAATCGCCAGCAGCTGAACCGAGCTGAGCAGCAGCGGGGCTAGGAAACGGAGCAACTTCACTTGAAACCTCCTGCGCGTTTGGCGCATCTGGTGGCTCGAGACTGAATCCACGAACCCCAGGCTAGGTTCCCGACCTGATCATCATCTGATCTGAACCTGATTGTTTAATCAGGAAGCAGGGAATGTGATCTGTGCCACTGTGCCCACACCCTCTTCACTCTGGAGTTGGAGGAAGGCGCCGTGGAGCTTGGCGATCCCCTGCACGATGGCCAGGCCAAGCCCGGCCCCTCCGGCCTTGCGACTGCGGGACAGGTCGGTGCGGACGAATCGCTGACCAAGGATCGCGAGGAATTGGGGCGGGATGCCTTCTCCGCGGTCCTGTACGGCGAGGGTCAGGCCCTCGGCGCCCCGAGTGGCACGGAGGGTCACCACGCCCCCTGGGGGTGAATGTCGGATGGCGTTGGCCAGCAGGTTGTGGAGGGCGCGCCGCAAGAGCGTGTCGTTGCCAAGCAGTTCGAGGGTGGGATCCGCTTCAATGTTCACGGTGATTTGGCTTTCCTCAGCCAGGGGCTCGAAGGGCTCGCGGACGGCCCTTAGGAGTCCGATCACCCCGAGGGGGCTCATTTCAACCTGGGTCGCTGGATCTTCCGAACGGGCGAGGAACAGCATCTGCTCGATGATGGCGCCCATGTGGTCCAGGGTGTCCATCATTCCGATCATCTGCTCTTCCGTCTCTTCGGGCATCCCACCGTTTGCAAGAAAGCCTTCGGTCTCCAAGCGAAGCGAGTGGACGGGGGTCCGAAGCTCGTGGGCGAGATCGCTGTTGAGTTCCCCCAGCCTCCGGAAAGCACTTTCCAGTCGGGCGATGCTGTCGTTCAGCGCCATGGACAGAGGGGCCAGCTCAGAGGGAAGGCGGGAGGTGTCGATGCGAAGTTTCAGGTTCTCCGGCCTCAGGTTTCGGGCCTCGGTTTCAAGGTATTTCAGGGGTCTCAGTCCCAGCTTGACAAGGACATGGCCGAGAGCCCCGCCGAGCACCGGTGAGACCCCCAACAGCAGGAGCAGGGAGTGGAAGAACCTTTTCAGGAGGTTTTCCTCAGGCTTGAGATCGCGGGAAAGCTGGATCCAGCCTCCCTCGAAACGCACAAGAACAGTACGTGGTGAGCGTTCAGGGGTGTTGGGTCCGTCCGACCAGACCCAGGACCCCTGAGTGGGCGAAGAACTCCACGTGGGGAATTTTTTGTCCATGCCTGACGTCTCGACGAGCGGACGTAAGGACAGATCGCTCACGCGCACCAGGAAGTGGTCGCCCACGTCCAGGATCTCCTTGTCCAAGGGGAGATGATCCTCGTCAAGCTTGTGGACCATCAGACGGGCCGCGCGGGTAAATTCCTTATCAATCTGCCCGTAGACGATGCTCTTAATCGAGGTGTACAGGAACAGCCCAGAGGCCCCCACCAGGACCGTGAGGGTCACCGCGAAACCCAGGGCCAACCGGACCTGAAGCGAGCGACCCAGTAGCCTAATCACGGCCCGTCTCGAGCACGTACCCCACGCCGCGACGGGTGTGGATCAGCTTCTCTGAGTAGGGATCATCCATCTTTTTTCGCAGCCGCCGGATGGCAGCGTCCACCAGATTCGGGTCGCCGTCGAAGGCCATTTCCCAAAGCTCCTCGGCGATGCGGGAACGGGTGACGATGTTGCCGGAGTTCCTCGCCAGCAATTCCAACAGGGAGTACTCCTGGCTGCTCAGGTCCAGGCGTTTGCCAGCGCGGTACACCCTGCGCTGGAGCCGGCTGATGGAGAGGTTCCCGATGAGGAGGCCCTCCTCGCCTGGGCCGCTCCCCCGCTGGAGAAGGTTGTTGATCCGGAGCAGGAGTTCCGAGAAAGCGAAGGGCTTGACCAGGTAGTCACCGCCGCCCACCTCCAGGCCCCGGATCCGATCCGGGAGCGCATCCCGTGCCGTCAAGAAAATTACGGGCGTCTCGATGCCGGAAGTACGCAGTTCCGACACGACGGTGAAGCCGTCCATACCCGGAAGCATCACATCCAGGATGAGCAGGTCGAAGGCCCCAGCCCCGGCCCCGGACCTGGCCAAAGCCAGGCCCTGCAGGCCGTCCAGGGCCGTTTCCACGATGAATCCGTGCGGGCGAAGACCGCGCTCCAGGGCGAGCGCGGCGCGGGGGTCATCCTCGACGATCAGCAGTTTCATTGTTGTTTCCAATATCATTTGCTAGATTAACAGCCCCAACGCCCACCCACTCAGAACCCCCAGGGCAGGGTTGGCCCCCGGAGTCCTGATGCGCCCCATGCTCGCCCTTCTCTGTGGAGTCGTCCCCTCCCTGCTCGTTGCCCAGGCCGCCCGGCTGGACCATGGGCGCCTCGACCCGGCCTGGTTTGGGCCCAAGCTCACTTTCGAGCAGTCGGCCCGCGTGTATTTCCTCTGGGTGCGCCCGGGCCTTTCCCTGCAGGGGCGCAGTGTCCAGCTGGGCACCTGGGCGCCTGCCGCGTGGCTGGTGAAACCCAGGCCAGAGAAGGATCAGGCCTTCCTCCGACGGCTCGAACCGATTTTTGCCACCGCCCTGCTGGAGGGCCTGTCCATGGAACTGCGAGCAGCCCTGCCGGTGGCGATGGAATCCGGGGATGCCATCTTGACGGGACGGGTCACCGACTGCCGGGCAGGCGGCGTGGGGGGCATGTTCGGGGGCCTCGCGGGGGTTTACTTTGATCTGAAGCTGGTGGATGCCCGGAGTGGCGAGCTGCTGGTCGGCGCCCATCACTTCATCGAGGGGGATTCGGCCGAATCCATCCAGGCCCGGTACCAGACCTGGTGCCAGACGTTTGCCCGGGTGCTCGCCGAACGCACCCTTCCGCCCCTGGTACCGCAGCCTCTCCAGCCCCTTGCCCTTCCGGGATCGGCCACGGCCAACCCCAAGCCACTGCCACTCCAGGTCCCGAAGGGACGGGCGGAGGAGATGGAGGCCACGCTTCGTCGACTGGCAGGCCTGAAGCGCGATGGCCTGTTGACCGAAGCAGAGTTCGAGACCTTGCGAAAGCAGGCTGTGGATCAGATGACCGCGCCCAAGTAGGGCGACATGGGCTCCAACGTCAGGCTGGCCGCTCCTTGTCAGACCGGTATCCCCCAGGCTGTTCATTTTTCTGCACCAAGAGCATAATATATTGATTTCATTAACTTTAAATTTTGACTACGCTGGGATCGTATTAATTTAAGATTGACGAGTCCTTAACTTTTTCTCATGCTATCCAGGTGCCCGGCGAGTGTCGTGCAACACCATGGATGCCCCGTGATTGGAAAGCGCCGACTCCTCTTTTTCAGCCTGGCCTCCGCCTTGTTCCTGGGGGTGTTGCTGGGATCGAGCGCCTACACCTTTGTGTCGGCGCATGGCACCTCGTACCTATCCAACAATCCCGAGGTCTGCGTGAATTGCCACATCATGCGGGAGCAGTTCGACGGCTGGCAGCATGGCTCCCACCATGCGGTGGCCATCTGCAACGACTGCCATCTCCCCCACAACAACGTCCTGAACAAGTTCTTCGTCAAGGCTAGCAACGGTTGGCACCACTCGAAGGCCTTCACGCTCCTGAATTTTGCCGAACCCATCCGCATCAAGCCCGGCAACGCCAAGGTGCTGGAGGACAACTGCCTCCGCTGCCACGGCGAACTGACCGACGAGATCACGGCCCACGGAACCCTGGGCGTCCCCAGCGACCCCGCGCTGAAAGCCGACCTATACGGCTGCGTTCGCTGCCACCAGGGCGTCGGCCACGGCTCCCCGCGATGAGCCTGTCGTGATGCTCTTTCCTTTCCTGACCCCCAACCCGACGCTGCGTGGCACCCACGCGGGAGGATTCCTCCGATGACCGACAACCCCACACCCATGTTCTCCCGTCCCTATGTCCGGATGGGCCTCTTGGCCGCTGGTGCCGCGCTGGCAACGGTTCTGGTGATGTCCCTCTACGGCAGCATCTCCAGCCGCAAGGCTGAGGCCCGCCAGACCAGCTTCAAGCTGGTGGATTTGGACGAGCAGACCGTCGATCCCGCCCAGTGGGGGAAGAATTTCCCCCGCCAGTACGACGCCTACCTGCGCACCGCCGAGAAGTACAGCACCAAGTACGGCGGCGCCGGGAGCGAAGGCCTGCCCAAGAGCCGCATCAAGGAGGACCCCCGGCTGGTGACGATGTTCGATGGCTATCCCTTCTCCATCGATTTCAACCAGCGCCAGGGCCATGCCTACATGCTGTCGGATCAGCTCGCCACGAAGCGGGTCACCGAGCGCAAGCAAACCGGCGCCTGTCTCCACTGCCACGCTTCGAGCGCATTGGCGTACCGTGAAGTGGGGTTGAAGGGCGGCGCCCCTGGGACGATTGGTGAAGCCTTTAGTAGCCCCAATGCCCAGGCCCAGCTCATGGCCGGGTTCGAAGCCTTCGGCAAAATGCCCTACGCCGAAGCCGTCAAGCACACGAAGCATGCCGTGGCCTGCATCGATTGCCACGAGCCCAAGAATATGGCGTTGCGCGTCACCAAGCCCGGCTTCATCCGGGGCATTGTGGCCCTGGCGAAAAGCAGCGAACCCGTGCCGCACCTGCCCTCCATCGAGAAGTGGCGCAAGGGCGACAAGGCTGTGCCCTACGATGCCAATCGCGATGCCTCCCGTCAGGAGCTGCGCTCCATGGTCTGCGGCCAGTGTCACGTGGAGTACTACTGCGGCCCCAAGACCACCCTCTTCTTCCCCTGGGATAACGGGCTCAAGGTCGAGCAGATCGAGGCTACCTATGACGCCTACAAGTTCCCCGATGGCGGCCGCTTCTTCGACTGGAAGCACGCCAGGACCGGCGCCGAGGTGCTCAAGGCCCAGCACCCTGAATTCGAAATGTGGAGCCAGGGCGTCCATGCTCGGTCCGGCGTCTCCTGCGCGGACTGCCACATGGCGTACGTTCGTGAGGGCGCGATCAAGATCAGCAACCACCAGGTGCGCAGCCCGCTGCTGGATATTTCGCGGTCCTGCCAGACCTGCCACCGGTTCCCCGAGGAGGAGCTGAAGGCCCGCGTCACGGCCATCCAGGACCGCACCAAGGCCCTTATGGACCGCGCCGAAGATGCCGTGGTCGCCCTCATCACTGACATCGAGGCCGCCAAGAAGGCTGGTGTGGACGAGACCAGACTCAAGCCCGTCCTCGAACTCCAACGCAAGGCCCAGTGGCGCGTGGACTTCGTCAACGCCGAAAACTCCATGGGCTTCCACGCCCCGCAGGAGGCCGCCCGCATCCTGGGCGAGGCCATCGACTACGGCCGCCAGGGCCAGGTGGCGTTGCGCGATCTGGGACCGGGCAAGGTCGCCAAGAAGTAGCGGAACGACACCTCAGAAGAAGAAAGGGCCGGCGTTGCCGGCCCTTTCTTCAGCGGCGCCAAGCCGGGCTCAGTCCCCGGCTCGAGAAGCCGCGGGGCGAGGCGGTGCCCCGCCAGTCCCCGCGCGGTCGAGAGCTGTACCACCGACTTCCCTGGTGGTAGCCCCAGCCCCCATAGGCATAGCGGCCTTCGAAGCCGTACCAGTGGCCGTAGCCGTGGCCCCACCAGCCAAAGCCCACGGGACCCAGCACGCCAAAGAAGGGCCGGGGCCCCCAGCCCCAGAGCCAAGGTGCAACGACCCAGCACCAGCCCTCGGACGGGTAGTAGATGTACATGTTCGGCGTGCCCCCGTCGGGGGGCACATGCGTGTACCGGTCCCCGTAGGGCATCCATACCCAGTCGTACTGATCGGTGTAGACCCATTGGCCCGGAGGCAGGTCCCGGGGCGGGGCCTCGGCCCGTCTGGAGGGCGGCTCCGGCACCTGCGTCGGTGGGGGCGGAGGCGGTTCGGCGGGCAGAGGTGTGGGCGGTTGCAGGGGCCGTGCCTCCTCAGCCCCCGTCTGGCTGAGAGGGGCCTGCAGGGCCGTCCCGGCCCCCACAGGAAGAGATCCAAGAATCGCAACGATCGCCATGGCAGCTGGATAGGTCTTCATGGTGTCACCTCCCGATGGGTTAGATGCCTCCAGGGCACAATGGTTGAGGCCTGTCTCGGGTTTCCCGCGGTCTGCGGAAGCGCCGGCCTCAGGGGGATCGGCAGGACCACCCCCAAGCTCAATGTAGGTTCATCCCCGGGGTCAGGCCGGTCGGCGATTACCGGTACCGGGCGGTCATGGCCTTCAGTGTGGTGGCGAGGTGCGCGCGCAGGGGTTTCGGTTCGAGGGCTTCGGCGTCTGCGCCCAACTGCAGGATGAACCGCGACGGCCCCTGCAGATCCGTGGCCATGAAGCTCAACAGCACCGTCCCGCCTTTCTCCTTGCGCACCGCCACGCCAGGCAGGGCGGGGGGGGCGTCCAGCAGGGCCTGGGGCCAGTTGGTGCCGCCCACGCGCACCTGGGTCCGGAACGGCGCGGTGGGGCTGAACCAGCCGCCAATCTGGAGGTCGCGGGCCTGTTCCAGGGGCTGCTTGTCAGGGATGAGGCCGCGCTTCGGCAGGGCCTTGGCTTCGACGATGCGGGCCAGGCGGAAGTGCCGGGGCTCCTGCTTGGCGGGATCCCAGGCTAGCAGGAAGGCGCCGCCAGAGAAGACATCGTGGGTGAGTGTGAAGGGCACTACGGTACGGGCGCTGGTGCGGGCAGACCTGGGGTTGGCGGAGGCGGCCTGGTAGGTCAGTTCCAGTTCGCGGGGGCCCTCGGGATGGCCCAGGGCCAGCAGGACTTGCGTAAGCATTTTGGTGTCGAGGGCCTGCTGGTCGGCGGCCCCCCCGCGGACGCAGACATGCTCCTGCAGGGCTCGGAAAAGCTGCCGGTCGCGGGTGCTGAGGTGGCTGTCCGCCAGGAGGCGCAGGCCCTCCAGCTGATCGAACCACACCTCCGTGGCCGTGCCCTCCAGGGCCATGAGGGCCACTTCCAAGGCCATCCGGGCGTGGGGGGTGATGCGGCTGTCCCAGTCCGGGCCCTTTTCCAGGGTGAAGTGGATGACCGCCGGGCGGCCCTCTCGGGCCTTGCCGAAGCGGGCCCCCTGTTCCTCCAGCAGCTGTACCGCACGGTCCACGGTCCGCATGGCGACTCCGCCCAGCTTCCGGGCGAGGCCGGCCTTGGGGATACCCCGGTCCCCGGCCTCCCGAATGGCCTCCAGCACCGCCTGGAGCCGCTCGGGCTTCACCAGGTGACCGCCATCGGGGCGGGGGGATGCGAGGGGCTTCCGGGACGCGGGACGGGTCATGGCGACCTCCAGGGGAACGGCTCCAGAATTGGCCAACAAATGTCCAATGGCAAGAGGTGAGGGAAACAATTCGTCTCTCAGGGGTTCTCCATGGCCCGAGCTGGGTGGGGTTGCCCAGCCGCGGATAACCGACCGCCGTTATGATGGGTGCCATGAAAGCGCCAGCATCTTCCAGGAAGGGCCCTCTGGCACGCATGTTCCAGCGGCTCAGGGGCACGCGGTCGGTCCCAGGGTCCATGGATGCCCTCCCGGCGATTCCCATGCGCGCCGGAGCCGTGCGGGTGCTGTCCGGCCCTGCGGAGTTCCGCGCCTTGCTGCTGGAGCGGATCCGCCTGGCCCGGCGCCGGATCGTCTTGGTGGCCCTGTACCTGCAGGACGATGCGTCCGGGCGCGAAATCATGAACGCGCTGTATGCCGCCCATCGGGCGAATCCAGCGCTGGACATCCAGGTGCTGGTGGACCAGCACCGCGCCCAGCGAGGTCTCATCGGCAAGGTCAAGAGCCCGGGCAATGCGGCCATGTATCAGGAGTACGCCGCCCGGTTCGGGGCCGGCGTCACGATTTTAGGCGTGCCCGTCTCGAGGCGGGAGCTGTTCGGGGTACTCCACCTGAAGGGCTTAATTATCGATGACACCGTGCTGTACAGCGGCGCCAGCCTCAACGACGTGTACCTGGCTCGGGGCGGGCGCTACCGCCTGGACCGGTACCACCTCTTCGAGAACGGCGCCCTGGCCGATTGCATGGTGGAGTTCATCCGGGCCACCTTCCTGGACAGGCCGGAGGTCTTGCTCCTGAACCCGGGCGCTGCCACCCCCCCAGATCGACCATCCCCGTCGATGCGGACCTTTCGACACGAACTGCGGGCGGCCCAGTACGTCTTTGCGGGAGGCACTCCGGGTCGGGGCGAGGTGGCCGTCACGCCCCTGGCCGGGCTGGGCGCGGGCAGCCAGCTCAATGAAACCATCCTGGCCATGGTGAAGTCCGCCCAGCGCAAGCTGGTGATCTACACGCCCTACTTCAACCTGCCGGGTGACGTGCGCCGGGCCGTGTCCCGCCAGCTGGCCCGGGGCCGGGAGGTGGTGATCGTCCTGGGTGACAAGCTGGCCAACGACTTCTTCATTCCGCCCAGCGAGCCCTTCAAGGTCATCGGATTGCTGCCCTATCTCTACGAGGCCAACCTGCGGCGCTTTGCGAGGGCCCAGCGCCAGGCGATGGCCGATGGCCGGTTGCAGGTCTTTCTCTGGCGCCACCGGGACAACACCTTCCACCTGAAGGGCCTCTTCATCGACGATGAGCTCACCCTCCTCACCGGGAATAACTTGAACCCCCGCGCCTGGAACCTGGATCTGGAAAATGGCCTGCTCATCCGGGATCCCAAGGGTCTCCTGAAGGACAAGCATGAACGCGAACGGGCTTTGATCCTACAGCACGCCACCCGGCTGACTAGCTTCCAGGACTTGGAAACCCCCAGCGCCTATCCCCCCAAAGTGCAGCAGGCCCTCAAAAACCTGCACAGCGTGCGCATCGACCGACTGTTGAACCGGTTGCTATAAGAGACCGCGGAAGGGTGACTCGTCCCAAGCGGGCGCGGACTTCTTTGGACGGATGAGGCGGCTGGTCGGTGGCTCCGCGTCCACCGCCAGGACCGCGTGGGCCCCGGCATACAGGGCGCTCCACAAGGCGGCGCGGAGGGGGGCCTCACCCAATCGCCCCAGGGGCAGGTCCACCACGGTGTCGTGATCCCACCCGAGTTCGAGATTGAGACGGCGGAGCCGGGCCAGCAATTGGCCCTGGTTCAGGCCGGAGGCAAAGGGCGTGTGGGCCTGGACCACCTGCTCCCGGGCATGGTAGGGGCCGCGTCCCCCTTCATCGTTGAAGCGCGGACCCCCGAGTACTTCGATGGGCACGACCTGCCCGGCGGGATCCCAGGCCAGGCCCGAGGCGGCGGCGGCAACTTCGGCGGCCCAGTCCCAAGCCGTGCCGGTGGCAGAGAACACCACCAAAGGGGGTTCCTCGGACAGGAGGCCCAGAGCCACCCCTTCGACCCGGTTGCGCAGCTGGGCGTAACTCAAGGTCCCCCAGTCCGGTGCCGTCAGGGCTGGGCGGCCCTGGAGGCGCGCGGCGCGCTGGATGAGCAGGTCCCGCAAGGTCGAAGGCATAATGAGAAGTGTCTCAAGATGAGGACCAAAGCGGTCCCTTGAAATCCACAATCAACCCTTCCCCCGGGTGCCGGGTCAGTGGGAGTGACTGATTCCCAACCTCCCTCCCTGGAGCCCCGGCTCCGACCTTCTGGAGATTTCTATGCGTCCCTCGCTTCGCACCCTCTCCCTGCTGGCGGTCCCCGCCCTCACCACCCTGGCCCTCACTGTGGCTTGCGGCGGCAGCAGCTCTTCGTCCGCGACGCCTACGCCCACGCCCATGGCGACCGGTGCGACATCCATCATCCTGACCGACGCGCCCTCGGATCAGTGGTCCGCCATCAATGTGGTGGTGACCAAGGTGACCCTCCGCAACAAGGCCGATCACATCAAGGAGGTGGTGGCCTTTGAAGGCGCCAGCGCCAAGATCAACCTCGTGGACCTGGACAGCGTGGGGGAGCTGCTGGCCACGGCCCAGATCCCCGTGGGCACCTATGATGCGGTGCGGATCACCATCGACCCCGCCAGCGTGATCCTTGTGAAGGCTGACGGCACCGCCGTGCCCAGCGCCCAGGTGCATGTGCAGGGGGCCAGCGTGATGGTGGGTCTCAGCGCCGACCTGGTGGTGACGACCAGCGGCAGCAACGCCGTGCAGCTGGACTTCGACCTGGGCCATCCCCTCTTCCTGGTGCAGCTGCCCAATCTTGACTGGGTCATGAACCTGCAGATCAAGCATCGCCCCAACGCCAACGGCATGATGGGGATGGGCCAGCTGATGTTCCGCCACCACCGGGGCACCATCGCCTCGGTGGGCACTTCCAGCTTCGTGCTGCGCACCGAGCACGGCAACGACCTCACCGTGAACGTGGATGCCGGCGCCTGGTTCTTCGACGCGGACGCCAAGGCCGTGGGCACCTTCGGGGGCTTGGCCGCGGGCAAGAACGCCCTGGTCTCCCTGCGCATGCAGTCCGACGGCAGCCTCTGGGCCGTGCGGGTGTGGTACGGCGCGAACGCCCTACCTGGCTGGACGCCCGAGGGCCACGTCCTGGGCGTGGACCTCGCCACCAACAAGCTCCTGGTGAGCACCAGCACCGGCGTGCCGCGCGCCATCGCCATCGATGCGGACACGACCTTCACCTTCCACACCAGCCAGAGCCTGGGCACCGGGCAGGCCGTCCTGGCCAACGTCGGGGCGGGGTTCAAGGTTCAGGTCGTGGTGAAGGATCCCCTTCAAATCCCCATGCACGCCACGTCCCTGAACATCCAGCGCGCCGTGGATGGCGGCGTCATCAAGACGGCCACGGTCAGCTCATTCACCTACGCCCATCCGGTGGTCGGGGACCGCACCCACGCCTACGGCAGCCCCTTCAGCTGGTGGTATCTCGGTTTCCCGGGCCTCCCCTTTAGCAGCTCCAGCGCCTTTGTGGATGCCGTCACCGGCGCCGGGGATGTGCGGGTGCAGGGTGTGAGTGACCTGGTCTGGAACAGCGGTACCAGCGCCTGGGACGCTAGCACGGCCATCTTCCTACCCGTGGCCCTGCCCCAGGGCGCCGTCAGCACCTCGTACGCCGGCGGCCAGTTCGCCTTCACCTTCACCAATTCCACCGCAGCCTCCCAGACCATCACGGTCGGCCTGAACACCGCAGTCGGCATGCAGCCCGCAGTCATCGAAGTGGTCAAGGAGGGCAGCATCATCACCGCCACGCCCATCCCCGTGAGCGACTGGGCCACCAAGCTGGTGACCCCCGCCAAGACCCGCGTGGCCGTGGTCCCCAAGCCCGACGGCACCTTCGCGGCTTATGCGGTGGTCGTCTTCACCGGATTCTGAGTTTTTTTGACTTACTCCAAAACAGAAGCGGCGCGAAAGCGCCGCGTCTGTTTTTGGAGCCTAGGAAGAAGCCGAAATCGCCCCGGCGTTGAAGTTCGGGTGGCGGTCCATGAGGGGACGGGGCGGGGGGACACAGACGATGTCCCGGAACCCGGCATGTTCGAGCGCACTCACCCAGACTTCGGGGGTGAGGAACCCGTGGCGGGGCCGCCAGTGGGGATCCAGGGTCACCTCGGTGAAGCTCTTGATGAAGCTGAAGAAAAATTCCAGGTAGAGGGGCGTATCGAGGTCGGCCTTGAGGCATTCCCCGATCACCAGCCGCCCGCCCGGTTTCAGGCGGCTGCGGAGGTCGCGCAGGGTGGGTTCGAGGTCCTGGGCCACGTGCAGCACATTGATGCCCACGATGGCGTCGAGGCTCTCGGCTGCGATGCCCTGGTCCCCCAGGGGGTGGTTCAGGTCCAGCAGTTGGAACGTGAGTGGAAGCCCCGGTGCCGAGGCCTTCAGGTCGCGCTGGGCGCGGCGGAGGAAGGTCGGGGCGACATCCGTGAACCGGTACTCGGCGATGCGGGAGAGCCAGCCCTCGGCCGCACTGCCCTGGCCCAGCAGCTGGGCAAAGGAACCCGCACCGGCGCCCAGTTCCAGGATCCGGGCGCCCGCGGGTAGGCCGTCCCGCAGGGCCAGGAAGGTGAGGAGGTTGTTGGGAAAGTAGCCCAGGTTCTCGTTGCGGAAATAGGACAGCCACAGGGGGAACAGGGTCAGGTCGAAGAGGAGTCCCTCGCCGGCCTTCCCTTCCGTGAAAAAGGGGGGGATGTGGGACCGCACGCCGTCGAGGAGATCGAAGTTGACGCCGTGGCCTGGGGCTTCGATCTCGACGGCCTCGCGAAGGCCCGCCAGGTCCAGATCGGGTTGACCGACCAGCGTGAAGGTAGGGCCGTCCTGCCTGAGCAGACCTTCTCCGGCCAGGAAGGGCAGCATCCAGGCCAGGGGCTTGCGGGCCTGCTCCGGCAGCCCTTCGCAGAGGCCATCGAGGGTGGTGCCGCTGCGCAGGCGCCCCTCCCAGCCCAGATCAAACAGCAGGAGCAGGCAAATCCGAGCGGTGTAAAGGCTCGAAGCCCGGTGCAGCACCAGAAAGGGGCGGGTGAAGAGCTGGGCGATCTCGGGCCCAAGGGGTCCGAGCAGGGCGAGGTCGGGCGGAGCCTCGATGGGCCCGAGACGGTCGGCCATCAGTCCATCATCTCGCTGATGCTGCGGCCCCCGTGGATGCGCAGGATGGCGTCGCCGAAGAGCGCCGCGGTGGAGAGCACCTTGAGGCAGGGAAGGGCCTTCGCCTTATCCGGGGGGATGGGGATGCTGTCCGTGACCACGAGTTCGTCCAGTTGGGCACTGTTGAGGATCTCGATGGCGTTGCCCGAGAACACCGGGTGGGTGACGCCAACCCGCACGGAGCGGGCCCCGAATTCTCGCAGGATCCGCGCGGCCTCCTTGATGGAGCCCCCGGTGGCGATTTCATCGTCGTAGATGATGCCGTCCTTGCCCTTCACGTCACCGATGAGGGCCACGCTCTGGGCCTTTTCGGAATCGTCAAAGCGCCGCTTGTCGATGATGGCCATGGGCACTGATAGCCGCTTGGCGAAGTGGCCCGCGAACTTGGCGGCCCCGGCGTCAGTGGCCACCACCACGGCGTTGGAGAGGTCCTTGCTCTTGAAGTAATTTGTGAGAATGGGCGTGGCCAGCAGCTGGTCCGCGGGCTTGCGGAAGAAGCCCAGGATCTGGGGCGCGTGCAGGGTCATGGTCAGCACCCGATCGGCGCCGGCGGTCTCCAGTAGGTCGGCCACCAGGCGGGCTGTGATGGAGATGCGGGCCTCGTCCTTCTTGTCGCTGCGAGCGTAGGGGAAGTAGGGCAGCACGGCCGTGATGCGGGCCGCCGACGCGAACTTCAGCGCGTCGATGAGGATCAGCATCTCCAGCAAGTTGTCGCTGACGGGGGGACAGGACGACTGGATCACGAAGACATCCGCCTCGCGGACGTTCTCCTCCACCTTCACCTTGATGTTCTCGTTGGAAAACCGGGTCACCTTGAGGCGTCCCAGCGGCATCCCCATGTGCGTGGCGATGCCCCTCGCCAGGTCCGGGTGGCTGCTCCCGGAAAAGACCTTCATCTCGCCGAACATGGATCCCCCGATCGTTCGACCAGTGTAGCCGACCGGCCGGGGGGAGGTCGTCACAGGGGAAAAGCGGGGACAGGATTAACAGGATGAAAAGAAGGATTAACAGGATTAAAGAGGGCTAGGCCCAGAAGGACCTCTGGGTATTTCGGTTTTGTGTCTTGAATCCTGTTAATCCAGCATTCAATCCTGTTAATCCTGTCTACGCTTTTTAGACTCTCCCGCCGCCGACCCGCTCGATGTGGGCGCCGACGCCTTGGAGTTTCTTTTCCAGTCCGGCGTAGCCACGGTCCAGGTGGTAGATGCGGTCCACGATGGTTTCGCCCTTGGCCACGAGGCCGGCGATCACCAGGGCGGCGCTGGCCCGGAGGTCCGTGGCCATGACCGTGCAGCCCGTGAGCTCGGCGGGGCCCGCCACGATGGCCGTGTGGCCGTCCGTGCGCAGGTTGGCGCCCAGGCGCTCCAGTTCCATGGCGTGTTGGAACCGGTTCTCGAAGATGCCCTCGTTGATGACGCTGATGCCGCAGGCCTGGGTCATGACGGCCATCACCTGGGCCTGTAGGTCCGTAGGAAAGCCCGGGAAGGGCAGGGTGGTGGCATCTTTCGAGCGCAGCTTCTGGCCCACTTCCCGCTGGATGCGCACCTGGCGGCCCCCCTGGCCCTCGCGCTCCGTGATGACGCAGCCGGTCCGCTCCAGCAGATCCAGCAGGGAGCGCAGGTGCTCGGGTTCGCAGCGGTCCAGCACCACATCGCCGCAGGCCGCAGCCACGGCGCAGAGGTAGGTGCCGGCCTCGATGCGGTCGGGGATGACGGCGTGCTCGCAGCCGTGGAGGCGCCCCGCGCCGGTGACGGAAAGAATGCCCGTGCCGAGGCCCTCGATCTGGGCGCCCATCTTCACCAGGAGCTGGGCCAGGTCGCCGATCTCGGGCTCCTGGGCCGCATTGCGGAGCACCGTGGTGCCGTCCACCAGGGCCGCAGCCATGAGGATGTTTTCGGTGGCCCCGACGCTCACCTTCTCGAAGGTGTGGTCGATGGCCTTGAGGTGGTCCTTCACGGAGGCATGGATGTAGCCGTGGCTGATCTCGATGGTGGCGCCCATGCGTTCGAGGGCTTCCAGGTGGAGGTTCACGGGGCGCGCCCCGATGGCGCAGCCGCCCGGCAGGCTTACCGTGGCCTTGCCGAACCGGGCCAGCAGCGGCCCCAGAACGAGGATCGAAGCCCGCATGGTCTTCACCAGCTCGTAGGGAGCCTTGGGATCCTCGCTCCCGGCGCAGGTCAGCCGGGCCGTCAGTTCGAAGCCCTCGCCTTCGGGCTCCAGGGTGGCCTCCGTGCCTAGGGCCTGGAGCACCTTCACCATGGTGCGGATGTCCGCCACCGCTGGCAGGTTCGACAGGACTACCTCATCCGGCGTCAGGAGCGCCGCCGCCAGGCAGGGCAGGGCCGCGTTCTTGGCACCCGACACCCGGATGCGCCCCCGCAGGGGATGGCCACCTTGGATCACCAGTCGGTCCATCGAAACTCCAGCCATCCAGCGTATCCCATCCGGTCCGGGGGGCGAATCGGGCCTTGGGCCAGGAACGATTTTCCTGACTGAAACGGACGAGTATGGATGAAAATCCCCGCATGTCCCACCCCGTGATGGACCCACCCTGTGGCACCTGGCTGCTCCGCTTCGTGGGAGACCGGGTGGTCTTCGACTTGGCGCATCCGAATCCCGGTGCTTTCGGTTGGCGGGGTTTCCTGCGCACCAACCTCACCCGCGGCGTCCGGATGGGGGAAGAAACCCTCACCCTGCTGGGGGAACGACTGGGCGATCCCGCAGGTTCCGCCTGGCGCGACATCCCGCTGCATGAGACACCAGGCGGCTGGGCCCTTGATCTGGCCCTCACCGAATCCGGCCCCTTCCTGGCCAAGGCCTACTGCGTGGATCCCGACGGCTTCCAATCCTGGCCCGAGGGGGAGGATGTGGCGCTCACGGTCCACCCTGACCGCTTTCGCACCGCCAACACGATCTACTGTGCGTTCCCCCGCATGTTCGGCGGTGCGGCCGCACGCCAGAGGGGGGATCTCGCGGAGGCCATCCACGCCTTGGACAGCGCGGGCTACGCGGTGATCCCGCCCTCGGGCCGCCTGCGGGACCTCACGGCCACGGTGCCCCACATCATGGAACGGCTGGGCTGCCGCATCCTGCATCTGCTGCCGGTGGGCCCCGTGCCCACCACCCACGCCCGGATGGGCCGCTTCGGCAGCCCCTACGCCCAGCTGGATCTCACGGCCATCGATCCCGCCCTGGTGGACTTCGACCGGGAAACCACCGCCGAGGATCAGTTTCGTGAATTGACATCCGCTGTCCATCAGCGGGGCGGGCAGGTGGTTCTCGATATCCTCGTGAACCATACGGGCTGGGGGTCCCGCCTCCTGGAGAGTCGGCCGGAATGGTTCCGCCGGAACCCGGATGGTACCTTCCGTAGTCCTGGCGCCTGGGGGACCACCTGGGAGGATCTCGTGGAACTGGACCATGGGAGTCCGGCCCTCTGGGAGGTGGTGGCCCGGTCCCTGCTCACCTGGTGCCAGCGCGGCGTGGACGGCTTTCGCTGCGATGCGGGCTACATGGTGCCCCTGCCGGCGTGGCAGTACATCACCACGAAGGTCCACCAGTCCTACCCCGAGGCCGTCTTTCTCCTGGAGGGGTTGGGGGGTCCCTGGGAGATCACCGAGACCCTGCTCGCGAAGGGTGGCATGCAATGGGCCTACTCCGAATTGTTCCAGAACCAACAGCCCGTCGAGGTGGCGCGCTACCTGGACTACTGCGTCCGGCAGGGGGAGCGCTGCGGGTTGATGGTGCATTACAGCGAGACGCACGACAACCCACGCCTCGCGGAACATGGAATCGCCTGGTCCCGCCTGCGGAACCGGCTCTGTGCCCTGGCCAGTCAGAGCGGTGGCTTCGGGTTCAGCGCCGGCGTGGAATGGTTGGCCACCGAGCGGGTGAACGTTCACGACGCCCGCGACCTCGCCTGGGGGGCCGAGCCAAACCTGGTGGAAGATCTGGCGGAGCTCAACCGCCTGGTCTCGAACCATCCGTGCTTCTTCGACGGCGCCGCCGTGCGCCGCATCAGCGGCGAGGCTGCCTCCGTGCTGGCCCTGCTGCGGACCTCCCGGGAGGGCCTGGATCAGGTGCTGGTGCTCGTGAACCTCGACCTGACCGCCCCCGCAGCCTGCCGCATCGAGGCCCTGCACTGGGAGGGCCTTGGCGGGGTCTGGGTGGACCTCCTGGGCCAACCCCTGCCCGAGCGGCTGGTCCTTTCGACCGGTGCCTGCGAGCTGGTTGTCCCACCCGGCGGTAGCTACTGCCTGTCGGCCCAGGCCACCCCCCGGGGCCTGGCTGGCGACGCCTACCGCCGCGCCCGAGCCCAGGCCGCCTGGGCCCTCCAGTGCCTTGCCACAGTCCATCCAGCGGAGGCGCTCGGCCCGGGCGATTGGCAGGGCCTGGCGGTGCGGGTCGCGCGGGATCCTGCGGCCTTCCTGGCCGCGCTGCCGCACCTGGACGAGGAACAACTCAGCCGGGACCTCCTGGCCGCCCTGGACACCGCCCTGGCGGTTTCGGACTTCCCCCGTGTGACCCTCTGGGACGCGGAGGACGTCCGGCGGGTGAGCTTGGTGGCGCCGGACCATTGGCTGCTGCTGCGCGACGCCTCCCGGTTCCACGCCACCCTGTCGAGCCCTGGCCAGCCCGATCTGAATCTGCGCAGCGTGCCGGTGGACGGGGGCTTCATCGCGGCGGTGCCACCCCGCCCGGCCCGGAAGGGGGACGCCTCCCTGCAGATGAACCGTCATGCCCCAGGCCATGAACACTTCCGGGCCCGTCTCACGTTCCTTTCGGAAGGTCCGGTGGCGCCGAAACCGGGAGGCGGGGGTTTGGCCCTGCTCACCAACGGGCGCGGTGGTATGGCGCGGCTCCACGGGGATCTCGGCGCCATCGTCTCGAAGTACGACTGTCTCCTGGCGGCGAACTTGCATGCCACGGCGCCTTCGGAGCGCCAGGTGCTGGTGAAGCGGATGCGGGCCTGGGTGAACGCGGATGGGTTCACCTCGGATCTGGATGGTCGGAACCTGGTGAGCTTCCGGGGCGGTCCTTCGGCCCGCTGGATCTTTGTCGCCAGCGCGGGCGATGGGCGCCGGGTGGAACTCCATCTCGAGGCCGCCATGCTCCCGGATCGCAACGAGGTGGAGCTCCGGTGGTCCAGGCCTGCCGCCAAGGGTTCCCGGGCCGACCTTCCGCCGGACCGGCAGGTTGGGCTCCTGGTGCGATTTGACCTGGAAGACCGCTCCTTCCATGGCGAGACGCACCTGGACCCGGGTCTCGAAAGCCACTTTCAGGCCACGACCCAGACCATGGAAGACAGAATGGGCTTCCGCTTTGCGCCGGCCCCCGACCACCAACTGCAGGTGTGGGCGGAGTCTGGCACCTACTTCCCGCAGCCCGAGGCCTGCCGGGGAATCCTGCATCCCCAGGAGGAGGCCCGGGGTCAGGTTGAGGCTGGGGATGCCTGGAGCCCCGGCTGGTTTGACCTCCCCCTGCCGCCGGAAACCGAGGTTCGGATGACTGTCAGCGCCGAGGCTGACGTCGGCGAGCCCTTCAGACCCGCCGACCCTGGCGCCGCGAGCGAGATTCCAGAACGCCTGCGCCGGGCCCTGGGGGCCTTCCTGGCCCGCCGCGACGACGGGCTCACGGTCATCGCGGGCTATCCCTGGTTCCTGGACTGGGGCCGCGACACGCTTATCGTCTGCCGGGGGCTCCTGGCGGCGGGCTGGGCCGAGGACGCGGGCGTCATCCTGCGCACCTACGCGTCCCTAGAGGACGGCGGTACGCTGCCGAACATGCTGGGCGCTGGCAACACCGCGGACCGGGACACGTCGGACGCCCCCCTTTGGCTGGCCGTGGCCTGCGAGGAGGCCGCGGAACACCTGGGACCTTCATTCTTACAGGCGGAGGCCGACCTGAATTCCGGGGGGGGCCGCACCGTGCTGGACGTGCTGACCTCCCTGGGTGAACACCTGCGGCTGGGCGCCCGCAACGGGGTGCGCATGGATCCCGATTCGCGCCTGCTTTGGAGCCCCGCGCACTTCACCTGGATGGACACCCGCTATCCCATGGGCACCCCAAGGGAGGGCTACCCCGTGGAGATCCAGGCCCTGTGGATCCGCCTGCTGCGCGTGCTGGACCGGCTGAGGGCCCCCAGCGACGGGGAACCCTGGGCCCTCACCGCCGCCCGGGCTGAGGCCTCCCTCGCCGGCTTCTGGCTGGAGGACCTCGGCTGGTTCTCGGATGTCCTCCTGGCCTCGGCCGGTGTGCCCGCGGCGCAGGCCACGCCCGCCGACCACCTCCGCCCCAACCAGCTCTTCCTGGTGTCCCTGGGCCTGGTGACGGGGGATCGAGCCCGTCGGGCCGTGGCCGCCTGTGCCCGCCATCTGCTGGTGCCCGGGGGCCTGCGGAGCCTGGCACCGCTGCCCGTGGCCGTCCCCCTGCCCATCCCATCGCCCTGGGGCGCCAACCTCAATGACCCCGCGCAGCCTTACTGGGGCCGCTACGAAGGCGACGAGGACACCCGCCGCAAGCCCGCCTACCACAACGGCACCGCCTGGGTCTGGCAACTGCCCCTGCTCTGCGAGGCTCTGGACTTGGCGTGGGAGGGGGATCCCGCGGCTCACGCCACCGCCCTGGCCTGGCTGGGCAGCGTCGGCCCCCTCCTGGATTCGGGCTGCCTCGGCCAGCTGCCGGAAATCGTAGATGGGGACGCCCCCCACACGCCCCGGGGGTGCGATGCCCAAGCCTGGAGCGTCAGCGAAGCCCTGCGGGTGTGGCAAGGGCTCAGCACCTGAGCCGGGGACCCTGTCTGGGTATTACCTGAGCGGCTTATACCGATTCGCGTTCAAAAAGATAACCGGTCCACACAAAGAAATTCACCACGAAGACGGGAAGACCACGAATTTGGATGAGTCTTCTTCGTGGTCTTCCTGTCTTCGTGGTGAAAGTGCGTTTCCTACCGGTTTGAACGCGAGCCCGTATTAGTCCCTGACGTGGTCCATGTTTCCCGTGGGGTTGTAAGCATCGGTATAAAAGCCTTGCCTATCATCAATCGCTGGAACACAATCAATTGTCCATAATTGTTCAAAGCGTCTCGGGAGCAGGCATGTTGGCGAAGTCATTCACGGCCCGTTGGGCCTCGTATTTTGTTTTGGTTGGAATGCTGGCGTTGGCGCCGGGCTGTGGGGGCGGTGGCGGCAACTCCGGCGGTGGCGGAGCGGTTCAGCCCACGACGCCGAGCTTCACGACCCAGCCCGCCTCCCAGGCCGTCACCGAGGGTGCGAGTGTGACCCTCAACTCTCTCGCCACGGCCAACGGAACGCTTGCGTATCAATGGATGAAGGGCGGGGTGGCCCTGGCCGGCAAGACCGCCAGCAGCCTGGCGCTCAGTCCTGTCGCCCTGGCCGATGCCGGCAGCTACACGGTGGTCGCGTCGAACACCCT
>JANYAS010000065.1 GCA_025361205.1 Holophagaceae bacterium
CTTCGAGCTGGCCTTCACCGGCCCGCACAACGGTGACGAAGCCCGCATAACCGAAGCCACGCAGAAGATCGTGGCGGCCGCGGGCGCGATCTTCGGAGGTTTCCCTTTCAAGCGGTACCTGTTCCTGTTCACCTTCTCGCCCGGGCTGCGGGGCGGACTGGAACACCGCGACTGCACCAGCCTCATCGCCGACAGCCACGCCTTCGATAAGCCCGAGGGCTACGATGCGCTGTACCAGCTGGTGGCCCACGAATTCTTCCATGCCTGGAACGTGAAGCGCCTCCACGATCCGGCGCTGGGTCCCTTTGACTACAGCCGCGAGAATCCCACGAAGATGCTCTGGTTCCACGAGGGGCTCACGTCCTACATGGAGCACGTGATTGTCCTGCGGGCGGGCGTGGTGCCCTGGAGCCACACCTCCAGGGAACTGGCCCGCTGCTGGAGCGAGCAGGTCCAGCGTCCCGGCCGCCTGGAGCAAAGCCTTGAAGAATCCAGTTGGGACGCCTGGATCCGCCTCTACAAGCCCCACGAGTTCAGCCCCAACAGTTCCGTCAGCTACTACGACAAGGGCGAGATGGTCGCGTGGCTCATGGACGCCGCGATCCGCGAAGGCAGCCGCGGCAAGGCAGGACTGGCGGAACTCTTCACCCTCCTCTGGACGCGGCATGGCGACCGGGGTGTGACCGACGCCGAGGTGCGCCAGGCCTATCAGGAAGTGTCAGGGAAGGCTCCCGCGCCCTTCTGGAACGCCTACATCGCTGGCCGTGCTGAGCTGGATGCCGAACTGCTGCGGCAGGCCTTCGGCCTGTCTATGGAGGCTCGCGCCCCGTGGGAAGGGCTCTCTCTGGATGAGGAGAACGACCCCACTGCCATGGCCCGGGCCCGGTCCTGGACCGGGCTCGTCATGGCCGCCAACGGGGCCACCGTGCAGAACGTGCTCCCCGACAGCCCTGCGGCGGCCGCTGGCCTAAGCTTCGGCATGGAAATTCTGGCGGTGGACGGCTGGCGCACACCGACGGCGGCCGATGTCCAGCGGCACCTCGCCCAGTCCGGGCCCGGAGGGCAAGCACTTGTGCTGGCGGCGGATCGCGGAAGAGTCTTCGAGGTTACGGTGCCGGTATTGGAAAGTCCTGAGCGCACCCATCGCCTGGTGCCAATGCCCGGGGCCGGGGTCGCGCAGCGGGTCGCCTTCGCGGCATCCTACGGACAGCCCTTTCCTTCCGCACCGGTGAAGCGGGGCACCCGCCGGTGAAGATCGCCGCCATCATTGCCGCCCACGACGAAGCGGACCACATCGCGCCCGTGTTGGAAGGGCTGAGGCCGTTTGGACTCCACCGGCTGCTGGTGGTGGACGACGGCTCCTCGGATGGCACCGGCACCGTGGCCACCGCTGCGGGCGCCGAAGTGCTCCGCATCGAGCCGGGTCAGGGTGGGGGCAAGGGCCAAGCCATGCGCGCGGGAATTGCGCACCTCCGGCCGGATGCCTTCGACTTCTACCTCTTCCTGGATGGGGATGGCCAGCACGATGCCGGCGATTTGCAGAGGTTCCTCGAACATCTGGAGGCCCATCCCGATACGGATTTCCTCATCGGCTCGCGTTTCCTGGACCGGGCCAAGATCCCGGCCAAGCGCTGGCGGACCAACGCGCTGGGGACTTGGACGCTGGGCCGAATCGCTGGCGTGACTTGGGAGGACAGCCAGAGTGGCTACCGAATGATCCGCAAGAAAGTGCTGGACCGCCTGGACCTGCGGTCCACCGGCTTCGCCATCGAAATGGAAATCGCCATGAAGGCCGCCGACTGGAAACTGCGCTGGGCCCACATCCCCATCCAGGCCATCTACCGGCCGGGGCCGCTCAGGAGCCACTTTCGGGGAGTGCTGGACACTTGGCTCATTGCGTGGGAATCGCTGAAGTGTTGAGTGGCGGGGCTTGAAGTCTGGAGTCCGGAGGCACGGATCCCTGCGGCGCCGCGAGCGGCGCGCCAATGGTACAGTTCGGCGCCGACCCACATGAGCGGCCCAAAGGCAAACGCCGGCGCGGCCCGGGGGGCCGCCCAGAAAGCCGTACCTCCAGACTCCAGACTCCAGCCTGTATGCTCTATCCATGATCAACCCCCTCGACTGGGACCTCGGTAACGTGCCACCGGGCGTGGCCTGGGGTGGTGTGGACGAGGCGGGACGGGGCGCCTGGGCTGGTCCGGTGGTGGCGGCCTGCGCGATACTGGATAACGAGACTGTCCGCAAGTGGGGCCACGTGCTGCGGGGCGTGCGGGACAGCAAACAGCTGAAGCCCGAACGGCGCGAAGCGCTGGCTGCCGAGCTGAAGGCCATCTTGCCTTCCTACGGGGTCGCGGAGGTTGATTCCCTGGCCATCGACCGGGAGAACATCCTCGAGGCCACGATGATGGCCATGCGACAGTCCGTGGCGAATCTTGCCCTCCAGCCCCGGATCCTGTTTATCGACGGCAACCGCGGGCCGAGGACGGGCTTGCCTGAGCGCCTGGTGGTGGACGGCGACGCCCTCAGCTGCGCCATCGGGGCTGCCAGCATCCTGGCCAAGGCCCACCGGGACGCGCTGATGATCGGGATGGAGGAGCCGTACCCAGGCTACGGCTTCGGCCAACACAAGGGCTATGGCACGGCCCTGCACCGGGTTCGGCTGCAGGAACTGGGCGTGAGTCCGGTCCACCGCATCAGCTACGCGCCGGTGGCGGGCCTGCAGCGGGTCGACGCGGACCTGCGGGACGCTTTGCACCACAGCCTCGACCGCTGCACTACGGTAGTTGAACTTCAAGCCTGGGTGGTCTCAGACCTTCGTCCCGCCTACGGCGGGTTGAAGCTGGTCTGGGTCGAGACGCTGCGGCGGCGCTACGCGGATCGTTTGGCCCAGGTGGCGGTGGCGGACCTGGCCAAGGAATCCGAGTGACCGATGTGGCCCTGGCCCTGATTCGGCGCGGGGACCGCTGGTTCCTCCAGCGGCGCGATCCCGGCAACCCGGTGCTGCCGGGCCTTTGGGAGTTCCCAGGGGGAAAGTCCGAGGTCGGTGAAAGGCCCACGCAGACCCTGGAGAGAGAGCTTCTGGAAGAGGTGGGCCTGACCCTGCGGGCCGCGCATCCATGGCCTGCCCTCGAAGGAAACGTCCGCCTCCACCCTTTTCTCACGGAGGTGGAGGGAACTCCTCGCACGGGCCTGGCCTGGGGTTGGTTCACGGTGGAGGAGATGCTCCGGCTGGCCATCCCGCTGATGAATGACGCCCTGATAGCCCGTCTGGCGCAGGATTTCAGAGTTCAAGAACAGGATGGACCCGCCGGTCCTGGCGGGCCCACCCGGCCGATCTGATAGGCTGAAGATTCCCAGGCCGGAGATGCCATGTTGAGATTCCTCATTCGGTCCTTCCTTTGCGTCCTCGCCGCCACCGGGCTTTGCGCCCAGCAGACCGAGGTGGTACTCAGCGCCACGAGCAGTGCAAAGCTGGTGCTGGCCATGACCTCGCCCAAGCTTTCGGGTGTGGAAGCGGCCGCGGTCGGCACGGAGTTCACCGCAGTGCTCAAGCGGGACCTCGATGAAACCGGCGTCATCGCCATGCTGCAGGAGCGGCTTCCCGCTGACGAGTCGCCCGTGAAGGCCTGGAAAGAGGCCGGTGCTCAGTGGCTGCTCAACACTCGGCTGTCCAGGGCAGCCAATGGTGATCTGAAGCTGGAGGCGACCGCCCTGGACACCGCGGCAGAGAAGGGCGTGTTCACGCGCACCTACAACGCCAACAAGATCGTGCCCCTGCGCCACCTCGCCCACTATCTGGCGGATGACCTTGTGGGGCGCCTGACGGGCGAAAAGGGGGTGGCCTCCAGCCGGATCGTGTTCGTGCGCCAAGTGTCGCCCGGCGTGAAGGAGATCTTTCAGGTGGATCGTGATGGCGCAGGCCTGATGCAGCTCACCCGGCACGGCAGCCTAACCCTGTCACCCACCTTGGCATCGGATGGCCGTCTGGCCTATGTCACCTACAAGGGGGGCGCTCCCGAGATCTGGGGCCAGCGGCGCAAGGATGGTCCCCACGAGAAGATCTACCCCACCAGCGGGGCGGGGGGCATGCTCTCCTCGCCGTCGTGGTCGCCGGACGGCAAACGCCTAGCCTTCGTGCAGGGTGATCGCCGCGGCAACAGTGACGTCATGGTGCTGGACCTCGCTGCAGGCCGGGCCCGGCGACTCACCGATGGTACGGGCATCAACACCGAGCCCAGCTGGAATCCCAACGGGACTCAGCTTGCCTTCACCTCGGACCGCGAAGGCGGCCCGCAGGTGTTCCTCATGCAGGACGACGGCTCCAACCTCCGCAAACTGACCTCAGAGGGCACCTACAACGCCAGCCCCACATGGAGCCCCAACGGCGCCATGGTGGCCTACGTGTCCCGGTTCGAGGGCAAGTTTGATCTTTTCATTTACAAGTTGGGCGAAGGGAAGGCCTACCAGATCACCACGGGTGTCAGCACTTCAGAGTCGCCCGCCTGGTCCCCTGATGAGCGGCGCCTGGTCTTCACCAGCAATCGGTTCGGCTCTTCTCAGCTCTTCACGACTGACCTCTCGGGCCGCCAGATTGTGCGCCTGACTGAGCTTGCGGCCTGCCAGAGCCCCCGGTGGCTCCGAGGGCGCTGAAAAAAAATGACAATTTCCTGAGTAACCACCATCTATACTCAGGCCTATCTAAGGAGAAACAACCCCATGCGATACGGACTCTACCTCGTTCCCGCGGCCATTGTGCTCACCCTGGGCAGCCTGGCTTGCAAGCCGCCCAAGACTGCCGAGCAGATCAAGGCGGAAACGCAGGCGGCTTTCAACGAGGGCTACCAGGCCTTCAAGGACGGAAAGGGCCGCGAGACCAACCCTTACTCAGTCGCGAAGGAAGCCAAGGAAAACCCGCACAAGACCACCGGCTGGTTCGATGGTTGGGACAAGGCCAAGGCCGACAAGGCCGCTGCTGACCAGGCCGCCACCGAAAAGGCTGCTGCCGACGCCAAGGCCGCCGCTGACGCCAAGGATGCCGCTGACAAGGCCGCCGCCGAGGCAGCCGCCCGCAGTGCCGCCGAGGCCGAGAAGGCTGGTGCCTATAAGAAGGCTGCCGAGGCTGCCCTCAAGACCATCCACTTCGACTACGACAAGTCCGATATCAAGGAAGCCGATCGCGTCAGCCTTCAGGGCATCTCCGACTTCATGAAGGCCTACCCTGCGGGCAAGCTCGAGATCGAAGGTCACTGCGATGAGCGCGGGACCAACGAATACAACCTCGCCCTTGGCAACAAGCGCGCCGCCGCTGCCCTGGCCTACCTGAAGACCCTGGGCGTCGATGAAGCCCGCTTCACCACCATCAGCTACGGCAAGGAAAAGCCCCTCTGCACCGAGGCGAAGGAAGGCTGCTGGAGCCAGAACCGCCGCGGCGAGTTCAAGCTCAAGTAGGACATTGCGACACAACGCGAAGCGGGGGCAGCTGCCCCCGCTTTTCGTTTAAGATGGAAGCAGTCCCGGAGTGCCCATGAGTCCTCGCACGATGATGCTTCCCGCCCTGGCCGCGCTGCTGGCCATTGGATGCAATTCCGAGGACCAGCTCCGCCGCGTAGAGCAGGAAGTCGGGGATCTCAAGCTGGAGGTCTTCAAGCTCCGCCAGCAGGTGGAAGACGGCAACAAACGGGCCCAGGTCGATCAGCAGGCCGCTGCCGAGGCCCGCGGTCAGGACCGCCGCTTCCAGGCCGATCTGCAGGACAGCCTGCGGCAGGTCCAGGACACCACCCGGGTGTTGAGCAACCGCCTCGGCAGCCTGCCAAGGGCCGGGAGCAGCCGGCCGGCGACCGAGGCCCAGGCTCCGGCCGCTTCCGCCGAGGATGAGCGCGCCTTCAATGCCGCCGTGGTGGACTACAACCGGGGCAACTACCCACTGGCTGCCGAAGGGCTGGAGCTCTTCCTGAAAACCTATCCCCAGAGCGCAAAGCGCCCCGAGGCCCTGTTCTTCCTGGGCCTATGCCACTACAACCAGCTGGCCTTCGACAAGGCCCAGCCCGTCTTCGAACGCATCATCAAGGAACACGCGGCGTCTGCCCAGTTCCTGCCGGCCAAGCTGAAGCGGGCCCAGTGCCTGCTCAAGCAGGGCCTGAAGCCCGCGGCCGTCAAGGCCTTCCGGGAGCTGGTGGATGGATTTTCCGGCAGCGCCGAGGCTCGAACCGCCCAGCAGGAATTGAGCGACCTCGGGCTCTAGGGTGGAAAAGGAGACCTGGCGAGTCCCTGTCCGCATCGACTTCGCGGGCGGGACCCTCGATCTCTGGCCCATCTACGCCATGATGGGCGGCTGCCTCACCGTGAATGCCGCCGTGGATCTATGGATTGAAATCGAAGTCACGCGGGGCGGGCAGGGCTATCGGATCAACAGCCGGGATCTGGAAATCAACCTCAGGTTCGAGTCCTGGCCCTCCGAGCCGCCCCGGGGGCTGTCCTGGGTCTGGCGCGTTCTGGACGCCTCGGGAGCGCCCCCGGCTTCGGTGGCCCTCCACAGTCCCGTGCCCCAGGGATCGGGCCTGGGCGTGTCCTCCTGCCTGGGGGTGGGCTTGCTTGGCGCGGCCCTGGGCGAAGAAGCCGGTGAAAGTCTCGCATCTAAAGTGCCGATGCTTCGGGACTTGGAAAGTATGGAGCTGCAAACCCCCACGGGCTGGCAGGACTACTATCCGGCGGCCCTGGGCGGGGCCCTGGCCCTCCATTGGGATGGGCCCGGCCCGCGCTGGGAGCGACTGCAGCCCCATCCTGGCCTGCTGGCCGATCTGGTGGTGTTCTACACCGGCAAGCCCCACCACTCGGGGTTGACGAACTGGGAAGCCTACAAGCGCTTCATCGAGGGGGACAAGCAGACCCGAGGGGCCCTGCATGACATCCGGGAGATCGCCCGGGACATGGCTCTGGCGCTGCCCTCCGACCCGGCCGCCGTGGCGGAGCTGCTGGAACGGGAGGGCAGGGCGCGGGTGAAGCTTTCTCCTGCCGTGGAGACCGACGCCATGCGGGCGGTCCGGGACCTCGGGCATCGGGAGGGCTGGTACGCCGGCATGAAGCCCTGCGGGGCGGGTGGTGGTGGCTGCTGCCTGCTGGTGGTGAAGGACGGGCGGCGCGAGGAGGCCGAAGCGGCCCTGCGCGATATGGGCTTGCCCCCGCTGGACCTGCAAATCACGCCGAAGGGCCTGCACAGGCTCTAGAAGCCACAGTGGGAAGGATAGGGAGCATCAACCCGACTGTGGGATCGGAACCTCTAAACCTGCCCGTCCCACCCGGCCCCGTGCGCAGCGAAGGCGGCGCGGATCTCAGCCACCTGCTCCGGCGGGAGGGGGCCCTTCTGGAGGATCCGCCCATTGGCTTCCAGGTGCGTGAGCTTGGTGGTCCCCACGATGCAGCTGGAAACCCCGTCCTGGAAGGTGGCAAAGCGCAGGGCCATCTCCTGCCAGCCCAGATCTCGGGGGTCGAGGCCCATGGCCCGCAACCGCACCCAGTATTCCTCGCAATACTCCCCCACCGGGCGCTCCGCCCAAAGCCACGGTGCGTTGGCCAAAGGGCGCTTGGCGATGAGACCCAACCCATGCCTTCGCGCGGCGGGCAGGCCCTGGCTCAGAACCCGCTGATCGCAGAAGTTGAGGGAACACTGCACGCCGTCGAAGCGGCCCGAGGCCAAGGCGAAGTCCAGGGCCTCGTTCTCGCCCGAATAGGCCAGGGCCCGCACCTTCCCTGCCGCCTTGGCCTTTGCCAGGGCTTCGATGACATCCCCCTGGACCAGGACCTCCCTGGGGCAGGAGTGCAGGTGCACGATGTCGAGATGGTCCGTGCGCATGATCTTCAAGGCCCGGTCCACCCCTGCCGCCACACAAGCGTGGGTCCAGTCTTCGTGGCCTTCGACGCCGTACCCCACCTTGGTGGAAAGGGTGAATTCGGCGCGGCGGCCAGCCAGATGGCGCCCGATGCGTTCCTCGGAACGGCCGTAGCCCCGGGCGGTGTCCACGAGCGTGATGCCAGCGTCCAGCACGCCATGGAGAAAGGCGCCGCATTCCCCTTCGGTGAAGTCGGGCCCGCCGATATGGCCGGCGCCGAATCCCAGCAGGCTCACGGTGATCCCTGTCGCGCCGTAGGTTCGAGAAAGTGACATCGCGATCCCCCTATTTCTCGGACAGGATCTGGATCAGCGCCGCCGGATCCGGCGCCTCCAGCGGGACTTGGCCCGGGGTGTCCAGCAGGTCCCGGAGGCGCTGGTCCCGCCGGCCCAGGGGCAAGTCCGAGAGGTGGCCTCGGGGCACCCACCGCAAGCCTGCCGAAAGCGGAAAGCGAGCCTCCAGGCGAAGGTGGAGGGGGCTGACGGCCTCGCGGCGGTGGGTGTAGACCTGGGTCCAGCCCGGCCAGGCGGTGATGGGCCAGGGGCTATGGGTTATGGGCTGCAAAGGCGGCTCAGTGGCATCGACGGTGGGCCAGCGCCAGAGGCCCGCCAGCAGGCCCTTGGCGGCGGGTGCGTGGAGCAGCAGGTGACCTTCCGCCTCGATGGCCACGAGCCAGAGGGCAACGGCTGTCTGCTTCGTCCGCTTCGCCACCGGCGGGATGTCCCCGGTACGGCCCGCGAGGTGAGCCCCGCAGCGGTCCGCGAGGGGGCAGCGGCCGCACGCGGGCGAGGGCAGGCAGGCCGTGGCGCCCAGTTCCATGAGGGCCTGGGTCATGCGGGAAGGTCCGTGGCGCTGGAGGGCGGGAGCCAGCCAAGTCCGCAGCTCTGCGGCCTGGTCCTTGGGATCGCCCTCGATGAGGAGCAGCCGCGCCAGCACGCGGAAGGCATTGCCGTCGAGGGCGGGGGTGGGCCACTGGAAGGCAATGGAGCCCACGGCCGCAGCCGTGTAGGGCCCGAGACCCGGAAGCCCGGTCAGGCCCTCCAGATCGCCGGGCCAGCCCTCGGCGGCGACCGATCCTGCGGCCGCCTTCAGGAAGCGCGCGCGCCGATAGTAGCCGAGGCCTTCCCAGGCTTTGTGGACTGTGTCTTCGCGGGCTTCCGCGAGGGACAGTGCCGTGGGGAACCGCTCCATCCACCGCGTGAAATAGGGCACCACCGTGGCCACCTGGGTCTGCTGCAGCATCAGCTCGGAGACCAGCACGGCATAGGGATCGGGATGGGGCCCGTCGAGGTCGGCGACCCGCCAGGGCAGGTCGCGCCGCACCCGATCAAACCAGGGCGCAAGGGGGGCAAGCAAATCAGTGGAGGAAGGCCAGGACATGGTTCGAAGCTATCAGCTCTCGGAGAGGGAGGCAGAAAGCAGAAGCCCCGGACAAAACACACACACAAAAAAAGCGCCCGAAGGCGCTCTTTTTCTTTGGTGCCCGCGAGCAGACTCGAACTGCTACGGCTTGTGGCCACCACCCCCTCAAGATGGCGTGTCTACCAATTTCACCACGCGGGCAACGAGGAAATTCAAGTGTCTCTCAAAGCGCGGACGCGGTCAATGACCCGTTTCGCGGTCAGTGCGAGACTACTTCTTCGCGGGTGCTGGAGCCGGTGCCGGAAGGGGGGCGGGAACCGGAACTTTCGGGGCGGGCGCGGTGATGACGGCCTTGTCCGAGGTCTTCTCGAGCACCGAGCGGTTCTGGCGGATGATCAGCACTTCGATGAAGAGGGTGGTCCCCAGGAAGCCCGCTGCCAGCCAGTAGGTGGCCTTGGAGAGGAATGGTGTCGCACCCTGGGCCCCGAACGCGGAGTTCGCGCCGCCGCCGCCGAAGGAGGCGCCGAGGCCCCCCTTGGTGCCGGGCTGCAACAGGACCGCCCCGATGAGGAGGACGCCGAAAAGGATGAGAAGTGCGAGCGCGAGGCCGTTCATGGAAACTCCGAACCATCTAGTCTGCCACGGCGAAGCCGTTACATCCAGAGCCCAGTGAGGCTGGGGGCCTGCAGGGCCCGGTGAACGGCCTGGGCCTGCTCGACCATGCGCACGAAGTCCGAGGGCAGCAGGGCCTGGGGCCCGTCGCTGAGAGCCTTCTCCGGGTGGCAGTGGGTCTCCACCAGCAGGCCGTCGGCGCCCGCGGCCACGCCCGCCAGACCGCAGGGGATCACGAGATCCCGGCGGCCGGTGGCGTGGCTGGGATCCACCATCACCGGCAGGTGCGTGAGGATCTTCGCGGCCGGCACCACACTGACGTCCAGGGTGTTGCGGGCATGGTCGGACCAGGTGCGGATCCCACGCTCGCACAGCACCACGTTCCGGTTGCCTTCGCCCAGAACATACTCGGCGGCGTAGAGCCACTCTTCGAGCGTGGCGGCGGCGCCCCGTTTGAGCAGGACCGGCTTTTCGCAGCGGCCGGCCCGGCGCAGCAGGGCGAAGTTCTGCATGTTGCGAGCCCCGATCTGGACCATGTCGGCGCTGCGTTCCACGGCATCGAAGGTCTCGACTTCCGTGGCCTCGGTGACGATGCCCAGGTCGAATTCGGCCCGGGCCTCCTCCAACAGGCGCAGGCCTTCCAGGCCCAGGCCCTGGAAGGCGTAGGGACTGGTGCGGGGCTTGTAGGCACCGGCGCGCAGCAGCTTGACGCCGGTCTCGGCCACGTAGCGGGCCACGGTGAACAGCTGTTCCCGGCTTTCCACGCCGCAGGGGCCGCCCACCAGGGCCAGGTCGGGCCCGCCGATCCGCACGCCCCGCACGTCCACCACCGTGCGTCCCGTCACGGCATCGGCGCTGGCCAGCTTGTAGGGGCTGGTGATGGGTACCACCCGCCGCACACCGGCCATGGGTTCGATGCGGTCGGGCTTCAGGGCTTTCGAGGCGTTCGGTGCCACGATGCTCAGTGATTCCGGCGTCTGGTTCACCTGGCAGCGGATGCCGGAAGCTTCCAGGAGTGACAAGACTTCTTTCACCTGGTCAGGGGTGGCGCTGGATTCCATAAGAATGAGCATGGTCTGGGGCCTCTCGGGGAACGCTCATTCTACCGGGGTGCCTGGACAGACCCCGCTCTCAGGCACCACACTGGGCGCGGAGGTCACCATGCGGCGCGCTCCCTGGTCGTTCATCGCTTCCTGCTTGCTCGTTCTGGGCTGCACCCGGCCCGAGGTCGAGGCCTTCCGGCAGCGGCCCACCCCGGTCGTGGTCACGGTCAATTTGCCTTCGAGCCTCGTGGACCGGGACGCCTTCCAGCAGGAATACGCCTCCGCCCTGCGGGCCCGCCTGGCCACCCGCGTGGTGGTGGTGCCTGAAGGCGTGAAGCCCCCCGTGGGGGCCGCCGAACTCCTGGTGGATATTCAGGAGCTCTCCCCCGCACCGGGCCAACCCAGCGCCACCGCCATTGGCGTCGCGACCGGGGTCACCGTGGGGGTCCTCAGTGCCGTCTCGGGGAACCGCGGCTGGGGCGTGGTGGACGGCCTGTTCTGGGGCCTGTGGGCGGGGAGTAACGCGGCCATGCATCAGGAGCGCTACCGGGACCGCCTCGGTTACCGGCCGCAGGCAGTCACGGCCCAGGTGCGCCTCATGCAGCCAGGGAACCCCGAGCCTCTGTGGGTGGAGAACATCGAGCCCATCGAGGTGGTGGAAGCCATGGATCCCCTTCCGCGCGGGTACCGGGATGACGATAGCCGGATCCGCGAGGAGGAGGCCAAGGGCTTCGCCCGGGTGGTGGTGCAGAAGCTGTCCGCCTACTTCCAGTTGGTTCGCCACACGGAGCAGCGGTTCTACGGTGATCCCTCGGGTCGGAGGGAGGCGCCACCGGCCCCAAAGGTTCTGGATGGCCCGCCTCCGCCCCCATCCCTGCCGCCGCCCCCGCCGCCATCCGAGATTCCACCACCGCCCTCATCCGAGCCAAAGAACGACTGATGGAAGCCCGTGTCCTCCGCTGCGCGGGGTGTGGCGCCTCGGTGCCTGCGAATGCCCCCCAGTGCCCCTACTGCAAGGCCCAACTCGCCACCGTGGCCTGCCCGGTCTGTTTCGCGCTGGTGCCCCTGTCGGCCAGTCATTGCCACGGTTGCGGGGCCGTGATGGCACCGCGTCAGGCCGCTGCGCCCGTGGGCGCGCCCTGTCCCGCCTGCGCGATGCCTTTGGCGGGCTCTCAGGTGGGCGAGCTGGAGGTCCAAGGCTGTCAGGCCTGCGGTGGCCTGTGGCTGGATCGGGCCATGTTCGAGCGACTGGGGGCCAGCCGCGAGTGCCAGGGGTCCGTGCTGGGTGCGCTACCCGGCCCCACCGCGCCCTCCACCGGCGCCCTGGAGGCGGTGCAGTACCGCCCGTGCCCCGCCTGCGCCCAGCGCATGAATCGGGTGAACTATGCCAAGCGTTCGGGCGTGGTCATTGATGTCTGCAAGGCCCACGGACTCTGGTTCGATCAGGATGAACTGCGCCGTGTCCTGGCCTTCATTGCCGCCGGCGGTCTGGACCGGGCCCGGGAGCTGGAGATCGCTGAACTGAAGGACGCCAAGCGGGCCGCCGTGCAGATGCCCCAGCACCCAGCCTCCTCCTACGAGTTCAGCCGGCAGCTGAACACCTCGGGCCACTGGCTCACCGCCGCAGGACTGGTCGGGTTGGCCATGGACGTGGCGGGACATTTCCTCGACCGGGATTGAGGCCGGGCTTTTCCAGGAAAAGAGGGTCGCTACCCCGCCTGCTTGATCAGTTCCGCGAACTTGAGGGGGTCCAGGCTGGCGCCGCCCACGAGGCCTCCGGCAACTTCGGGGATGGCCAGAAGTTCGGGAAAGCTTTCGGGGGTGACGCTCCCACCGTAGAGAATGGGAACGTCGGTATCAGCGCCGTGGCGCAGCATTTCCGCGCGAATGAAGGCGTGGGCTTCGCGGACCTGGGGGGCCTCGGCGCGGCGGCCGGTGCCGATGGCCCAGACTGGCTCGTAGGCCACCCAGAGAGGGCCGGGTCCGGTCTCGGCCAGGATGGACAGCTGCTGTCCAAGGACCGCCAGGGTCTGACCCGCATCTCGCTGTTCCAGGGACTCGCCGATGCAGAGCAGGGGCAGCAGGTCCCACTGCCAGGCGGCCATGATCTTTTTCGCCAGGGCCGCGTCGGTCTCCCCGAAGAACTGGCGGCGCTCGCTGTGGCCCAGGAGCACGCCCGAACAGCCCGCGTCCTTCAGTTGGGGCATGGACACCTCGCCCGTGAAGGCCCCCTTGGCCTCCGCGTGCCCGTTCTGCCCGAACACCCGGACCCCCTTCGTCCCCACCAAATCACTCACCTGCCGCAGCAGGGTGAAGGGCGGAGCAATCCCAGCTTCGATCCCGGCCTCGGGCACGAAGCGCCCGAGGAACTCCTCGCAGAAGATCCGCGCCTCGTCCGAAGTCAGGTTCATCTTCCAGTTCGCAACAACGCAATGCATATCTACCTCAACGGGAAAGGGCGGCGACGCCCGGAAGTTCGAGGCCGCTGAGAAACTCCAGGCTGGCGCCGCCGCCGGTGGACACGTGGCTCATGCGGGCAGCCACCCCGGTCTTGTTGACGGCGGCCACGCTATCGCCGCCGCCCACCAGCACGAAGGCGCCCCGATCCGCGGCCTCGGCCAGCTCCTCGGCCATGGTCAGCGTGCCGCTGGCAAAGGACGCCATCTCGAAGACGCCCATGGGGCCGTTCCAGAGCAAGGTCTTGGCCGTGCGAATCTCCGCCGCGTAGACGGCCACCGTCTCGGGGCCGATGTCCAAGGCCATGCGCCCCTCGGGGATGTTCTGATCCAAGGTGATGGCGCAGTCCGCATCTTCCTTGAATTCGGAGGCGACCACATGGTCGAGGGGCAGCAGCAGGCGGGTGCCCTTGGCCTCGGCCTGGTTCAGCAGGTCCAGCGCCATGGCCAGCTTGTCGTCCTCGCAGAGGCTCTTGCCGATCTGGAAACCCTGGGCCTTGAGGAAGGTGTAGCTCATGGCACCGCCGATGAGGACGGCGTCGGCCTTGCCGAGGAAGTTCTGGACCAGCTCGATCTTGTCGCTCACCTTGGCGCCACCGAAGATAACTACCAGCGGCTTCTCGGGATTGTCTATGACCTTGGCGAGGGCCTTGAGTTCCTTCTCCATTAGGAAACCCGCAGCGACGCGGTCCTTGGGAAAGTCCTGCACCATGCCGCTCACGGAGGCGTGGGCCCGGTGGGCGGAACCGAAGGCGTCATTCACATAGGTGTCGGCCAGCCTCGCTAGGCTGGCGGCGAAACCCGTATCGTTCTTGGTCTCGCCCTTCTCGCATCGGAGGTTCTCCAGCAGCAGCACCTGGCCCGGCTTCAGGGCCGCCGCCTCGGCCTCCACGGCCGGGCCATTCACATAGCTCGCTAAGCGGCAGTCGAAGTCCTGTTCCTTCAGCCAGGCGGCCACGGGCGCGGCGCTGTAGGCGGCCTCGAAGCCTTTGCCCTCGGGACGGCCCAGGTGTGAGGCCAAGACCACGGCGGCCCCCCCGTCTAACAGGCACTTCAGGGTGGGCAGGGTTTCCTGGATGCGGGTGGCATCCGTGATCCGGCCCTCCTTCAGCGGCACGTTCAGGTCCGCCCGTAGGAAGACCCGCCGACCCTTGACGTTGAGATCCCGCACCGATTGGAAGCCCATGGCTGCTCCTTGTTCATGGCAAACATACCATTTTGCCGGATGAGGCGGGTGTCCTCTATCGGCCATCATCCGCTGAGAACGGATGCGTGAAAGTGCACCTACCAGGCTTTCTCAAAGATTCCGATCCACCTGGGACTGTCCTGGCTGAAGGTCTCGCCCGAGTAGGTGCCCATGACCCGGCGCAGGCGGAGGCCGGCCCGCACGGCCATCTCCTGGAGGTCCGCGGGAGGGTAGAGGAGGACGCTTTCCATGACATTCCGCACGTCACCCGTGTCGAGGCGCGTGAGCACCATGCGTTTCACCAGGCGATTGCCCTCCAGCGACCGGCGGCTCTCCGCTCGGACGCCCCCGCGTTCCACCTTGTCTTCGGGGACCAGGGTCCGGGCCACCAGGTCGGCATTCAGATAGTCCATCACCAGCACGCCGCCGTGGCGGAGGAGGTGGCCAAGGCGAAGCATCAACGCCCGGTTCTGGTCGTCGGAGAAGTAGCCGAAGGGGGTGAACCAGAGGCAGATGCCAGAGAGAGAGCCATCCTTCAAGGGCAGGGCCCGCATGTCTCCGCGCAGGAGCCACGGGCGTAGGCTCCCTGGGGCCATGCCGAGCAGTGTGCGGGAGAGATCCATGCCGAAGGCCAGCGGGTTGGCCCGGCGCAGGATCTCAAGATGACGGCCCGAGCCGCAGCCCAGGTCCAGCACGGGGCCCTTGGCGAGTTCCGGCGCCACCCGCAAGGCGCGGCCCACCGCCACACGGGCCTCCTCTTCGTCCCGGTGGGAGTAGAGAAGGGCGTAGTCCTCGTCGAACCACTCTTCGAACCAGTCGGCCAAGGCGGTGCCTTTTGAAAAGGTCAGAATATCCAATGGCAGGGCCGTCGTTGCATGCGAATGGGAAAATGCACCCAACACGGCTCCTGGGGGGTGTGCGACAGACACACCGGCGGGGTCGGCTACAATGGTGGTTGCAAAGGAAACCCATGCAGCGCCCCGAACACCTCGAAGACCAGGTCCACTTCCTGCTGTCGAACCTGATCCAGCGCGAACTCCGTGATCCTGAGCTCGGCTTTCTCACCCTTACGGCCGTGCGCCTCTCCCCGGATCGCAGCGTCGCCAAGGTCTACTTCACGGTCCTCCCCGCCAACGGCGGCGACCAGGAGGCCCAGGATGCGCTTACCCGCAAGGCCCTGGGCCGCGCGGCGGGTTTCCTGCGCAACCAACTGGCCTCGCGCCTGAAAATGAAGCGTGTGCCGGAACTCCGGTTCTTTCCGGACGGAACCCTGGAAGAGGGCAACCAGATGGAGACGATCCTGGCGGAGCTCGAAAAGGAACGGGCCGCTCGGCCTCCAGATTCCGTGCCGGAATCTGGAGATGGGAACTGAAACATCCATAAACTAGTTGGGGGTTGTTGGATGAAGACGGACTCCGGCAAAGGGCGCGACCATCGGAGTCTGCTTGGGCAATTCTTTACGCCTGCTCCGACTGCGGCCTTCCTGGCGTCCCTTTTCGAGCCGTTGCCTGAGGAGGTGAGGCTCCTCGACGCGGGGGCCGGGGAAGGGGCCCTCAGCCTTGCGGCGGTGCGCGAGATCTCCTGCAGCCACCCCCAGGTTCGTGCCCTGTCCTTGGTGGCCTACGAGGTGGATCCCGCTGCCCTACCCCTGCTTCATGGAACCCTGGCGGGCTGTGGAGAGCTTTGCCAGAAGGCTGGGATCAAGTTCTCCTTTCAGGTGATTTCCCGCGATTTCATTGAAGATTCCAAGGACATCCTCAGTGGCGGATTTTTCGCTGAGGATGTCCCCTCATTTCATGCGGCCATCGTCAACCCCCCCTACCGGAAGATCGCCTCGGACTCTCATGAACGGCGGGACCTGAGCGCCCTTGGCATCGAGACAAGCAATCTCTACACGGGATTCCTGGCACTCATCACCAAGCGGCTGGCTCCGAGGGGGCAGCTGGTGGCCATCACGCCCAGGAGTTTCTGCAACGGACCCTACTTCCAGCCGTTCCGTAGGCAGTTCCTGGACGACATGGCCGTGCGGCGCCTGCACGTATTCGATTCCAGATCCGAGACCTTCAAGGGCAGCCAGGTCCTTCAGGAGACCATCATCTTCCATGCGCTTCGAGGCTTGCCCCAAGGTCCGACGGTTCATGTGTCATCGAGCCCGGGGGTCGACGCATCCGCGATGACCGAGGCCCATATTTCATTTGCCGAAATCGTCCACCCGGGCGACTGCCAGCGATTCATCCACATTCCATCCGGGGAGCAGCACCTTGCGGCCAAGCGCCGGGCTTCAGCCCTTCCGGCCATGCTGGATCAGCTGGGTTTGATGGTATCCACCGGGCGGGTGGTGGACTTCAGGCTCCGGGATTCCCTGCGTCCAGATCCCCAAGTGGATGCTGCACCCCTTGTCTACTCCAGCCATTTCAATGGGGGAAGCGTCCACTGGCCTTGGCTTGGTGGCAAGAAACCCAATGCGATTCTCGTGAACGATCAGACCCGCCCATGGTTAGTGCCTGCTGGCAGATATGTCCTTACCAAGCGGTTCACTTCGAAAGAGGAGAAGAGGCGTCTCGTGGCGTCGGTCTTTGATCCTTCTCAGGTCCCGGGGGATCTGGTCGGGTTCGAGAACCACTTGAACTACTTCCATGCATGCGGGGCTGGCCTGGATCGCGAGTTGGCCGCGGGATTGTTCGCTTATCTCAACTCCACGCTTGTGGATGACTACTCTCGGAGCTTCAGTGGGCATACCCAAGTGAACGCGACGGATCTCCGGAAGCTCCACTACCCTTCGAGGCAGACCCTGGAGGCGATTGGAAAAGGCCTGGAGCGACTGGACTTGGGACAGACTGAGATCGACGCGATTTTGGAAAGGCATATCCATGACTAATGGAGCCAAGGCCCGAAGCGGGCGAGCAACACCTTCCCGTCTCCGCGATGCCATGGCGATTCTTGAGTCGCTCGGATTCCCGGCTCGGCAAAGAAATGAAGTCGCGGCGAACACCGTGTTCGCCCTCGCTGGCATGGGCCCAAGAAGCAAGTGGAGCCAAGCGGAATCCCCGCTGATGGGAATAACACCAATCATCGAATTCATCGCCGCGAAGCATGGCGTCCGTTATGCGCCGAATACGCGGGAAACCGTGCGTGATGATGCGGTGAAGCATTTTATCGAGCACGGGCTTTTCTTGAGGAACCCGGACCAGCCGGATCGTCCTGTTACCAGCCCCAAGACTGTCTATCAAATCGAGCCGCACGCCCTTATGCGGCTGCGGGCCTATGAAACCCAAGAATGGCCATCGTTGCTGGCCAACTATCTGGAGGGCTGGTCAGGGATCCTCAAAGAAATACAACGCGGAAGGTCGTTGGTCCGGATTCCCGTAACGCTTCCCGGGGGGGGAAAGCTCACCTTATCGCCGGGAGGCCAGAATCCGCTTATCCAGCAGATTGTCCACGAATTCTGTTCGCGATTCGCCCCCGGCGGGGAAGTGCTCTACCTCGGTGACGCAGAGGATAAATTTATTCATCTTGTATCCGAACGTCTCAGCGAGCTCGGTGCCAGGCTCTCCTCGGCGGCCAAAATTCCTGATGTGATTGTCTTCGACAAGAGGAGAAATTGGCTGTTGCTCATCGAAGCTGTCACCAGCGCGGGCCCCGTGGATGGGAAGCGACGGAAGGAGTTGAAGGCTCTTTTCGCCGGATGTTCGGTGGGGCTGGTCTTTGTAACCTGCTTCGAGACCCGGAAGGCGATGCAGGGATTTCTTTCGCAGATCGCCTGGGAAAGCGAGGTCTGGATCGCCGAGGATTCTGAACATTTGATTCATTTCAACGGCGAGCGGTACCTTGGCCCCTACCCGGATGCTCTTCCCGGGGGGGGCGTCTGATGGCGGCACAGGAGGCGCCCACACCCGGCATCCACCTCGTCCACAAGACCGTGGGCCGAAGCAGTTTTGATGTGGTGCGGGACTTCAAGCACCGGGCCTATGAAGCTGGGCAGAAGAAACTGGCCCTGGGTCACGGCGGCACGCTGGATCCCTTCGCCGATGGGTTGTTGCTGCTGCTGGCGGGTCAGGCCACGCGGCTGATGGACTTGATGCATCCCCTGCCGAAAACCTACGTGGCCGAATTGGCCTGGGGCGTGGAAACCGACACCTGCGATCTGCATGGGAAGCCCGTGTCGGAAGCCGATGCGGCACACCTGACCCTCGCGGCCCTGGAGGCCGCCCTGGCGCCCTTCCTGGGCTGGACAGAGCAGGTGCCCCCCACTACCAGCGCCAAGAAGATCGATGGCGAGTCCGCCTACAAGAAGGCCCACCGAGGCGAAGAGGTGGTGATGAAGCCCTGCCGGGTCTTCCTGCTCTCGGCCCGCTGGCTCTCCCACGACCTGCCCCGGCGGAGCACTCTGGAACTCACCTGCCGGGGCGGCTACTACGTGCGGAGTCTGGCCCGGGAACTGGGCCGCGTTCTGAGCTGCGGCGCCCACCTGAGGGCCTTACGCCGCACGGCCATCGGCCCCTGGATCGATCCGGGAGAAGGCCAGGAGCGCCTGCTCACCGGTGCGGACCTGCTGCCCTGGTGCCCCACGCGGGAACTCACCGAGGCCGAGGCCGACCACCTGGGCCATGGCCGCGCCATCGCCTTGGGCGAAACCCTTCCTGCGACCTGGGTCATGCCCGAAGGCTTCCCCGATCCCAGCGCGCCCCTGCGCGCCATGCATCAGGGCCGTTTGGTGGCCCTGCTCCGGCCCAGCGAGGACGGCCTGCGGACCTTCGCGAACCTGCGCGGCGGACTATAACCTTTGAACACGTTTCATCGCCCCCCTCCCCGTGCCGCCCTGGTCTGTCCGGTTCGGGGGTGTTTGGAGCCCCTGACTTGGGGCGATTCCCAAGTCTTTTGCACCAAGGGCCACCAGTTCGATCGCGCGAAAAGCGGCTACTGCAACCTGCTGCAGGTGCAGGAGCGGAAATCCAATCGCCCGGGGGATTCCAAGGTCGCGGTCCAGGCCCGGCGGCGTTCCCTGGGACGCGGGTTGGGCGAAGACTTGAGGGACGCTCTGGGTGCCCGGGTGGCGCTGGGGGGCCTCCCTCCGCAATCGCTGGTGCTGGACGCGGGGTGTGGCGAAGGCTACTACCTGGCGGCCCTCTGCCAGCGCTTCGGGTTCGAAGGGTGGGGCGTCGATATTTCCACGCCCGCCATCGAAGCCGCCGCGCGAGCCTTTCCCATCGCCCGGTGGGTGGTGGCCAACGCGGACCGGCCCATGCCTTTTGCTGATGGCTGCTTTGACGTCATCACCTCCATCACCGCCCGGAAGAACCCTCCGGAATTCGGGCGCCTGCTGGCAACCGGCGGACAGCTCCTGGTCGTTGTCGCCCATGAAGACGACCAAAAGGAGCTTCGCGGCGCTCTGTTCGGCGAGCTCCCCGAGTCGGATCGAGCCGGGGATACCAAGGCCGCCTTCGCATCGCTTTTCGCGCTCGAGGACGAGGCCGTCGTGAGCACCCGGGTGCTGCTGGACCCGCTGGGCCTGAGGGACCTGCTGATGGGCAGCTATCGCGGGGAACGCTTCAGTGCCCAGGAGGGCCTGGCTGGGTTGGAGCCGCTGGCAGTGACTTTGAGCTACCGCCTGCTGAGTTTCCGCCGGCGATAGATCCTACGGCGGTGGCGGAGACTCTGGATGCGATAGGGTTTTCTACCTAAGGAGACCCACGCCATGGTTGCCGATATCGCCCTGCTGGCCGACCTGCCCTTGTTCTCCACCCTTGGGCAGGAGGAACTGACCCTCCTGTCCCAGGCGGTCGAAGTGCTCCGTCTCCAGCCTGGCCAGTCCTTATTCAAGGCTGGGGACCCCGGGGAGGCCATGTACATCGTCACCTCCGGTGAGATGGAGATCTCCGTGGTGGATCGGGCCGGGCAGAAGATCATCCTCACGGGGCGTCATCGGGGCGATGTCTTCGGTGAGCTGGCCATGCTGGATGCCGGCACCCGCACCGCCACGGCCACGGCCCTCGTATCTACCGAATTGCTCGAGCTGGACCGCTCCGACCTGCTGCTGCTCGTCACCCAGAAACCGGAGGCGGCCCTGCACCTGCTCGGTGCCATGGGGGCCATGACTCGCAAGGCCGATCTTCTCCTGCGCACCCGCGTGGCGCGCAATGTTCAAGATGAAATCGAGGACCAGCGTTCACTGCTCGAGAAGATGACGGACTGGATGGCGAACTTCTCCGGCAGCATCACCTTCCTCCTGCTGAACGCAGGCTGGTTCGGGCTTTGGATCTACCTCAACGTCAGCGGGAAGGCCTCCTTCGACCCTTACCCCTTCGGGTTCCTCACCATGGTCGTGTCTCTTGAAGCCATCATTCTTTCCATCCTCGTCCTCCTCGCCCAGAACCGGCAGGCGGCCAAGGATCACATCCGGGACGATGTCGAGTATGAAATCAACGTGAAGGCCGAGCTGGAGATTGCCCACCTCCACGAAAAGGTAGAGGAGTTGACGGATCAGTTTCGCCAGCGGCTGGATCGCATGGAAACAATGCTTGTCTCATCAAGGGAGACTCGATCCGAGGGTCTCTCCGCCGGTGGGGCCCCGGGATCGCGTCATCCTTGAACGGGCACCCGTGCGGCGAGGTCGTCAAGGACCTTGAGCATCTGCTGGCACTCCTCACAGCTGGTCTGGGGAGTGCCGCAGGGGAAGCCATCGCTCTGCATGCCGAGGCAGCGGGGCTGCTGGATGAACCGCATCAGTTCAGCCAGAAGGCCGGAGACTTTTGAACGCAACGGACTGTCCGGGATCTCCCGGAGGGCCATGACGATCTTCCATTCCTCAGTGCTGAGGGTGGTCTGGATGGCGGTATCCGTCATGGCTGCCTCCGAGTCGTCACAGGAGCAAATGCAAAAGAACCAAAGAAAAGAGATTCACCACCAAGGCACCAAGATCACCAAGAACTGCTGGGGATTTTTCTTTTCCTTTCTTGGTGCCTTGGTGTCTTGGTGGTGATCATTTCTAGCATCCAAACCTGTATCAGCCGCGGATGGCTTCTACCGATTTGATGCCCCAGGCGAAGGCTTCCTCGTTCAGGGGGATCAGGGCGCACTTGTCCTTCAGGGCCACGCGGATGGCCGTGAGGAAGGTTTCCTTGGGGAAGATGCCCGTGGCGGCTTGGAGGGCGCCCAGGGCCACGATGTTCTTCACCACCGCCTTGCCCAGGTCGGTGGCGATGCCAGTGAAGGGCACCGGAAAGAGCTTGATGCTGGGATCCAGCACGGGTGGTTCAGTCACCACGGAGCTGTCATAGATCACGTAGCCACCTTTGCGGACCGTGGGGCCGAACTTGGCGAGGCTCGGCGCGTTGAAGGCGATGAGCACCTGGGGATCGGGGGATCCGGGGTTCAGCACTTCCTCTTCGGCCACGTGGATATCCGCGTAGGAGGTGCCGCCACGGCTTTCGGGGCCGTAGCTGGGGATGTGGGTGGCGTCAAAGCCTTCGTTGATGGCGGCGCGGGCGATGAGCATGGCCGCGGTTTGGGCACCATCACCACCGGACCCGGCCAGCTTGAGCGAGATGTCATTCAGGGCGAGCTGGGTGGGGAAGCCCTGGCAGTTGCGCACGGGATGTTCGTAGGTGGCACCGGCGAGGCTGAGAATCTTTTCGCCCTGGAAGCTGGGCGGGTTCCGCTTGAACCAGGGATCGACGGTGACGTCCTTCTTCACTCCGAGCGGGTACACGGGCTCCATGCACTCCTTGACCCACTTCTCGTTTTCCTCGGGAGTCATTTTCAGGTGGGTGGGGCACTCGGCCAGCACCTCAATGAAGGAGTAGCCGCGGCCTTCGACCTGCAGCTTGAGGGCCTTCTGGATGGCCTTCTTGGCCTTGATGCGCTGCTTGGCGTCGTAAAGGGCCACGCGCTCGACATAGATGGGGCCATCGAGGCCCGCGATGAGCTCGGCCATCTTCATGGGCTGGCCGTTGTACTGGTTCCGGCCCGAGGGGCTGGTGGAGCTGGTCTGGCCCATGAGGGTGGTCGGGGCCATCTGGCCGCCGGTCATGCCGTAGATGGCGTTGTTGATGAAGATGACGGTGATGGGGGCGCCCAGCTGGGCCGTGGCAATGGTTTCGGCGAGGCCGATGGAGGCCAAGTCGCCATCGCCCTGGTAGCTGATGACCACGCTGTCCGGGTTGGCGAACTTGTGCCCGAGGGCCACCACGGAGGCGCGGCCATGGGCGGCCTGGCTGTTGCCCACATCGAAGTAGTAGTAGAGGAACACGGAGCAGCCCACGGGGCTGATGGCCACCGTGCGGTCCTGGATGCCCAGCTCGTCGATGGCCTCGGCCAGGAACTTGTGGGCCAGCCCGTGGCCGCAGCCGGGGCAGTAGTGGGTGGCATGACCCTTCAGCCCTTCGGCGTGGGAGTGGCGTTCGAACTTGTCGTAGAAGACGCTGGCCTTGCTCATGCGCGGACCTCCTTCTTTCCCAGCACCTGGGCCATGATCTCGTTCTGCTGGGGGAGGATGCCGCCCATGCGGCGGACGGATTCCAGCTCGGGGAACTGGCGGACACCGGCCTTGCTGAGGGCGAGGTGAAGCTCGTCTTCCAACTGTCCGGCACTGGCCTCCACTACCACGATGCGCTCAGCGCCGCGGATGGCTTCCTTCAGGTCCTCCACGGGGAAGGGCCAGAGGGTGATGGGCCGGAACAGGCCGGCCTTGATGCCCTGCTGCCGCAGTTCCTGCACGGCGCCCTTGGCGGTTCGGGCGGGGGTGTTGCAGGCGATGAGGACCACTTCCGCATCCTCGCAGAGGTAGGATTCGGAACGAGCCTCGACCTGCATGGCCGCGTACTTGGCGTTCAGGTGGACGTTGTGGGCCTCGAGATCGGTCTCGGTGAGGAAGATCGAGGTGATGAGGTTCTTGCGGTGCATGGCGTCGCCATAGACCGCCCACTTGGGGATGCCGGGCTTGGTCATGGTTTCGGGCAGCTGCACCTTGCCAGTCATCTGGCCCAGGTAGCCGTCGCCGAGAATGACCACTGGGTTCCGGTACTTGAAGCTCAGCTCGAAGGCCAGGATGGTGAGGTCGAGCATCTCCTGGGGTGTTGAGGGCGCCAGGGTGATGGCTTGCGTGTTGCCGTGGCCGAGGCCGTGGCAGGCGAGCTTGATGTCAGATTGTTCGGGGGCGATGTTCCCAAGGCCGGGGCCGCCACGCATGACGTCCACAAAGACGCCCGGCAGCTCGGCACCGATCATGTAGGACACGCCTTCCAGCATCAGGCTGAAGCCCGGCGAGGAGGTGAAGGTCATGGTGGGCAGGCCGGCGCCGGCGGTGCCGTACATCATGTTCACGGCGGCCACTTCGCTCACGGCCTGAATGAAGGTGCCGTCCAGCTTGGGCAGGAACTTCGCCATCAGCTCGGCGCCCTCGGTGGACGGCGTAATGGGGTACCCGTAGACGTGGCGGCAACCTGCCAGGAGGGCCCCGAGGGCAGAGGCGTAGGTGCCCTTGATGACCAGGGGTTCCGTGCGGGGTAGGGACAGCACCTCGCAGGGGATATCGAAGGGCTCGATGGCCTCGCTGGGCTTCACGCCGAAGAGCTTGGCCGGGTCTTCCAGCTCGAAATCTTGAACTTCGCCTTCGTGGGCGGGGCGCAGGCCGTAGGGCTCGGGGCAGGCGTCCATGCACAGGCCGCAGGCGTTGCAGTTGGTCAGGTCCAGTTCCACGGGCATCAGGCCCGTCAGGGGGTTGATCTGATCGCTGAGGGTGATGCAATCCTTGGCGCAGGCGTCAAGGCAACGGCCGCAGCCCTTGCAATACTCCGGCAGAAGAAAGGGTTTCGGTCGTTCTTTGAGGGCCATGGGGCCTCCATGTTGGGACACAGGTCGTACCTGATGAGAGTGTTGGCCCGGCCCCGTGTGCATGGCGTCACAAGTGGGGGATGCACGCAGACCACCGCCGACCAATGGGCTGGGAATGACACCGGGGCGCAGCGGTCTGCGGTGGGAGAGGCAGGCTGGAGTCTGGAGTCCGGGGTCTGGAGGTACAGATCCCTGGGGCGCCCCCAGCGACGCACCGATGGTTCAATTCGGCGCCGACCCATGTGAACGGCCCCAAGGCAACCAGCGGCGCGGCCCAAAGGGCCACCCAGAAAGCATTACCTCCAGTCTCCAGACTCCAGACTGACCCCTACCTGTCCCCCCAATGCAGTTTCTGCTGAAGCAGCGCGAAGAAGTCGAAATTGGGCTGCTGCAGCAGGGTGATGCGGGCCTCGGATTGGCGCAGTTTCACCTCGTCACCCGGCATTACTCGGTAGCCCACCTGGCCGTCCAGCGTGAGGTGGGCGTCCTCCGCGTCCACCAGGGTGATGGAGATGGGGCGGGAAGCCGGTACCACTGAGGGGCGCAGCGTGAGGGTGTGCGGGCAGATGGGGGCGATGACGAAGGCTTCCAGGCTAGGGTGCAGGATGGGCCCGCCGGCTGACAAGGCATAGGCCGTGGAGCCGGTGGGCGTGGCCACGATCAGCCCGTCCGCCTTCATGGGACCGGCATCCTGGCCATCCACCTTCAGGCGCATGTCCATGATGCGGGCCAGGGCGCCCTTGGCGAGGACGGCGTCGTTCAGCACGGTCTGCCGGGCCAGGAGGGCCCCCTGGCGCCAGAGCTCGGCCTCCAGCATGGACCGCACATCCAGCACGAGCTTCCCCGCCAGGAAGGCCTGAACGGCCTCGCGGGCCCCCGAAACGGGATGGGCCGTGAGGAAGCCCAGGGAACCCAGGTTGATGCCCAGGATCGGCGTGCCGTGCCGGCCCACTTGTCGGGCCGCGTGGAGGAGGGTGCCGTCGCCACCCAGCACCAGGCAGAGGTCGGCCTGCACCGCCCTGGTATCGAGCCCGGCGCCCAGCTCCGGGGCAATTTCCAGGCGTCCCGGATCGAGGCCCGCCAGGGCCCAGGCCTCCTCCAGGCCCGGCTCACCCGTGACATACCAGCCGCGGTCCAGGAACAGCGGCAGCGCGTCACGCAGGGTGGAACCCAGGTGCGGGGATTTGACCTTGGCCACGAGGATCAATCGCTGAGGCATGGCAGTACTCTACCGCTATCCTTGGACCATGGCTCCCCTGCTGGTTTCCCTCACCTCGCCCACCCGACGTTGGCTCCGGCGTGCGCTCCTGGCCTTCCTGGCCATCGCCGCAGTCGGCGCGGCCACTCTGGCGGTGTCCTGGTCCGTGCTGTCGCGTGACGCCGACAGCTTCCTCACCCTGTTCGCCTTGCGGGTGCCGAAGACGATCACCAAGGTGCTCGACCAGAGCGGCAATGTCATCGGCATCTTCGCCGAGGAGCATCGCGTGGTGATCCCCTATGGCGATATTCCCAAGTCCTTTGTCAATGCCCTGGTGGCGACCGAGGATACGGAGTTCTGGGAGCACAGCGGTATTTCCTTCCGTGGCATCGCCCGATCGGGCTGGAATTTCGTTAGCAGTTTTGGTCGCCGGCGCGAGGGAGCTTCCACCCTCACCATGCAGCTCATCCGGACCGTGACGGCCAAGCGCCAGAAACGACTGGACCGCAAGCTGAAGGAGATCATCCTCGCCCGCAAGCTGGAGAAGGCCTACTCCAAGAAACAGATCATGGAAATGTACGCCAACGAGGTGTACTTCGGCGGCGGCCGCTACGGCATCGAGGCGGCGGCGGAGTTCTATTTTGGCAAGAGTGCGCCGCAGCTGCTCCCCGAGGAGAGTGCGCTACTGGCGGGCCTGGTCCAGAATCCCAACTGGTACAACCCCTACAACCCGGATCCCAAGGCCCGCGCGGCGGCCAAGTCGCGTCGGAACCATGTCCTCGTGCGGATGGTGAAGGAAGGCTACCTCAAGGCCCAGGAGGCCAACCTGCTGATCGATAAACCCATCCGCCTCGCCCGGGAGAACGCCCACGAAGAGGCGGTGGCGCCCTACGTCGTGGAGGAAGTGCGGAAGTATCTCTATGAAAAGTACGGCCGGGAACAGGTTCTGAATGGCGGTCTGGAGGTCACGACCACCGTGGACAGTTTCTGGCAGGAAGCCGCCAATGTGGCAGTGCGCACGGGCCTGAAGGTCGTGGACCGCCGCCGGGGCTTCCGCAAGGAGGCCGTGCAGTTCGTTACGGACCCTGAGACCACGCAACTGAACGGGTGGAAGCGGTACTTCGAGATCGGCGACAGCGTGCGCGGCGTGATCCTCGGGTGGAAGGGCGGCAAGGCCCAAGTCCGCATCGGCCAGCTTCAACTGAACGTGCCTGGGAACGCCTTTGCCTGGGCGGGCAGGGACATTCACAAGCTGCTGCCCCGGGGCGCGGCGCCCCTGTTCATCGTGAAGAGCGCTGAGGATGGAACGCCGAAGACCCTGGAATTGGATCAGGACCCCCAGGTCGAGGGCGCCCTGATGGCCGTGGATCCGAAGTCTGGTGAGATCCGGGCCATGGTGGGAGGCTACGACTTCAACCGCTCGAAATTCAACCGCGCCACCCAGGCTTTCCGTCAGGTGGGCTCCACCATGAAGGCTTATGTCTATGGCGCGGCCTTCACCGCCGGGAAGACGCCGGCGTCGCTGGTCCAGGACGTGCCGACACGTTTCCTCGACACCGGGAACTTCGTCACCGTGACGCAACCCGATGGCACCTCGGAGTACAAGCCCTTGAAGCAGGGCGTGAAGCCCTATGAGCCACGGAACTACGAACGGGATTTCTGGGGCCCCATCACCGTCTGGGAAGCCCTGCGGGATTCGCGCAACGTCCCCGCCGTGCGCACCCTCGATGACACCGGTGTCTTGAGCGTCATCGATTACGCCCGGAAATGCGGGCTCACCGGGAGCATCCCGCCCTACCCCAGCATGGCCCTGGGCTCGGCCGACCTGACGCTGAGGGAAATGGTGCGGGGCTATGCCACCATCGCCAATGGTGGCCTCCAGTCGCCCGTGCCCTTCTTCATCAAGAAAGTGACGGACCGCAACGGCCGGGTGCTGGAAAGTCACGGCGGCGCGGCCACGGAACAGGTGCTGGATCCCCAGAGCACCTATCAGCTCATCCAGTGCCTTCAGGGGGTGGCCAACAGCGGCACCGGCGCCAAGAGCAACGAGCTGGAGTGGCCCGTGGCGGGCAAGACTGGCACCACCGACGAGCACACCGACGCCTGGTTCATGGGCTTCTCCACACGCATCGTCTGCGGCGTGTGGGTGGGCCTCGACGAGAAGAAGACCATCTACAGGGGGGCTGATGGCGCCAAGGTGGCGCTGCCCATCTGGATCGATTTCATGAAGGCGGCCCTGCCCACCACACCCCGGGAGGAGTTCCAGGCTCCCGAGGGCATGGAGTGGGCGGACATCGACCGCTACACGGGCCTGCTGGCCACCGGGGCCACCACGGACAAGGTCCTCCACCTCGCTTTCAAACCAGGCACCGTGCCCAGGTCAGGCAGCGATGCGGAGGCCATCCAGAAAGTGCGGGAGGCCCGGGACAAGGCCCATACTCAGCCCGTGGAGAGCCGCATCTGGGGACGGCCCCAGCAGATCGAGGAACCCAAGCCGGTGGATCTGAACGCGAGCGACCCGAACGCCTGAATACCCCAGGAGCTGCCCATTGGTGACCCATTGCCTCGCATCGTCCGGGGATGCTGAAGGCATCAACGGAGCGTGTATTGGCCTTGCGTCGGTCCCTTTCCATCCTGTGTCTCGGTGCCGCCGCTCTGATTGCCCAGGACGCAGCCCCCGGGCCCCCTGCGGTTGAATTCGGGTTTCAGGAGCGGGTCCGGTCCGAGTCCTGGGACAACCTCGGGGACCACCGGGGGGCCACGCCCGACTTCCGGACCCAGTACCGGTTCCGGACACGACTGTGGGCAGTGGTCCCGCTCAGCCGGGACGTCACCTTTTCCGCGGGCCTGGTGAACGAAAACCGAAAGCTGGCCCGCCCCGATCAGGCGGTGAATGGTCGGGAAGTCGCCTTCGAAACGTTCTACCTGGACTGGCGGATGGGGGCGGCCTGGTCCCTCCGTGCGGGGCGGCAGAACCTGATGCGTGGAGACGGGTTCGTACTCTGGGATGGCAACGCCCTGGATGGCAGCCGGACCGCCTATGTCAATGCCCTCGACCTGGTCTGGTCCGCCGGGGCCGCAAGCGTTGAATTCCTGGCGATCTCGGATCCCTTCAAGGACCGGTTCCTGCCCCGCCTCAACGCCTCCATGAACCCCCGGGAACGCCAACTGCTCAACGAGCGCGACGAGGCGGCCCTGGGCGTCTACGCCACCTGGCGACAGCCCGGGCGGAATCTGCAGGCCTATGCCTTCCACAAGACCGAGCGGCACGACGTTCGTGCGGCCACGGACCCGCTGTTCCAGCCCGACCGCAGGGTGGAGGCCCTGGGCCTTCGCCTCGCGGAGGATCTGGTCCCGGGGCTGGTGGCCACGGCCGAAGGAACGATGCAATCCGGATGGGAAGATTCCCGCCCCGGGGCCGCCGGTTCCGGTGCGCCGATCCGCGCCTGGGGGGCCCAGGGCCGGCTCGCTCGGGCCTTCGACCACTCCCGCAAACCTATGCTGACACTGGGTTGGGTGGGGCTGTCCGGGGATGACCCGACGACGGCCACGCGCGAAGGCTGGGATCCGCTTTTCAGCCGGTGGCCCCGCTGGAGCGAGCTCTACATCTATAGCCAGGTGCCCGAGGGCGGAGTCGGGTACTGGTCCAACCTGCGCCTGTGGGAGGTCACGGTCCAGGCCCAGCCCTGGCAGTCGCTGGTGCTCAAGGCGAGCGTGTACTGGCTGAGGGCATATCACCCTGCGTTAGCCCGGGGACCGGTCTTCGCGCCCGGACTGGGCCGCGGACGGCTGCTGGAGCTGCGTGCGGACCTAACTCTGTCCGAGCGGTGGCAGGGGCACGCGCTCTACGAACGGCTGGACCCCGGCACCTTCTATGCCGGGGGCGATCCAGGCCGATTCTTCCGGGTGGAGGCCGTCTACACGTGCCGCCGACGGCGCCGATGAGCGACGTCGGCGGAAGATTGTAGGGGAGGAGCTTAGGGCTTCTTTTTCCAGACCTTCAGCGGGCGGTCCTCGCCGTATTTGGGGGCGGGCTTTCCAGCGGGCTTCGCAGCGCTGGATTTCCAGGGGCGGGGCACTTCCTTGGGCGCAGCACTGGCGCTGGGGCGGTCTTCCCAGACCTTGTGGGGCTTGTCCTGCCCCTCCGTGCGCGGCTTGCTATAGGGCGCGCGGGGCTTCTCGTCGACCTCGCTCCGGGGCTTGAAGCTGCCATCGGGGCGGGTCTTGGAAGGGGCCTCGCTGCGGGTGGCGGAGTGTTCGGTCCCTCGCGCGGAAGCGCGTTCAGCATAGCTGCGCTGGGGACGGGGGCCGCCTTCCTTGCGGTCGCGGGGGGGGGCATCAAAGCGGGGCTTGGTCTTGCGTGGGGCCTCGGCGTGCATGTCGAAGCCCGTGGACTGGTCGGCCAGGACGAGGCCCAGCAAGCCCGCCACGATACGCACGGGATCGGCGTCCTTCAGCAGCTGGTGGGCCTGGGTCAAGGTGGCCGCGCTGGCGGAACCGGTGATACCCTCGATCAGGCGGGTGCCCTGGGTTTCGCGGATCTGAGCAGGCGTAGGAACGGAACGCCAGTCCAGCGTCAGGCCTCCACGGCGGCTCCAGGCGAGCAGGATGCGGCTTTCGGTTCCGTTCACCAACGCGAGGCTGGTGCCCTTGGCACCGGCGCGGCCCGTGCGGCCACTGCGGTGGACGTAGCTCTCCAGCTGCGTGGGGATGCCCACATGCACCACCAGGGGCAAGCCGGTGATGTCCAGGCCGCGGGCGGCCACATCGGTGGCCACGAGGTAGCGCAGCTTGCCGTCCTTGAACTGCCCCAGGATGCGGGTCCGCGTGGCCTGGGCGAGGTCGCCGTGGAGGAAGGCCGCCGGGAGTCCGGAGACGGTCAGTTCCTCGGCTACTTCTTCGGTCTGAGCCTTGGTCTTGGTGAAGATCAGTGCCGCGCTGGGCTCATCCATCAGCAGCAGGTTCACGAGGGCCCGCACCTTCTGGTGGTCGGGCGTTTGCACCGGCGTATGGGCGATGTCGGCATGCACGGCCGCCTCGCCCGCATCAGCCAGCTGGAGCTGCACGGGGTTCTTGAGAAAGCGTTTGGCCAGCTTCGCGATGGGGGCGGGCAGGGTGGCCGAGAACAGGTAGGTCTGGGGGCCCGCAGGCACTTTGGCGAGGATGGTCTCCACGTCATCGAGGAAACCCATGTTCAGCATCTCGTCGCACTCATCGAGGACGATCATGCTCACGTGGCTGAGATCCAGCGTGCCCCGCTGCATGTGGTCCATGACGCGGCCCGGGGTGCCCACCACCACGGGGGCGCCCAGGCTCAGGGCGCGCAGCTGGGGCGGGTAGCTCACGCCGCCCACCAGAGAGGCGATGGACAGCTTGGGGACCATGCTGTGCAGTTCTTCGCCCACCTGCTGGGCCAGTTCCCGCGTGGGAGCGAGGATGAGGGCCTGGGTATGGCGGTCTTCCGTCAGCCGGTGGAGGAGAGGCAGGCCAAAGGCCAGGGTCTTGCCGGAGCCGGTGCGGCTCTGCACCAGCAAATCGCGACCTTCCAGGCCGGCCTTGAAGGTCTGGGCCTGCACGGGCATGGGGGTTTCGAAGCCGCGCTTGGCCAAGGCAGCCAGCAGGACTTCGTTGCAGCCGAGGGCTGCGAAGGTGGTATCGCTCAAGATGTCTCCCGGGGCTGTCCCTGCGCGAGCGTGCCAAATGGCAGACTCTGAATTGGCGAAAAGCGCCAGCCGGGAGGGGCCCAAACAGGTACTATCCCACGAAAAGCCTTGAAGAGACAGGGGAATTCTCGAACCTCACTCCGCCTGCTGATCACTGAGTTGAATCTACCAAATCATGAACTGATCTTCCGAAAGACGATTGGTCTCGATGCTTTTCTTTGCGCCCTTTGTGTTCCTTGTGGCCAATTTCTACTGGGGCCCGCCCGGCCGAACAGAGAGGAGGCGCAAGAACAGCAACTGTGGCCACAAAGAACGCAAAGAACACAAAAGGGCTGTGACGGCGGTATGCAGCCCATCGCTGTCATCGTGCGACGCCTCGCCACCTGGCTCGGTTGAGCGCAGGCGAAGTCTCACCGTTCCCCGCCGTCCCCCACCGGCGAAAGGCTTTTCAACCAGTGAGGAACGGCGATGAATGGTGAGAAAGAATCAGTGCGGACAGGGGCCCTGGGGAAGCAGGGGATGGCATGGGAACGGCCTGCCCGCTGGCGGGGGCCGGGAACAACCTTCGGGCCGAAGCAGTGATTGGAGGCCCTCTAGAAGCTGAAGTTGACGGTCGTGATGACTCCAGGGGTCACGGTGGCCGTCGTAGCCAAGGAAACGGTAAGGGTGGTGGTGCCATCGGCATTCAGGGTGCTACGCGTTCCCTGGAGGGAATAGGCACCCACGGGGACGTTGCCAAACATGTAGGTTTCGCTGGTTAACCCAACGGTGGCCATCGTGCTGTCCACAATGAAGCTTTGGCTGTTGAGGGATTGCATCAGGTTGACGGAGTCGCTCTGGGTCGGTGTGGTTGCGGCGACGGGGGTGATGCCGCCCGATACCGTCCCCACGGCTGCCTCCGCAATGAAGGACGTGGTAAAGGTGAGGACAGAAGATGAGGTGGAGAGTGCCAGGGCGCCGCTCACCTTGGCGTCGTAGGCCTTCACGGTGGTGGTGCCGACCTTGGGCTGACTCACCACGTAGTAGGTCGCGCCGACCGGCAGGAGGTCCAGCGTGTAGGCGCCGTTGGCATTGGTGACCGTGCTGCGGGCAATTACGGGATTCCCGCTGGCGTCCAGGGTCTCGGCATACACCATGGCCCCAGCAAGGCCGGTGCTCGTGGTGCTATCGGTGAAGATGCCACTGACTGAGCCGGTGACGATCTTGTCGTAGGCCTTCACGGTGGGGCGCAGGATATACTTATTCGAGGCCCCCGTATTGACGATTTGGATGGAGTGGGCGGCGTCGAAATCGATCCAGACATCTTCAGTCGTGCCCTTGGCCACATCGAAGCTCCCAATGAGCTTGATGCCCGACTGGAGGCCTGACGGGACGACCAGCGGCTGGACAGTACCGTCCGCCAGCTTCACGGTGTTGCCCGTGCCGAGGATCAGGCGCATCTGGCTGTAATGGCCGGCCGGAAGCGTGGCGCCGGAGGCCAGAATCTCGCTGATGCCGCCCGTGAGGCTGAGGAGGTTCACCGTCTTGTTGGGAGAGGAGAGCGTGACCCAGCCGCCCCCGCTGTTGATCTCAACAGTTTGGATGTTGACGTTGATCTCCAGATAGCCGTTGATGGGGCCATCCACCAAGGTCACGTTCATGGCCCCGTTGTTGTTCGAGGGGGTGGATGACCCACTACAGCCGACCAGTAGAGCGAGGCCGAGGCCACCGGTAAGCAGGAAAGAGAGCCGTGTCGATCGTTCGATTCGCATTATGTCCTCCGTGGGAAAAGGCGATTCCCAGACATGCAAAAACAGCAGGTCTCGTGCCATGGAACTAGCTGCAACGGTCGATGGGTTTACAATAACTCAGAGCTTCGCCTTCAAGGCGAACCCGGTCAAATCGATGTGGCGACATCGTCAATATAGGCCACTAGGACCCCGCCTTCCCGGCCCGGAGAACAGGGGAGACCTGGCCTGAAACTAAGGTTGGCCTGGAGGCCTTCCGGCCGGGCAGGAGAGAACTGGACCAGATTTCCGCTGGCAGGGAACCTTAGGGGCCGTTACGGAATAACCTTGGTTGAATTCGCCATTCCCTTACGGCCCCTGATGCCGTTCTCGCCCTTTTCGAGAAGGGTTGTTTTATGACGACGGCTTAGCAAGGGACAGCTGGCGGTCCTGGTGGTTTTGGTCAAGCGATCTCAGCCGGGTTCGACCTTGACACCCCCAACGCCAGGGCCCCGAGCGCCAGGATCGCCCCCAGGAGGGGGGCCTGCTTGAATGCCCATGAACGGGAGAATCAGACCGGCGAGGAGGGCACCCACTACCGGGCCACCGGAACCTGGCGCGCGAGGTCACTGATGGGGTCGGCCGCAGCGAGGGCGGATCTCTCACTCCCGACGCGCGTGGCCCACCGTGCGCCCAAAGCGGCAAGGGGCCCTAGGATGGGTCGGCGCGAGAGACCCCCCTCCAGTGGCACCTCCGAGTCCCATGCTGGGCCTGCAGGAATCGGCCGCAAAAGCCCAAGCGGGAAGGGCGCCCGGCCGACAAGCCGGGATTCCTTGGGGGCAGGGTTTGACTCAGGGCATGGGGTGTTTCGCCTGGTAATCCTCCAACTCCTTCCTGGCTTCCAGGTTGCATTCAGGGCAATATCCATGGGAAAAACGGGCCTCAGAGTGTTTGGACAAATAGGATTCCAGTTGGCTCCAGAAGCCCGCGTAGTCCCGGATTCTTTTGCACTTCATGCAGATGGGGATCAAGCCCCGGAGGGTCTTTACCTCGGCCAGTGTGTTCCGGAGATCCTCGGTGCGCAGGTTCACCAGACGTTCCAGTTCGTCGTTGCGCTTGCGCAGCAGCAGGATTCGCAACCGATGCAGGAAGAGCAGGCCTCCCGCCAGAAGCAGGGCATAGACCCCCAGGGCCCAGGGGCTCATCCAGGGGGAAGGCGTGATGCGGAAGGGCAGTTCTAAAGGGTCTGAAACCCGGCCCAGAAAATCCCTGGCCCAGACCTTGAGCAGGTAGCGCCCCGGCGCGAGGCCCGCCAGCTCCCGCCGGCCCTCCGGATACCAGGGTCCTGGCTGGGATTCGAGGCCGACCAGCTGGGTCCGGTAACGGGTGTCCTCCGGCCGCAGGAAGGGCGTGATCCCGAATTCGAAGACCTCCCGCTGCTCTTTCCGACCCAAGGCCATTCCCGTCACGAAGGGCAGCGCAAGCTCTCCTCGGGTGAAGGTGATGAGGTGGGGTATCTGGACGGGAGCCGGGGGCCTTTCCATGGCCGGATCCAGGACCACCGCGCCCTTGGGGGTGCCGAACCAGACGCGGCCCACGTGATCCACGATGGAAGAAGGAAACCAGATGCCCCCGAGGTTGGGAAGACCATCCCCCAGCGTGTAGTTCACCACCCGCACCGGCGTGGGGACGGCGTCCACTTCCTCCAGGTCGAAGCGCAGGATCCCTCGGGCGGTTGAGGCATAGAGCCGGCCCGCGATATCCAGTTCCAGGCGGTAGAAGAACGTGCTTGGCAGCGATGAGAAGGGCTCTGAAGCAAAGGTCACCCAGCGCGCCCCGGGGGTCGAAGCATCCAGCCTGGCCAGCCCCCCGCCCCCGGAGCCCGCCCAAAGCCACTGCCGGCCATCCTTGGAACGGGAAACTTTCAGGCTGTTGATATCGAGGTTGGGCAGGCCCGCGTTCACGACGGTCCAGTGCCCGTGGCGCAGGCAGGCTACCCCGCCGCCCCGGGTGGCGGCCCATAGAACGCTGCTGCCGTCGGTCTCCCGGGTTTCCGCCAGGGCATGCACCCAATTCTTGGGCAGGCCGTCCGCCGTGGTGAGGACGGACCAGACGCCGTGCCGCCGCCGGGCCAGGCCAAACTCCATGCCAGCCCAAAGGGTGCGCTCTCCATCCGGTTCCGTGGTGGCCAGGAGGAAGAACACCTGGGCCATGGGCAGACCCTCCTTGGGTCCCAGGAGGTGCCAGGGGCCATCGTCCTGATAGGCCAGCCCGCCGATGGTCCCCGCCCAGAGCACCGGCGTGCCGCGGGGGGAAGAGAGGGCGAGCAGGGTATTCACGCGGCTGCTGGGAAAGCCCTGGCGGGAAGTTCCCACTACCCGACGCCCATTCTTTTCCCATCGCAGGATGCCGTTGCTGGTGCCGAACCAGAAGGTGCTGTCGCCACCGGGGGCCACAAACTCCGCGAAGCAGTTGATTTCGGGACTGGGCAGATTCTCGTGTTCATCCAATACATGCCACCCCCCCAGGTTGAGGCTTAGCAGGCCCAGTCCCCGGGTACCGGCCCAGAGCGTGGGCTGGCCGGCGGGGTTGGGGCAGAGGGTGTAGACGCCCGTTCCCGGCAGTTCCCGCCCCGGCCGATAGTGATGCCAGGCTTTGCCGTCAAAGGAGGCCAAACCCGAGTCATAGGTGGCGGCCCACAGAAGCGGCCGGGCCTTGGGGCGGGTCGTGAGGGCCAAGGCCGTGGGGTTCCTGCTGGGAAACCCCTGGGACGGTCCGAATTCCTCCCACCGCAGGCCGTCCCAGCGCACCAGGCCCCGCCCCCAGCAACTGGCCCAGATTTCCGTCCCGGCATCTGTATCCATCTGGAGCAGGTCGTTCACCATGCCAACCGGTTGCCCGGAGGCTTGGGGCAATGGACTCCAGGCTTCTCCCTTGAAGACGCTGATGCCAGATTTGGTGGCCGCCCACAGTTCCTGGGCGCCGTGCTTCGGGTGGATGGTCCGCAGCTTCCAGACCCAGTCGTCGGCCAGGCCTGCGGACTGGCCGTAGTGCACCCAGCCGCCCTGGCGGAAACAGAGGACCCCTCCACCGGCGGTGGCGGCCCATACTTCCGGACGGCCTGAAGGGTCCCAAACCTCCAGCAGTTGGTTGATCCGATTCACGGGTAGGCCCCGGGTCCGGTCCCAGACCGTCCAGGTATTGTTCTGGAGCCGGAGGATTCCGGCACTTTCCGTGCCCAGCCAGAGAGCCCCATCGGAACCCTGAAGCAAGGTCCGGACGTGGTGGGAGGTCAGGCTGGAAGGCAAGGGCAGCGGCTTCCACTCCCGCCCCTCCAGCATGAAGGCCCCGTCCTGGGTGACGGCCCACAGGCGGCCCTGGCGATCAAGGGTGGCTTCATAGACCGTGGCGCCAGCCAGGGTCGCATCCCCCACGGTGGCAACCCCCGGCCAGGCAGCAGCGGCAGGCTCCAGACGGACACGGGCTGTTGGGCCGAGATCCGACCCAACCGCCAGGCACACGACGCAGGCTTGCAGAACAACCGTCATTCGCCTCATCACGGCCAGGGGCAACCCTGCCTCCTGGCTTCGGTATCCAGGACTGGGAGAAGGGGACCCTGAGTGCTCCGCTCGGTCCCGCTCGCGGATCGGATTCCCGGGCCAAAGAGCCGGGAGCTGGCTCAAGGCCGGGAGGATCGAGCGCCATCGCATGCTGTTCTATTCATCGGTACAACAGGGTCTTTCGTGAATACCGCACTCGGGGTGAGCCAGCTCCCTCCGCCAGTCCTGCCAGGGCCCCCGATTCCACCATCGACAGCCTGAATTCCATCGCTGGAAGGGCGCCATAAAGGCCCCAAAGGCGACGGAGCGGGCGGTTCGGTGTTCTGCGGGAGGGCGTCCGTGGTGCAGACGGCCCTTTCGACTGTAAGATCCCACTGTCATGACCACGCTCCTGCTCATCCGCCACGGCATTGCCGAAGATCCCCTCCCCGGCCAAAAGGACGCGGACCGTGCGTTGACTCCGGAGGGCTGGAAGAAGACCCGCGCGGCGATGACAGGCTTGGTGGCTCTTGGTTATGCACCCACCCGGGGCTACAACAGCCCCTACCGGCGCGCCGCGGAAACCATGACCTGCCTTCAGGAGGCGGCGGGTGCGTTCCCCATGGAGACCTCCCTGGGGCTGACGCCGGATGGGCCACCCGCCCAGGCGGATCTCTGGCTGCGCGGACTCATGGCCGAGGGGCGTCCTGGCGACGTCCTGGCCCTGGTCAGCCACCAGCCCTTCCTGGGCGAGTTGATCTTCCACCTGACGGGCCAAAGCCTCGACGTGAAGAAGGCCAGCTGCACCGTCATTCAATGGGAAGGGGGTCTCTGGCGCTTCGAGCGTCAGTACCAGCCTGCGGAACTGAGGCACTAGCGTGAGGCCGCAGCCCACCTTCGCCACGCTGCCTTCGGGCCTGAAGCTGCACTACCGCGTGCAGGGGGCTCCCGAGGGCCCCTGGATGATCCTCCTGAACGGCCTGCTGTCGGATACGACCATGTGGGCGGGAGTGCTGCCGGGGCTGACGGATCGCTTCCGCGTCCTCACCTTCGATAGTCGCGGTCAGGGCCGGTCTGACGCCCCCCTGGAGGGACCCTATCCCACGGCGCTGCTGGCCTCCGAGGCCTGGGAACTGTTCCAGTCCCTGGGCATCGTTAACCCCTGGTTGGTGGGCCTGTCCAATGGCAGCGGCATGAGCCTCGAGTTGCTCACCACCCACCCGACAGCCTTCGCGGGCGCCGTGCTCACCAGCGCCATGCCCCGCTTCGACTTCGCCATGGGCCTCAAGGCCGAGCACTGGGCCCGCTGCCTGGAGGTGGGTGGGCCGCTCATGCAGTTTGACGCCGTGGCGCCGTTCCTGTGGGGCGATACCTTTCTGGAGGCCAGACATGGTGTCCTCCGCGCTTACCACCAGGTCGTGACCGGTGCCAACCGCCCCCAACACGGCAACCTCCATCAGATTCGGGGCACCCTGGGCTGGGACATCCGGGATCGGCTGGACCGCATCCAGGCGCCCATGCTGCTGCTCAGCGGCGCCGAGGATCTGCTGACCCCGCCCTGGAAATGTCTGGAGACGGCCCAGCGAATTCCACACAGCCGCTTCGAGGTGGTGCCCCGCATCGGCCATGCCTACCCCTTGGAGGACCCCAAGGGCTTCACAGCCCGGGTGCGGGAGTTCATCTCGGGAGTGAGCGCCGGTTTGGCCTGAGCGCCATTCTGACCTATCCTGAGATTATCCCCGAGCCACTTCCGACTCGCCCTGCCCCCGAGGTGACCTATGGCCACCCCATCTCAGCCCCCGGCCGCCCTGAGCTTGCAAGAGCTTAAGGAGCTCTCCATTGGCAAGCTCGCCGAGCTGTCGAAGGAATTGCAGATCGAGAACCCGCTGTCCATGCGGAAGCAGGAGCTGGTGTTCCGGGTGCTCCAGGCCCAGGCCGAACGCGAAGGGCAGTTCTTCTCCGAGGGCGTGCTGGAAGTGCTGCCCGAGGGCTTCGGCTTTCTGCGCAGCCCCGATCAGAACTACCTCGCCGGTCCCGAGGACATCTACATCTCGCCCAGCCAGATCCGCAAGTTCAACCTGCGCACCGGCGATACGCTGTCCGGCATGATCCGCCCCCCCAAGGAGGGCGAGAAGTTCTTCGCTATGCTGCGGGTGGACGCGGTGAACTTCGATCCGCCCCCCATGGCCAAGGAGCGCATCCACTTCGATGATCTGGTGCCCTTGTACCCCAAGCACCACCTGCGCATGGAGCGGGACGCCCAGGAACTGAGTACCCGGGTCATGGACTTGATGACGCCCCTGGGCAAGGGCCAGCGTGCGCTCATCGTGGCGCCGCCCCGCACCGGCAAGACCGTCCTGTTGCAGAACATCGCCAACTCAATTACTGCCAACCACCCGGAAGTCTTCCTCATCGTGCTGCTCATCGACGAGCGTCCCGAGGAAGTGACGGACATGGAGCGCAGCGTGAAGGGCGAGGTGGTCTCCAGCACCTTCGACGAGCCCGCCACCCGCCACGTCCAGGTGGCCGAGATGGTCATCGAGAAGGCCAAGCGCTTGGTGGAGCACAAGAAGGACGTGGTGATCCTGCTGGATTCCATCACGCGTCTGGGCCGGGCCTATAACACCGTGGTACCCCCCAGCGGCAAGGTCCTGTCGGGCGGCGTGGACAGCAACGCCCTCCAGCGCCCCAAGCGGTTCTTCGGCGCGGCCCGCAACATCGAGGCGGGCGGCAGCCTCACCATCATCGCCACGGCCCTCATCGAAACCGGCAGCCGTATGGACGACGTGATCTTCGAGGAGTTCAAGGGCACCGGCAACAGCGAGATCGTGCTGGACCGCAAGCTCAGCGACAAGCGCATCTTCCCTTCAATGGACATCTTCAAGAGCGGCACCCGCAAGGAGGATCTCCTCATCGACCCGCCCAAGCTCCAGAAGATCTGGGTGCTGCGCAAGGTGCTGGCCGGTTCCGGTCCCGTGGAGAGCATGGAGCTGCTGCTGGACCGCCTCGGCAAGACCAAGACCAACGATGAGTTCCTGGCCAACCTCCAGGAACCCGCACCCCGCCGCTAGGGAGCCGATTTTGCCTTCGATTTTCGGCCACGCGGTCGCAGGTATCGCTCTGGGTGCCGCCTTCGCGGATGACAGAACCCCCCCTCGGACCTGGGTCCTGGGCACCTTCTGCGCGCTGGCTCCCGATCTGGACTGGTTCACGGCCTTCCTGCGGATCCACCCTGGGAACTTCCTGGCCCACCGCGGAATCACCCATTCGCTGCTGGGGGCGGTCCTCCTGGCCGCGACCGTGTTCCTGCTCGGCTTCAGGGGGGAGTCGCGAAATCCGCGAACGGGGACCTATCTCCTGCTGGCCGCCCTCTCCCACGGGCTCCTGGACGCCTGCACGTCGGGCCGGGTGGGGGTCGCCTTCTTCTACCCGTTCTCCACCACCCGCTGGGGCTGCTATTGGCAGCCTTTCCAGGACGCGCCGCTGCCCTTCTGGCCGGGGCTTCAGCTGCCCTTCCTCGGGGCGCTCCTGGGCGAGGTGCTCTGGATCGGTGTGCCGGCCTTCCTCCTCGTGGCGGGGCTTCCCCTGCTCCGCCAATGCTCGGACTGGCTGGTCCCTCCCAAGGTGGGATGGCCGATCATTCCCGAGGTCGAACCCGAAGGCTGAACGGTCCGCGCTGAGCCAGCCCGGGCGGAATAGACTGGGGGATGTGCCCGCAGAGGGGTCCCTGGGAGTTCCATGACGCGCCCATCCATCACCATGCAGCCCCGCAAGAAGATCGCCCTGGTGGCCCACGACCACAAGAAGCGGGACCTCCTGGAGTGGGTGGAGTACAACAAGGCGCTGCTCTGCCAGCACGAGCTCTTCGCCACGGGCACGACGGGCCGGCTGGTGGAGAAGCTGCTCGGCATTCCCGTGACGAAGTTCCAGAGCGGTCCCCTGGGCGGAGACCAGCAGATCGGCGCCAAGATCGCCGAAGGCGAGATCGATTTCGTGGTCTTCTTCTGGGACCCATTGGAGCCCGCGCCCCATGACCCCGATGTGAAGGCGCTCCTGCGCCTGGCCGTGGTCTGGAACATTCCCGTGGCCTGCAACTGGGCCTCGGCGGACTTCGTGATCTCGAGCCCCCTCATGCACGAGGCCTACGAGCGCCTCCTGCCGGACTACGAGAACTACAAGAACCGCCTCGCCATGGAAGAGTCCTGACCTGAAGGTGCAGCTCCCGGTAGCCTCCGACGAAGGAGGAGGCGTAGAGCTGCGGGAACCAGGCTCACCCGCAGGGTGAACTGGGGACCGCAGCGTCCGGGAGTGCCCGATAGCAGCATTACTACTTCGTAGTGCTGGAAACGGCATGGGGTCTGAATAGAATTACTCGGCACGACAGGAATGGAGATTCCCATGCCCCACGCGATCCTCGAGTATTCCGCCAATATCCTGGACGACGCGGATTTCCCGCACATGTTCACGAGGCTCCACCAGCTGCTGGCCCAGACCGGGAAGTGCCGCCTGGATGACATCAAGAGCCGCGCCATCGGCTGCGAGCACTTCCGCGTGGGCGATGGCGACGAGCGGAACGCCTTCGCGCACCTCACGCTCTGCGTACTGGAGGGCAGGGACGAGGAGACCCTCCAGCGGCTGGGCGAGGCCTGCCTCGACCTGATGCAGGAGTTCTACGCCCAGTCCCTGGAGGCCCAGCGCTGCGATCTCACAGTGGAGATCCGCCCCATGCGCCGGGACAGCTACTTCAAGCTCAGCAGCCACCCGGGGGGGAAAGGGGGCTGAGGACTTCGATCCCGCTCCGGTAGACTGGAGGGTTCCAGGAGTCCTGCCCTTGGCCTTTCCCAGCGAATCCTTCCAGATCGGTTCCATTGTCGTCCAGCCCCCCCTGGTCATGGCGCCGCTGCACGAGATCACCGACCAGCCCTTCCGGAGAATGATCCGGGAGGTGGGCGGCGTGGGGCTGACGGTCTCCGAGATGATCAGCAGCGAGGCCCTGGTGCGCCATGCCCTCAAGGCCAAGCGCATGATGGCCGGCGAGGGCGAGCGGCCCTACGCCATGCAGCTGGCGGGTTCCCACCCCGAACACCTGGCCGAATGCGCCCGGAAGTGCGAGGAAGCCGGCGCCGACATGGTGGACTTGAACATGGGCTGCCCGGCCAGCAATGTGACCAAGGGGGGCGCGGGCAGTGCCCTCCTGCGCGATATCCGCCTGGCCGAGGCCTGCGTGAAGGCCATGGTGAAGGCCGTGAAGGTGCCCGTCACCGTCAAGATGCGGGCGGGCTGGGACGCCAGCCAGAAGGACCGCGAGGACTATCGGGATTTCCTGAAGATGTTCGAGGACGCGGGGATCCAAGGTCTGGCCATCCACCCCCGCACCCGAGTCCAGCAGTACGAAGGGCATGCGGACTGGAGCCTCATTGCCCGAGCCGTGGAGGTGGGGACCTCCTTTCCCATCATCGGGAACGGCGATGTCCTCGAGGCCGAGGACGCCCACCGCATGGTGCGCGAGACGGGCTGCCAGGGCGTGATGATCGGGCGGGGGGCTCTCTACAACCCCTTCCTCTTCCGGCAGGTGCTGGACCCCGGTTTCCAGGTGACGGCGGAGATGCGCATCGATGTGACGCTCCGCTTCTTCCGCCTCCTGCTGGAGTTGCTGGAGGAGCGGGAAGCCCTGCACAAGATCAAGAAGATCGGAGCCTGGTTCACCAAGGGGATTCCCGGCGGGGCCAAGTTCCGCCAGCGCCTGAACGAGCGGAACGATCCCTTTGAACTGATCCGGGAGATCGAGGCCCTTCGCCATTCCTGAGATCCGACGGCCGGGACCGGGGGGACCGTCCCTCTGCGGCGTCGATCGGAGGGCCGGGCCTAGGTGGCTTCGGGCAGCGGCTGGGGCACTTCCAGGCTGAACTCCGCCCAGCTGCCCTGTTTGGAATGGGCGTCCATGCGGCCGCCGTGAAGGTGCGCGATGCGCCAGGCCGTGTAGAGGCCGACGCCCGTGCCCTTGCGGGCTTTGAGCTCGGGGTTCTGGAGGCGGCTGAACTTTCGGAACAGGCGGGAGCGTTCTTCCGCTGGGAAGCCCGGTCCCTCGTTCCAGACGGAAAGGGTGAAGCGATCGGGGTAGCAGTCGAAGCGCATCCGGATGAGCCCACCCTCCTGGCCATACTTGACCGCGTTGCCCAGGAGGTTCACCAGGACGATCTTCAGGAGCGAGGGATCGCAGGTGACGGGGGCGGCCTTTTCGGGATAGACGCGCTCGAGCCGCATCCCCCGTTCCTGCATCTGGGGCTGGATGATCTCGAAGGAGGGCTCCAGCACGTCCGTCACGAGCGAGATCTCGCTGGCGTTCAGGCGGAGGCCGCCTCCCTCCATGCGGGCCAGATCCAGGTACTCCCGGATGAGGTCCAGCAGGTAGTTGCCCTTCTTGATGAGGCGCTCCAGCTTCTGGGCCTGCCGGGGCTCCAGTTCACCCAGGTAGCCGTCTGCCAGCACCCGGGCATCGGTGATCATCGAGGCCACGGGATTCTTCAGTTCGTGGCTGACGAAGGCCAGCACCTCGTTGTAGGCCTGGTTCGCCGCCGTGAGCTGCTCGATGCGCCAGGCCTTTTCCACCGCCTGGCTGATCCGCTCGGCCAGGGCTCGCCAGAGTCTGGCGTGGTAGGGCGTGTAGACCTTGGGCTCCCGGGCGCTGAGGAAGAGGACGCCCAGCACCCGGTCCTCGACCATCAGTGGACAGGTCATGCTGCTCCGCACGCCCTCGCGCACAAGCAGGCGCGTGGAGGCGCTCATGGGGTGCTCTTCCTCGTAGCGGCCCAGATCGTAGATGATCCGGGCGCAGGCGGAATCGATGACGGTTCTCAGGGAGCTGTGGGCGAGGTCCTCGCCATAGCCTTCCGCGAGCAGGATGGGCTGGTAGAGGGCCTTCACCCAGTGAGCGATGATCCGTCGGCCCTCGTCGTCCAGGAAGGCCAGGCCGATGCGGTCGCAGGGATACAGCTCCTGCACGGCCGAGAAGAGGAAGTCCATCAGTTCACCCAAGGAGGCCTTGGCGGCCACCTTGTCGTTCACGTGGTCCAGGATGGCCTGCTCGTCCTCGGGGAAGTGCTCCCCCCCGGCACCCTCGAAGGTGCTCAGGAAGTGGATGTTCGGATTCAGCTCGACCATGGGGAAGCCTGGAAAGGGATTCCTTCATCTCATCACGAATCGCGCGAGCCAAGGCCCGCGCGATTCGTGATCGAGGTGAAATACTAGTCGATGTACTTCCCGCGGGCTGTGTAGTGCGTGTGGAGGAGCTCGTGGCTCTTGTGCCCGCAGGGGCCATCGGTGAGGAACTCGCTGTAGATCCTGGCGACGTCGGGGTTCTCGTGGGATTTCCGCACTTCGTAGGCTGCGTCCTCGGCATAGATGGCCGCGGCACGGGCGGAACGGATCTCGGGACTGGTGGGGATGGGCTGTCCGCCCCCGCCGATGCACCCGCCGGGGCAGCCCATGAACTCGATGAAGTGGCACTTGCTGAAAGGACCGCCCTTCTTGATGTCCTCCATGACCTTCTTGGCATTGGCGGTGCCGTGGGCGACGGCCACCTTCAGCGTCTGTCCCTTCAGGAAGTTCCAGTGGGGGAAGAGATGCTTCAGCATGTCGGGGACGGGGCCCACCGCGGTGATCGGGAGTTCCACGTAGCGGACGCCTTCGAAGCCCCGTACAGGCAGGATGTTGGCGTGCTCGAAGAGATCCTCCACCTTGATGCCGCAGACCAGTTCGATGACGGTCCGAAGGGCCGCCTCCATCACGCCGCCGGTGGCGCCGAAGATCACGCCCGACCCCGTGGCCGTCCCGAAGGGATTATCGAAATCGGATTTCGGCATATCCGGAAGATGGATGCCGGATTCCCGGATCATCTTCGCCAGTTCCCGGGTGGTGAGGCCGTAGTCCACGTCCTTGAACCCGCTGTCGTCCATCTCGGGCCGGTTGCACTCGAACTTCTTGGCCGAACAGGGCATGAGGGCGACGGTGACGATGTCCTTGGGGTCGATGCCGTGCTGCTCGGCGTACCAGGTCTTGATGACCGCGCCGAACATCTGCTGGGGACTCTTGGCGGTGCTGAGGTTGGGGATGTATTCGGGGTAGAAGTGTTCCAGGTACTTGACCCAACCCGGGCTGCAGCTCGTGAACTGGGGGAAGGCGGCGGGTTCCCGGAGCAGCAGGGCCTTCTTGAGGCGCAGGAGGAGCTCCGTGCCTTCTTCCATGATGGTGAGATCGGCCGTGAAGTTGGTGTCGAAGACCCGGTCGAAGCCTGCCCGGTGCAGGGCCGTGTTGAGCTCGAAGGTGAGGGCCTTCCCGGCGGGCAGTCCGAAGCATTCGCCGATGGCGGCGCGGGGGCTCGGGGCCGTCTGGATGACGACGTGCTTCGTGGGATCGTCAATGGCGGCCCAGACCTCGTCCGTGTAGTCCTGGGCGTGCAGGGCGCCGGTGGGACAGCGGTTGATGCACTGGCCGCAGTTGATGCAGACCACATCCCCGAGAGGCTTGTCCAGGAAG
>JANYAS010000070.1 GCA_025361205.1 Holophagaceae bacterium
GTGGTGAGCGCCGTGATCCCCTGAGCGCCGATGACCCGAAGGGCCGCGTCGGCAATTTCGGTCTGCTTGGACGTGAGGGCCAGGGTGGGTTCGCTCATGTCATAATCATGAGTAAGTATTTACTCCTGTCAATGCCACTGCAAACTACTCCAAACCCTTCGAGGCCGTGGTTGAAGGTTCGAATATTTAAGGTTATCGCTCTGACCATCAGGGCCAGGTTCAAATATTTCATTTTTGGAACCAATGAGTTCAAGCTATGACTGGACAAACGACGACTTGGTTCCGTCCACCCGAAGGAGCTTCCATGAGCCCGGACATGCACGACAGCTCCCCCCTCTCTCCCTGGTGGAAGCAGGCCGTCATCCTCGTGATGATCTTTGGCTTCTCCCTGCTCGGTCTCATCACGGTGAAGACCTACCAGGGCGCCCCCCCCATCCCCGCCCGAGTCGTCGATGCCACCGGGCAGGTGGTCTTCACTGGCGAGGACGTCCTGGGAGGTCAGGAAGTCTTCCTCAAATACGGCCTCATGGAGCACGGCACCCTGTGGGGCCATGGCGCCTACCTGGGGCCCGACTACACGGCGGAATACCTCCACCGCCTCGCGGAGATCGGGCGCGATACCCTGGCCCGATCCCGGTTCGGCAGGGCCTACAAGGAGCTGGCGGATGGTCAGACGCTGGAGGTGGATGGGGCCTTGAAGGCCACCCTCAAGCAGAACCGTTACGACAAGGCGTCAGACACCCTCACCTTCACGGAGTCAGAAAGCGCCGCCTACCGCACCCAAGTGGGGGAATGGACTACCTACTTCGCGGGGGCCAAGGCTGCACCCGGTTTGCCCTCCAAGTTCATTCGGGATGAAGGTGAGTTGCAGCGGCTCACGGCCTACTTCGCCTGGGCCACCTGGGCCACCGTGGCGCTGCGCCCCGGGACCGACTATTCCTACACCAACAACTGGCCCTACGAGCCCCTCGTGGGCAACACGCCCACGGCTTCAGCCTACCTTTGGAGCGCCCTGAGCCTAGTAACCCTGCTGGGTGGCCTCGGTGTGATCCTCTTCGTCTTCGGCAAGTTCAACTACCTCGGCTGGGGGGGCACCACCGGCTGGAAGCAGGCCCCTGCCGGCACGCTGCACCACTGGACGCTGACCCCCAGCCAGAAGGCCCTGGGCCTCTACTTCGCCGTGGTGGCCCTGCTCTTCCTGGCGCAGACCGCTCTCGGCGGCGTCCTGGCCCACTACCGGGTCGAGCCCGGCGCCTTCTATGGCTTTGATCTGGCCAGCATCCTCCCGTTCAACCTAGCCCGCACCTGGCACCTCCAGCTCGCCATCTTCTGGATCGCCACGGCCTGGGTGGCCGGGGGGCTCTTCCTTGCTCCTCTGGTGGGCGGCGCGGAGCCCAAGGGCCAGAAGACCGGCGTCCTGATCCTGCTGGGGGCCCTGACCATCGTCGTCTTCGGCAGCCTCTTCGGGGAGATGGCTGGCATCAACGGCAAACTGGGCCAGTTCTGGTTCTGGTTCGGCCACCAAGGCAGCGAGTACTTGGACCTGGGACGGTTCTGGCAGGTCCTCCTCGCCGTGGGGCTGATTTTCTGGCTCTTCCTCATGTTCCGGGCCCTCCGCCCGGCCATGAGGGGGACCGAACAGGGCGAGCTCCCTTCCCTCTTTCTCTACGCGGCGGTGGCCATCCCGCTCTTCTACGTGCCCGCCATGTTCTACGGGCCCCACACCAACTTCGCCGTCATCGACAACTGGCGCTTCTGGATCATTCACCTCTGGGTGGAGGGCTTCTTTGAGCTGTTTGCGACCGTGCTGGTGGCGGTGATGTTCTACCAGCTGGGACTCGTCACGGCGAAGTCTGCTACGCGGCTTGTCTACTTGGACGCCATCCTGTACCTCACCGGCGGCATCCTCGGCACGGGCCACCACTGGTACTTCACGGGGCAGAGCACCCTCAACATGGGCCTCGCCGCCTGCTTCAGTTCTTTGGAAGTCGTCCCACTCACGCTGCTGACCCTGGATGCCTGGGACTTTATCCGCCTCCAGGATCAGGCCTGTGAGGACTGCGACAAGCCCCTGGCCGCCAAACAGCGTTGGGCCATCAAGTTCTTCATCGCCGTGGGCGTCTGGAACTTCGTGGGGGCCGGTGTCTTCGGCTTCCTGATCAACCTGCCCATCGTGTCCTACTTCGAGATGGGCACCACCCTCACTCCCAACCACGGTCACGCGGCCATGTTCGGCGTGTTCGGCATGCTGGCCCTGGCCGTTTTGATCTTCTGTCTACGCGCCCTCAAGAGCGATGCGGTCTGGAACCGTTCCGAGAAATTCATCAAGGTCGGTTTCTGGGGCCTCAACATCGGCCTCGGTCTCATGATCCTGCTGGATCTCTTCCCCGGTGGCGTACTCCAACTCTGGGACGTGATGACCCACGGCTACTGGCATGCCCGGCGCCTGTCCTACCTCATGGGCGGCACCTACCACACGCTCGAATGGGTGCGTATTTCGGCAGATCTCATTTTCCTTTTCTCGGGTGCCGTGCCCATTGCCCTGGCTGTCTTCAGGCTGGTGTTCACCAGGGACCCCACTGAAGCGGGCTGATCCTCGCGCTACCCCGGAGGCATGCCTTGGACGAATCTGATTCGATGTTCCCTGCTGCCTTACTTGCAACTGATCACCAGGAGCTGGATGGCCTCTTCCTGGAAGGAGAGGACGCCCTGCACCGTGGCGACGTGGATGGCGCCCATTCGGCGCTGGATCGAATCTGGATGCGCCTCGCCGTCCATATCCGGGCCGAGCATAAGGTTCTTTTTCCCGCTCTGGCGGGATCAGGGGCGGAGTGGGAAGGGCATCTCCAAACCTTGCGGGTCGACCATGATTTCTTCATGGCTGCGCTCGCCGCGTCCTTGCAGGCCCTTCGCGGCCCGGTCGCTGACCTCCCTTTGATCGAAGTATCCATACAATCCATTCGCGATCGATTGACCGCGCACAACGCCCTTGAAGAATCCCGGGTCTATCCCCTCGCTGATTCGCTGCCATCGAAGCAACGGCAGCAGATGGTGGGGGAACTGGCCTGGGAGTTGGCTTTTCTGCCCGACCGCTACCGCCGGGATTGAAGCGCCAGGAGAAATGCAGGAGGAGGCCAGATTTGCGAACCCAACAACGGTGGGTTTGGGACGTATGGGGATGAACACAGCCAGGCGCCTGCTGGGCGGCGGGCATCAAGTAGTCGCCTATGACCAGTCGCCCAGCAAGCTCCAGGAAATGGCCAGCGAAGGGGCGCAGGGGGCCTTTTCCCTTGAAGAACGGGTCGAGACCCTGGGCCCCTACCACGGCAGGTCTGGCTGATGTTTCCTGCTGGGAGCCCCGTGGACGCTACCGTGGCAAACCTGGCACCTCTGCTTGGCAAAGGAGATATCGTCATCGACGGCGGCAACAGCTTCTACAAGGATGGCCTCAGGCATAAGGAATTGTTGCAGAAGCCCGGTGTCCACTTTCTCGACGTGGGTGTTAGCGGCCATTCAGTGGCACCAGCCTGTGAGAGTAAAGACGGCTGATCCTGTCAGTACGCCCCGGGATGCAGGCGCTTTCTTGAAGTTGGTGAACACCAGGATTGCGACCCCCAGGCAACAGCCCACTAGTCATCCTCGGCGGTCACCCCCCTACCCTCCGGTGCTAACCAAGGAATAACACCCAATCGCAACCCCGCTGAGATATGCGCCAATGCTGCGTTCCGACTTGACGCACGATTGCACTCAGAATCCCTAGGTCGGCAGTTCGAGTCTGCCTCCATCGGGTCACGCAGGCGTGACCCAAAAGCATACGTGAGCCACCGCATAAGAAGATCGGAGCCCAGGCTCCGACCTTCTTATGTTGCCTGGACAAGTGTGGTCATGGGCCGACTGGTCCTGGCTCAGCATGTGGAATCGAACTGAGGTATTCGTAAATCGCGCGCATATCGTGATCTGTCATGCTCTGGTAGACCGACCACGGCATCACCTGGAGCAGGGGCCCAAACTGCGGGTGGGCATGATCGAAATCGGTACCGTGGTGCAGTACTTCCTTGAACTGCTCGAAGGTTAAGCCTGCCGGGCGACCGGAGGGAGCCTCGGGCGTGATGTTGCGTGACACGAAGGGACCGAAGGCACGGCCTCCGGCGAGGTACTGGGCCGCGTTGATCATCTTGGGCTGGCCCTTGTAGGGGTCGCCACCGGGGGCGAAGTTCGGGTGCGTGTGGCAGTCGTTGCAGCCAGCGACTGCGTTGACGAGGTAACTCCCGAGGCCGACGAGGCTCGGGTTGCGACCCTCGAGGTTGAGTTTCACGGGTGCGATGGCAAGCCCTATGTGCGAGCGACTTTCGCCATCGTCGTCCGAGTGTGATGAACCGGCCGGCATGAGGGCGACGCTGAGCGACGCTGTCAAAACGAGTCCGGATACAACGAGAATGGGTCGGAGCTGCATTTGATTTCCTCCTGTGGTTCGCCAACGAGTTGGCTTTGATTGAATGGATAGCCCCCGCTATCCAGGATCACCAGCAGGGCGATCTGGACTCTGCGGCAAGCAAGGATCTGCCGATTGTTCATAAAACACAAATTATATTTTTTTGCCTATTTTTTCTTATATCAAAGTAATTCCTTCAGTCTAATGTGGCCCAAGGCCTCTTTTGAAAGTGGCTCAGTTGTAGCCGCTGACGCCGTCCAGCGGGGGGTCGCCGAGGTCAATACGGCCCGATCCGACGTCGGCCTTCCGATCCTGATTCCGAACCGGGCCAATGAGATCGTGGTATCCGTCTTTGACGAACGTCATGCTCGGGGACCGGGGGGAAGAAGCATCTACCCCGCGACCTCGAACCAGGAAGCCTTCCTCGCGACCTTTGCCAGCGATTCGGCTGGCGGCTTTGAAGTCCTATTCCTCATTAGGCGCTAACGGCATTGCTGAAACGCTTCTGTCGGGGAAGCCCGTCTCTCAGCGATTCGGCAAATGGACACCATTGGGCCGAAGATTTCTCTCAGGGGCCTGGGATCTTCATCGCCGAGCCATCAAAAAGTTCGCAATAAAGCGCAAACAGCTCGTCGAGTATCCTGGGAGCATGGGGGCGATGTGAACAACCGAAACAGTGGTGCAGCCTTTGGGTTTGGGTCGGTCATTGCCTTGATTATCAGCGTGGCCCTCAACCACTCATTCTGGTGGGCCGTTTTACATTTATTCCTTGGCTGGCTCTACATCATTTATGCGCTCATCGCCAGGGGATCCGAAATCATCCCGGCAGTGAGGCACCTGCTTCATTGACCGGGCATGCTCCCCTCCGTTCAACTTCTTTCGTGAGGATGCCAATGATTGTCGCGCCGCGCCTTGTTGCCCTTTCGGTATTAGTGCTCATGGCAGGTTGTCATACTGCTCCTGCAACCAATCCAGCCCAAAGCGATCCAGACTTCAAAGCCGTACTCGGTTTCTTCAACGCCTACAGCAACCGGGATCTGGATGGAATGATGAAATACCTGGATGAGGGTGCCCTTTTCCATGGCCCCGGAACAACTCTGACCCGACAACAGATCAAAGACTTTTTTCAAAAGACACTCCAGAAGTATCCGAATCTCCAGATCGAAACGGGCTCCCCAAAACGTGTTCAGGACACCATCCAGGTCAGGGTCAAAGTCGAGACCAATTCCATTTCAGTCAATACATGGATTTTTGAGATGAATAGCCACAAAATCCACTCGTATTCGGTTGCGTCGGGTACCCCCTGACATTGCGCTCCATCCGGGCTGAATCTCGGGAACCCAGCCTTGCCCCAACGAATTAAGGGTGCTTCAGCGCCCAGCGGTAGCCGAGTCCCAGGAGGATGATATCTGAATCGCGGTTGTAGCTGCTCGCAACGCGGTGCCACGTGAGACGAGTGACCCAGCTTTCCGTGATTCGCCCGGAAAAGGTGAGCGATATCAGCGGAGCAATCGCGCTGGGGTTCTGCGAATTGCCCGAGTTGGGATGCTTGCGGTCGATGTAGATATAGGGGCCGATACCCACCCCGAGGCTGAGGCGTTCGGCAAAGAAGGTGTTGGTACCCCAGGCTTGCAGCGCGACGCCGCTGCGGCGCACGATTTCGGGATCACCCTCGTAAATCAGCGACAGGGTGCCATCGATGTGACTGGCAAAGCCGCGGCGGTACTCCACCGCATAGGCGCGTGCCTGTTGGCTGAAGAGGGTGTTCACGATGCTCTGACCGGCGAATAGTGTGAACTCGTTTTCCGTGATGTAGCCATGCTCTTCCGGGGAGTGACCAAGTTCCCCTGGCGTCGGCTTTCGGTCTTGACCAAACCAGAACCCCAAACCCATGGTCGCGGTGTTTCCCGCAATGTCATGGGTGGGTTTCATGTGATTGAGCGTGACCTTATAGAACAGGCGATTGGCAAAATAACCCGTGGCGGAAACATTGTAGATTGCAGCATTGCCATGTACGTCGGCCGAATCGCCACTCGAAAGGGCTTGGGTGTCGTAGTAGTTATAGAGGCCAAGACCGATGGAGAGGATGAACTTGTCCTCAGCCATGGGCAGGCGGCCCCAGACCATCCAGGCATTGCCATCGCGGTGATGACCGGGCACGTGGCCTTCATTGATGCGGGCAAACGAGGCTGCGAAATTCCGGGTGATTTCCTGCTGGTAGTCGATCTGCCAGGCGTAGCTCAAGTTCTCGAGTTTCCTATTCGTCGTCACTCCAGCTTCCAGGCTCAGTTCCTGCGCCTGGAGGGCGGGGCAAAGGCCTAGCAAGAAGAGCGCAGGCCATTTCCACTGAGAAGGGGTGGTTCGATGTTGCTCACAAGGAAGTGCCACGGTCGATCTCCCTACCTGAATGGATGACTGGGGCGGTTGCGAACAAAGCCCTCAACCACGCGATCTTGTCAGCCTGTTGATGGGACGGTTTACTGGCTCTATACCTATAGGAGTTCTCTCGGCGCCATTCAGCACTATCCGTTTCTACGTGCAGGTTTTAAGCCACAAGTTAACAATTTTAAATACTGATATTTACAATCAAATCATCCCTCGACGGGGTGAATGCTCAGTCAGAACGAAGCGCCCGGTCCTTCAATGTGATGCTCGCCGGGTCCCCCTATGGAGGGTTTGGATGGCGCAAACCACGTTCACTATGCCTTCCCGCCGACCCACATGAAGCGAAGGATCCAGACAGTCCAGACCCTGGTCGGTGGTGGCCGAGGTCCGACCTTCTTTATCTACCTCCACGGCATAGACGAGGTGCGAACTGGTCAGCCCCGCCCTAACACCCGCTCGTATAGAGCTTCGTACTGGTCCACGACGGGGCCTTCAGCGAAGGTGCCCAGGGCCCGCTCCCGGGCCGCGTCGCCCATGGTGAGCCGCAGGTCCTCATCGCGGAGGAGCTTCACGGCATCAGCGGCCATGGCAGCCACATCTCCCACGGGTTCAAGGTAACCGTCCACGCCGTGGCGGACGACTTCGGGTAGGCCGCCCACGCGGCTCGCGATCACTGGCACCCGGTGCCCCATGGCCTCCAACGCGGCCAGACCGAAGCTTTCCGTGGCGCTGGGCAGCAGAAAGACGTCGGAACAGGCCAGCACAATGCCAATGTCCAGCTGCTTGCCAGTGAAGCGCACCTCGGCGGCGAAGCCCCGGTCCCGGCAGAAAGCTTCGGCCTCCAGCCGATCGGGGCCGTCCCCCACCATCACGAGACGCACCGGAACCTCCTTGCGAACCAGTTCGAACACCTTCAGCACGTCCATCACCCGCTTCACGGGGCGGAAATTCGAGATGTGGGTCAGGACGAAGGCGGCCTTGGGCGCCAGCCAGGCCCGACAATCGGGGCGCTCAAGGCCCGGCGGCTCCACGAAGTTGCCAATAACATCGATGGGACGGTCCACTCCGAAGGTGCGGATGGTCTCCTGCCGCAGGTACTCAGATACGGCGGTGACGCCGTCACTTTCCCGGATGGCCATCTTAACCATGGGCAGGTAGCTGGGGTCGCTGCCCACCACCGTGATGTCCGTGCCGTGGAGGGTGGTGATCACCTTCAGGCGCGGAATGGCCATGCGGGCCAGCAGGGCCGCCATGGCGTGGGGAATGGCGTAGTGGGCATGGAGGATTTCCAGTCCGTAATTTTCCGCCACATCCGCCATTTTTGAACCGAGGGCGATGGAATAGGGCGCGTCCTCGAACAGCGGGTAAGGCGAGGCCCGGACCTCATGAAAGGTGATGCGATCCTCAAAGCCCACCAGCCGCGGCGGCAGGCTGGGGCTGAGAATGTGGATCTCGTGGCCCCGGGCGGCCAGGGCCTTGCCCACTTCGGTGGCCACGACGCCCGACCCGCCAAAGGTGCTGTAGCAAGAAATACCGATGCGCATGGACAAACCTCACTCCCCGTTATGATGATCGGGTTCCCAGGATCCTGACCATGCCCCTTCTCTTCACCCTCGCCTACCACGCCCTGACCCTGCTGAGTTGGCTGCTCATCGCCTCCGCCCTGATCTCCTGGTTCCCGGTGGACCCAACGAATCGGTGGGTCAGGTATCTGCACGCCATCACGGATCCGGTCTTGCATCCCATCCGGGCGCTGATTCCCCCGATCGGTGGCATCAGCCTGGATATTTTCATCGCCCTGCTGCTGCTTTGGGGCGTCCAGAAGGTTCTTGCCCAGGCCGTAGGCTCCTGACTGGAGGTGGTATGAAATACACCCCCCTCGACATCCAGCGCCGAGAATTCGAGAAGGTCTTTCGGGGCCTCGAAGAATCCGAGGTTCGCACCTTCCTCCATGAAATTGCCGGGGAGTGGGAGGAACTCCTGGCCGAGAACCAGAAGGCGAGGGAGGAAATCCTCGACAACCGCGAGCGCCTGCGCCAGTACCAGGATCAGGACCGCATCTTCCGGGAGACCCTGCTCCAGGCCCAGCGCACCCGAGAGGATGTGCTGGATGGCGCCAGCCGCGAGAAGGAGCTCATCGTCCGGGAGGCCCAGTTCAAGGCTGACGAGATCATCCGCGAGGCCCAGCAGCATGTGGTGGAACTGGAAGTGCAGCTTCGGAACCTGAAGATGGAACGCCTCAAGTTCCTCCGGGAGGTGGAATCCCTCATGGACCGCACCCGCCGCCACCTCCAGGAAGATGCGCCCGACATCTACCTGGCCGCACCACCCACGCTGAACCTGGAAGGCCTCGACCTCAGCACGCTTGACGACCAAACCTTCCCCAACTTCCGGCCCAAGCTGGGGGAATGACGCAGGTCATCCGATGCAAGCCAATGGATGACCCGACCATCCGATTCCGGAGTTCCCATGTCCCACGCCGTCATCCCACTCAGTATCGCCTGCGGCGATACACGAGACTGCTGAGACCATCATCCGCCCGCTCGACTAAGGAAGCACCATGTCCGACACCCGTTCCTTCCATGCCGTCATTCTCAAATCCCTGCGTAGCCCCATCGGCAAGTTCCAGGGGTCGCTGGCACCTCTGGCTGCGCCCGACCTGGCGGCCCAGGTGGTGAAGGCCCTGCTGGCGGCCGTGCCCGGCGCGGCCCCCACGGAGGCGATCTTCGGCAATGTGGTAAGCGCGGGCGTGGGCCAGGCCCCGGCCAGGCAGGCCGCCTTGCGGGGAGGCCTACCCTCCAGCATCTCTGCCCTCACCATCAACAAGGTTTGCGGCAGCGGCCTCAAGGCCATCCAGCTGGCGGCCAACGCCGTGCGACTGGGCGACCACGAGATGGTGCTGGCCGGCGGCATGGAATCCATGTCCAACGTGCCCTACCTCCTCCCCAAACTGCGAACAGGCGCCCGCATGGGCCACACCGAAGCCAAGGATGCCCTGATCCTCGACGGCCTCTGGTGCGCCATGACGGATCAGCACATGGGCCTCACCGGCGAGCTGGTGGCCACCAAGTACGGCGTGGGGCGGGAGGCCCAGGATGCCTGGGCCGTGGAAAGCCACCGCAAGGCCGTGGCCGCGATGAAATCTGGCGCCTTCCAGGCCGAGATCGTGCCCATCGCCGTGCCCGGCAGGAAGGGTGACGTGATGATCACGGAAGACGAAGGCCCCCGCACCGACACCACGTTGGAATCACTTTCGAAGCTGCGCCCGGCCTTCAAGAAGGATGGCTCCGTGACCGCCGGGAATGCCCCCAGCGTGAACGATGGGGCCGCGGCAGCCCTGGTGACCACCGAAGATTACGCCAAGGCCCACGGCCTACCCATCCAGGCGCGGATCCTGGGCACCGCCACGGCGGGGCTGGATCCCGAGTGGGTCCTCATGGCGCCGGTGGAGGCCATCCGGAAGCTCCTGGCACAGGTGGGCTGGTCCTCCCAAGACGTGGACCTCTGGGAGATCAACGAAGCCTTCGCCGTGCAGCTGGTAGCCATCCTGAACGAACTGAAGCTTCCGGCGGATCGTATCAACGTCCACGGCGGCGCCGTGGCCCTGGGCCACCCTATCGGCGCCAGCGGCGCTCGCATCATGGCCACCCTCCTCCATGCCCTCGAACGCCACGGCAAGCAGCGCGGCGTGGCCGCCCTGTGCCTCGGGGGCGGCAACGCCATCGCCATGGCGGTGGAACGCGTGTAGACCCACCGCCCCGCTCGCCGCAGGGTTGGAGCCCCATGCCTCTGATGCCGTCCCCACCCTCCCTGACTGAGCGCCGCGCAGCAGGTAAGGCTCTGCGGAAGCGGCTACAGCGCACGGACCAGGGCTATTGGACCCCAGCGGGGGATCGGCCGGACCTGGTGGAGCGGCTTGAGGCCTTCAATGCCCGGCGGCTGCCGGACATCCTGCCCCTGAAGTGGGGCCGGATGTCGGCATCGCCCTTCACCTTCTTCCGGGGCGCCACAGCCCTGATGGCCGCCGACATCGGACCTGGACCCGTCACGGGGATGACCGTGCAGATGTGCGGGGATGCGCATCTCTTGAACCTCGGGGCCTACGCGGCGCCGGATGGCCATCTGGTCTTCGACTTCAACGACTTCGACGAGTCCATCCCAGGTCCCTGGGAATGGGATCTGAAGCGCCTTTGCACCAGTGTGAGGCTCGGCGGCCGGGAGGTAGGCTGTGCCGAAAGCGGGTGCCAGGACGCGGTGAAGGCGCTGGTGCGGACCTACCGGGAAGACATGGCTCGATTCGCTGAGATGAGAGGGCTTGACCTGATCCACTTCGAGGTCACGCCCCAAGCTGGCAGATCCGTGCTGACCGAAGTGCTCGCCAAGGCCAAGCGGGATACCCCTGACAAGCTGATGGCGAAGGCGACCGAGGTGGACGGGAGGGGCGGACGTCGCTTCCAGCTTCGCCCACCCCTGGTGCGTCCGCTCCAACCCGCCGAACAGGCCGGGCTCCTGGCTGGTCTTCCCGGCTACCGGGCCACCGTGCTGCCGGGGCGACGGCAGGTCCTGGAGGATTACACCCTCGAAGATGCTGTCTTCAAGGTGGTCGGCACCGGAAGCGTCGGAACGACCTGCCTCCTGGCCCTGTTCCTCGGGCGCGGACTGGAAGATCCACTCTTCCTCCAACTGAAGTCCGAAGAGCCCTCCGTCTGGGCTCCCTATCTGCCACAAGCCGAAAGCCTTCCCAATGAAGGTCAACGGGCAGCCCTGGGGCAGCAGCGCATGCAGACCTGGGTGGACCCTTTCCTCGGATGGACCCGGTTCGACGGCAAGGACTTCCTGGTGCGGCAGTGGTCGGATCATAAGGCGGCCATCGAGGTCGAGCTGCTCCAGGGCCCTGCCCTGGCGGAGTACGCGGGCCTCTGCGGCGGCATTCTCGCCAAGGCGCATGCCCGGACGGGCGATCCCGTGATGCTGGCCGGGTACCTGGGCGATGCCGAGAAACTGGACGATGCGCTCGCCGCGTTCGCCACCACCTATGCGGACCAGACCACCCGGGACCACGCCCGGCTCCAGGCTGCCATTCGGGACGGCAGGCTGAAGGCGATCACTGGGCTCTGAAGATAGAAGAGGAGCCCGGCGGACCGGGCTCCTCTTCGTCGTGAGCGTGGCTGGCAGCTAGAAGCTGTAGCGCATCGAGGCACCGAGGATGTTGATCGAGGACTTGATCGTTCCGCTGAGGTTGCCCCGGGTGATGTTGTCACCAGCAGCGGTGAGATTGACCTTCCCGTCGGCGATGAAGAGACGCGAATAGCCAACGTCGAAGCTGGTCTTCTTGGAGAGGGCATAGCTCAGGCCGAGGGAAACCCACTTGCGGTCGTTGTCAGGAATGCGGGGCGTGCGGTGGGTATCGTCCACGGCGCTTTTATCGAAGGCCAGGCCGCCGCGGAAGGTCCAGGTTTCACTGAGCTTCCAGGTGCCACCCAGGGCAATGAAGGTGGTGTCGTTCCAGTTCTCAGCTGTAATGGAGTCCGGCGCACTGGGTGTTCCGGTGTCGAACTTCACCCGCAATTCCTTGAAGCGCGACCAGGTGGTGCGGGCGACTTCGCCTTGCAGGGAGAAGGTGGGATTGACCTTCCAGTCGAAGCCCAGGGAGGTCGTGGCCGGCAGCGGGAGGTCGGCCTGGCCCTTACCGGTGCGGAGTCCGGCGGCATTGAGGGCGCCCAGGTCGGTGGCAGGCATGTTGGCGGGAAACTGGAAGGTGGCGTCGCCCTTGAGGGTGATGGTCATGGCGGCAGCGTAGGCCAGCCCCAACCGGAAGGTTTCGGAGGGCTGGTAGGTCATGCCCACCTTGTAGCCGTAGCCCCAGCCATTACCCTTTAGGCCTGCCTTGCCGTCAAACGCTCCAGGGATGGCGAAACCAGGCGTTCCAAGGGAAGCGTTGGGCGCACCCATGGCGATCTGGGCAGCCAGGCTGTTCCCGTTGTAGGCAGGGTTGGGTGCAGTGGATACCCCGGCGGCTGCAAGCCCTCCACCCACCTTGAGGGCCAAGGCGGTGCCGTAGTCCACGGCATTCGTGAGTTCGGCATCGGCCTTGCGGGCCACGAAGGCCACGCCGAAGGTGAACGTATCGGTCACCCGATAGGCCACGCTCGGGGCAATGTCGATGGTCTTCAGATCGGACTTGAGGGCGTGGTACCGGCCGATCCAGTTGGAATCGTAATCCGTGGTGAGCCCGAAGGGCACGTTCAGGGAGAGACCAAGCTTCAGGTCCTTGTTGACGCTGTACATGATGTTGAATTCAGGCAGGGCCGCGGAGACCGCAGCGTTGCCGTGGTTGGTGGGACCGGAAATCTGATTCAGGTTGGCGAGGGTGACCGGGGCGAAGTTGAACCCCAACCCCGTCAGGGCATTCGTGCGCGTCGCAGTCGCATCCTGGAATTTCGCGCTCAGCCCGACGTAGGTTGCGCCGAAGGAAAACTGGCTGCCGTCAAATTGGGTCATCACTGCGGGATTGAAGAAAAGGGCGCTGATGTCGCCGGTTCCCGCGCTGACGCCCGCGAAAGCGTTGCCCTGCGAAAGGGGGCTTTGCTCACGCAGTTGGAAGCCGCTGGCCTGGGCCTGCGGTGCGAAGGCGCCCGCAGCCACCAGGGTCAGGGCGGTGAGGGTGAAGCGTGCACGATGGCTCATAGGGGCATAGCTCCTGTCCCGGTTTCCCGGGGTGAGTGGCTGTCTCCAGCCGATTTCATAGGGATGATGATGGATCACGATACCAAATCGCTACGGTCCTGCAACCACTCCCGAAATACCTACCGTGGGGAAGCATTATTCACGATCTATGCATCAGCAACAAATCGCCCCGAGAGGGCTTGGTGAAGGCTTCGACCTTCGACCAATTCCTGGACCAGCGCCGAGCCGATGACAGGCGTGGCACCCATGGCCCGGATCGCCTCAAGGCTCTGGAAATCCGAGAGCCCGAACCCCACAGCAAAGGGGCGTCCTGACAGGCCCTGCAGATCCCGCAACCGCTGGGCAACGGGCTCCAGATCCGTGCCCTGCCCGGCACCGGTAACGCCGAGCCTTGCGACCACATAGGCGAACCGCTGGGCGAAGGGCGCCTCCGTACCGGGCTCCGGCCGGTCGGCAAGGATCCTCCGGGCGCGAGCGAGGGTGGTGGTGGGTGCCAGCAGGGGCACCATGGGATAGCCTGCGCTGCGCAGGTCCGCTTCAAAGGCCGCCTCCTCCCCGAAGGGCAGATCCACCACCAGGAGTGCCTTGACCGGCGTGGGCGCGAGCAAACGCTTCAAACGGGCTGCCCCGATCTGGAGCAGCGGATTCAGGTACGTGAAGAGAACGATGTCGGGGCTGTCGGTGAGCCCGGCCAGGGCTTCGAGCACGCGCAGCGGCGTGGCGCCCTTCTGGATGGCCCGGTGGGCTGCGGCCTGCAGCACCGGACCATCGGCGATGGGATCCGAGTGGGGCAGACCGAGTTCAATGGCCTCGAGGCCAAGAGCCTTTGTCTCGGCAAGCAGGCCCGGCAGCGCCTCCAGCGAGGGATCGCCGGACATGAGGAAGGGAAGGAGAGGATTCATTGAATTCCTTTCTTTTTTAACCGCAGATGGCGCAGAAAAGGCCGCCTTTCTTTCATCCCTTCCATCCCCTTCATCCCGGCTAATCTTCTTTCTTTTTGAAGCCAGGATGCAGGGGATGACTGCCGGGTGAATAGGGCACTACGAGTCACGTTGAACATCTGGAAACCTGGTTTCTCATCTGCGTGAATCTGCGGCATCTGCGGTTAACAACCTAAATCCCCAAGCGCGACTGGTAGGTGGACAGGTCCTTGTCGCCGCGGCCACTGAGTCCCAGCAGGACCGTGGCAGCACCTTCGGCGGCGAGGGCGGCCAGCAGGGCCAGGGCGTGGCTGCTCTCAAGGGCGGGCAGGATGCCCTCGGTTTCGCATAGCATCCGTGCACCGGAGAGCGCCTCGTCGTCGGAGGCGCGGCGCACCTCCACTTTCCCGTCCAGGATCAACGCCGCCAACTCAGGCCCGAGGGCCGGGTAGTCCAGCCCCGCGCTGATGCTGGCAGTCTCGGCGGTGTGCCCACACTCGTCCTGGAGCAGCAGGGTCTTGCAGCCATGGAGAACACCCACGCGCCCACCATCGAGCCGCGCCGCATGCTCGCCCAGGGCCGCGCCATGACCCCCCGCCTCGACCGCGACCCGGCGGAGGCCATCGCCCAGGAAGGGCAGCAGCAAGCCCAGGCCATTGCTGCCACCCCCCGCGCAGGCAATGACCACTTCGGGCAGCGCATCCGCCTGCTCCAGTACCTGGGCGCGGGCCTCCTCCCCGATGACCGTCTGAAAGCTGCGCACCAGCGTCGGAAAGGGGTGGGGTCCCAGGGCCGAACCTAGGATGTAGTGGGCCCGGTCGCAACGGCCCGCCCACGCCCGCAGCGCCTCATTCACGGCCTCCTTGAGGGTGCCCTGCCCCGCCGCCACGGGTACTACCTTTGCCCCGAAGAGCCGCATGCGCGCCACATTCGGCGCCTGGCGGGCCATGTCGGTGACGCCCATGTAGACCGTGCAGGCGAGGCCCAGCCGGGCGCAGGCTGAGGCCGTCGCCACACCGTGCTGGCCCGCGCCGGTCTCGGCGATGATCTCCGCCTTGCCCATGCGCCGGGCCAGAATGGCCTGAGCGAGGGCGTTGTTGATCTTGTGGGCCCCGGTATGGGTCAGGTCCTCGCGCTTGAGGAACAGGGCCTTTAGCCCCACCTTTGCCGCCAGCCGCGGAGCCGACGTGAGCGGGGTGGGCCGGCCCACGAAGTGCCGGAGTTCGCCCTTCAGCTCCGCGAGGAAGGAGGGTTCGATGGTCGCGGCGAGGAACGCCGCCTCCAGATCAAGTAACGGCTGCATGAGCGTTTCCGGGGCATAGCAGCCGCCGAGGGACTGGGCGCCGAAGCGCGTGGGAAGCGTGAATCCTTCGGTCATGCGGACTCCAGATCATGGACACAGAGGATGAAGGCGGAGACCTTCCCGGGATCCTTGCGGCCCGGCGCGGACTCCAGGCGGCTGGCGGCATCTGCGCCGCGCAGGCGCGAGCGTAGGGCGCCCGGCAGGGCCGAGACGCGGTCCCGGAGGTTCAGGGCGTCAAGTCCTCCCGCCAGCAGGAAATCACCCGGCGGGGGGAAGGCCATGGCGTGTCGCTGCCCCGATCCGCCCACCACCCCGGTGGCTGAGGCACTGGGCTCCCAGAGGTAGAGGTCCGCAGCCAGGGGGTTCTGGTCGGGCTCGTCCGCCCAGGGCAGCAGGACGAACAGGCCGGCTTCGCGCAGCCTGCGCACGCCTGCTTTCCGCACCTCGCGCGGCAGGTACGGCTGCACGCGGCGGAAGCCATGGCGGCGCGCCAGCAGGAGGATTTCCTCGGCGTGACTCGCCACCTGCACCAGCACGGCCCGGTCCAGGTAGGGCTGCGCCACCAAAAGATCGGTGCAATGCCGCGGGCTCGGTGGATGAGATACAAAACCCAACAGGTCCGCGCCCTGTGCCGCGGCGAAGGCCGCATCCTCGGCCCGAACCAGGCCGCAAACCTTGGCCAGGAGGCTCACGCGTCCTCCTTCCGGAGGTCTGTGATGATGCGGATGAGGAATCCCCGCGGGTCAGGGCTGCGCATGAGGGCTTCGCCGATGAGCACGGCGTCGAAGCCGGTTCGCAGGGCCGTTCGCGCATCCTCGGGCGTGGCCAGACCGGACTCGCGGATGAGCACGGCTTCCGGGAAGGCTTCGCGCAGTCGATCCGCGGTGGGCGCGCCCAACGTGAAGGTGGAGAGGTCGCGGGCATTGATGCCCAGCAGGCGAACGTTTGCCGCCTGGGCGAAGTCCACTTCCGTCATGTTGTGCAATTCGATCAGGGGTTCGAGACCCCGGGCCCGGGCCGCCTCGGCGAAGGCGGCCGTGTGCTCCTGGAGCACCCGGGCGATGAGTAGCACGGCCTCGGCCCCGCTCGCCTCGGCCTCGGCAAGCTGGACCTCCGAGATCACGAAGCCCTTGTAGAGCCGCGGCAGGCCGAGTTCCGCCGCCGCCCTGAGATGGTCCGCAGAGCCCCGGAAATAAGTAGGTTCAGCGAGAATGGAGAAGGCCGAGGCCCCTCCTTCCAGATAGGCCCGCAGTTGGGGCAGGAGCGGCGTGCCCTTGGCGAAGGGCCCCAGGGAAGGTGAGGCCTGCTTGTATTCGGCGATCACCGCCCCACCCCGCGCGGCTGCGTCGCGCCGCAGGGCCGCCTCGAAGGGACCGGAAGCGAGAAGCCGGGGACGCACCGGCGCAGGCGCGACGGGAAGACCCGCCACGCGAGCCAGCTCGGCGACCAGCACGCGCTGGAGGTGGGAGCTGGCAGCCAAGCCTGTTCCGCGAACCAGGGCAGCCGGATCCGGCAGCGGGATCATGGGCGCACCTCGGTGGGCAGCGCGAAGGGCAACGGGAATCCGCGATCCAGGTGAGCTCTGGCTTCCCGCAGTGAAGCGCCCAACCCTTCCAGCCCGGTATTCCGATGCAGGTGGAGCCCCAGGGCCGCCTGAAACGCCACCGCGTCGGCCACGGCCGGACGGAAATCCGCATGGGAGGCCCCGCCAAATAATCCCCGGGCCACGGCCAGGGCCTCGGCCCGGTCGGCGACCTTGAGGGCGTGACGCGGCGGCGGGGTGAGTCCCAGGTCGCGGGGCACCAGCACCTGAGGGGCCGCCACCCGCCCCGCCACGACCGCGAGGACGGTGGTGGGGCCCTCGATGGAGGCCTCGTCAAGGCCCTTTCCTTCCGCATCCTTGCCATGGATCACGAAGGCTCGCCGCAGCGTCGGGCGGCGGGCCAGGGCCCCGGCCATGGGCGCAAGCAGATCCTCCCGGGCCACCCCCAACAGTTGCAGCGGGGGCAGGCCGGGGTTTAGCAGAGGACCCAGCAGGTTGAAGATGGTGGGGATACCCAGGCGTCGGCGGATCTCCCGCAGGCGGCCCAGCAGCGGGTGGTAGGCCGGGGCGTAGAGGAAAGCGAAGCCCGTTGTCCTCAGGTCCTCCGACAGGTCGGAGCTGGCCCGGGCCAGGTTGTAGCCCAGGGCCTCCAGCAGGTCCGCGCTGCCGCAGACGCTGGTGGCGGCGCGGTTGCCGTGCTTGACGATGGGCACGCCCAGGTGGGCCAACAGCAGGGCGGCCAGGGTGCTGAGGTTGGCCGTGGAGGAGCCATCGCCGCCGGTGCCGCAGGTGTCGAGGGCGGAAGCGGGCACCGCCGGAAACGGCACGGCTACCTCGGACAGTGCTTCGGCGAAGGCCGCCAGTTCATGGGCCTCCGGCACGCGCTGGGCCAGCAGGGCCAAACAGGCGCCCACCAGGAGGGCGTCCGTGTCCTGGTCGATGAAGATGTGCATCAGTTCCAGAGCGGTGGCCTCGGGCAAGGGTCGGATGGGGTTGTGCGTGGTGAGCAGCGTCATGGTCGGGATCCCTTGGCCAGGCGGAGGAAGTTGGCGAGCATGGCCGGACCGTCCGGCGTGAGGATGCTTTCGGGGTGGAACTGCACCCCCCAGCGGGGCAGCTGGCGGTGTTCCATGGCCATGATCTCGCCCCCGGGACTGCGGCCCGTGACCCGCCAGCAGGCGGGCAGCGAGGCCGGTTCGGCGATGAGGCTGTGGTAGCGGCCCACGGGCAGGCCCGCAGGCAGTCCCTCGAAAAGACCGGTGCCATCGTGTTCCAGAGGCGTGGCTTCGCCGTGCAGGGGTTCGAGGGCCCGCGTCACCCTGCCGCCCGTGGCGGCGGCGAGGGCTTGGTGGCCGAGACAGACGCCCAGCAGGGGTACCCCCCACTCCGATCCAGCCAAGGCCATGTGGGCTGGGCTTTCCGTGGGATGGCCGGGGCCCGGCGAGAGCACCACGGCCTCGGGCCGGAGGGCCTGCGCCCCTTCGAGCGTGATCGCGTCATGGCGCATGACGCGGACCTCCGCGCCCAGCGTCTCCAAGGCCTGCACCAGATTGTAGGTGAAGGAATCCAGGGCATCGATGAGGAGGATCATCGGGCCGCTCCGGGCAGCTGCACCCCGAGGGCCTGGGCGATGGCGCCCAGCTTGTGCAGGGTTTCGAAGTACTCGGAGGCGGGGTTCGAAGCCCGCACCACGCCTGCGCCGGCCTGGATGTAAGCCACCCCGCCAGTGTAGACCGCCGTGCGGAGGATGAGGGCCGTATCGAGGATGCCATCGGCCCCCAGCCGCAACAGCACGCCACCGTAGGGCCCCCGGACTTCCTCTTCCAATTCGGCGATCCGCTGACAGGCACGGAGCTTGGGCGCACCGCTCACGGTGCCAGCGGGGAAGGCCGCCTCCAGGACGTCCAGGGCGTCCACGCCGGGTTTCAGCTTCGCCTTCACGGTGGTGGTGAGGTGCAGCACATGGCTGGTGCGCTGAAGGGCCAGGGGTCGCTCCACCCGCACGCCACCGGGCAGAGCCACCCGGCCCAGGTCGTTGCGGGCCAGGTCCACCAGCATCTGGTGCTCGGCCCGTTCCTTGGGATCAAGCTTCAGGGCCTCGAACCGGGCGGTGTCTTCCTCGGCGCTGAGGCCCCGGGGCACCGTGCCGGCGATGGGCAGGGTTTCGGCCTCGCCGTCTTGCACCCGCACCAACATTTCGGGGGAGGCGCCCACCAGGGCGAAGTCGTCCCATTCAAGGAGGAATCCGTAGGGACTGGGATTTAGGCGGCGCAGGTGGCGATAGGCCTCCAGGGGCGGGGGCGGATCCTCGACACGGAAGCGCTGGCTGGGCACTAGTTGGTAAATGTCGCCATCGAGGATCAGTTCCTGGGCCTTCCGCACGCTGCTTTCGTAGGCCTCGCGGGTCATCAGCGCGGTGGCCACGGGCATCGACAAGGATGGACCCGGGTCGCGCACCCCCGCCAGCAGCAGGGCCCGGAGGCCGCGCAGGCGCGCAAAACCCGTCTCGGGATCGGGGTCGAGGGTCTGCAGTTCGGCCACCTGATGCAGGTGGTCGAACACCAGGGCCGTATCGAACCGGCGCACCCAGAAGCCCGGCAGGCCGAGGCTGTTCCGGACGGGGAGCGGCAGGGTGGGTTCCAGGGCACCTATGGCCTCGAAGCCGAGGTAACCGGCGCAGCCGACGCCCACGGGCAGGCCTTCGCGCAGGGGCGGCAGGGCGGACCCCGGATCATCAAGGAAGGATTCCGGCACCCTGCCCGCGAGCCCCCTGAGCGCTGCCACCCAGCCGGTGGCAGGGGCCTCCATCCGGGACTCGGTGGCTCCTTCGAGCAGCACGAAACTGTGGCGCCCCACCCGCTCTCCCTGGTCGCAGGACTCCAGCAACAGACTCGCGCCCCCGGGCCGAAGGGCGAGGTAGGCCGCGAGGGGGGTCATCAGATCGGCGGGCAGTGGGTGGCGGATCAAATGCATGGTTTCATCCAACAACAAAAAAGCCCGACCAGAAGGTCGGGCTTGGAAGGTCCGGGGTGGCGTGGGCCGCTAGGCCTCGCACATGGAGCCATCCAAGCCCACACGCCACCAATAGCCCCCGTGAAGGCGGCCCTGGAGGAGGGACGAAAAGGAAAGCTGCATGGAAGCGATGAAACCCGGTTAGGGCAGGTCCTGTCAAGTGTGGTTTGATGAGAGATTGCTTGCGGATAGCCATGGAACTCGAAGAACGCCCCACGACCATTCTTACCGAAGAGGCACTGACCCCCCGAGGGCCCTGGGGTTTCATGTCCTATGCTCTGGCCGGCGGATTCACGCGCTGGGGGTGGGGATTGATTCTCGGCTGGATGCTGGTCCTGCTGGGCCCCGCCCTGGGCTGGGCGGGCCACCTTCGTCGGGCGGCGGCCTGGAGCGCCCTGCCCGCGCATTGGGGCGAGCAGATCACCACCCGCGACCTCTGGGAAATCTGGGAGAACGGCGGCATCAAGGACCGGTTGCTGAATTCCCCCACGGTGCATCTCTTCGGCCTGGGTCTCGTCATCGTGCTTTGGTGCGGGTGGCGCATGCAGGCGGAGGCCGCTGGCCAGAAGGCTCGATTGGGCGCTTGGCTATTGGGCGCGCTGGACACGGTAATCATCGGCTTTCTCCCCCTGGGAATCACCGCGTGGCTGGTGGACACCAGCCTGGCGTGGGCCGGCGGACTGGGGCTCGACGGCCTTGGCTGGCTGGCGTTTGTCGGACGTCCCCTGCTGTGGATGGCCCTGGTCGCCACTCTGAATCTCCAGTGGTGGTTCTGCCGCCTGGGGCGCGCCGCGGGACTATCCCGGGGCTACGGTGCCCACCTGGGGGACAGCTTCCTTCGCCTCTGGTCGCATCCCGTCCAATGGGGCCTGATCGCGCTGGGCGGGGCTGCGCTCCGATCCCTACTGCCCTTCCTGGTGCTGCTGCTGGCCTGGCGCATGGGGGGAGGCACCACCTTCCGCGTGTGGCTGTTCCTGCTGCTTCAGCTGGTCGTCACCGCCCTCAACGGTTGGCTCATGGGCTGGCTACTCCGCACGACGGCCCTCTACTGGATCCACGACGCCACAATCAGGGACGTCCGCGCGGCCCTCAAGGATGTTCACCTTGCAACTCAAGCCATCTAGCTCCCTCCTACTCTTTTCGTTGCTCTCCTTCAACTTGGTGGCGCAGCCGCCAAGTTCGCGAGCCGAAGTCATCCCCATCAGCGGCGCCATCCCCGACGACGCCGAGATCCAAAAGGTCATCGCACCCCTGGCCGCCGAGATCAAAGCCACCTTCGGTCTGCCATTGGTTGGGGCGCCGCAGGGCCTCTTCCGGGGGCGGCGTGGTGAGGAGAACCTGCTGGGCTACTGGGTGGCAGACGTGATGCGGAAGGCGGCCCAGGGGGTCATCGGAGCACCGGTGCGCTTCGCCATCACCAATGCCGGCGGCCTGCGTGCCAACCTGCGTCCAGGCCAGTTGAAAGTGGCCGATATCTTCGAGCTCATGCCCTTCGAAAACGAGATGGTGGTGATCGAACTCACTGGCGCCGAGATCATCCAGGTGGTGAAAGAAGGACTCGTTCGTCGCGGTGGGGAACCCTGCTCCGGTGTGCTCGCAAAAATCGAAGGCACCCCTGAGCTGGCCACGCTCACCGTGACATGGGAGGACGGCAGCCCCATCGATCCGACCGCCACGGTGAAGGTGGCCACCTCCGACTACCTCTTCGGCGGCGGGGACTCCATCCCCACCCTGAAGCAGGGCCGGAAGCCCTTCACCACGGGCATCACACTCCGTCAGATGCTGCTGGATGAGTGCGCCGTCATGGCGAAGGCCAAGCGGGATCTGCTCCCCCCGGCGCCGGGCCGCTACACCGTCCCGGTCCCGATCCAGGAAGCCATCCGCGACAAGAAATTCAAGCTGTAGGTGATGATCATGGACCGTCGCGCTTTCCTCGCTTCCCTTGGCACCGCTGCCGTCGCCACCCAGGTGCCACTGCGGGCCGCCGAGGGTCCCGCAGCGGCTTCCGGCCGCATCACCCTGCTGCACACCAATGACACCCACTCCCACATCGAGCCCTTCGGCCCTGGCAACGGGGCCATCAGCGGCCTGGGGGGCATGGCCCGCCGCGCCACCCTGGTCCGGCAGCTGCGCCAACAGCTCGGTCCCGTCCTGCTGTTGGATGCCGGCGACACGTTCCAGGGCACGCCCTACTTCAACCGCTACAAGGGCCGCCTCGACTACCAGCTCATGCGCATGGTGGGCTACGACGCGGGCACACTCGGCAACCATGACTTCGACAACGGCGTGGGGATGCTGGTGGAGGCCATGGAAGCCATGGAAGGACTCAAGCACCCGAATCCGCCCTTCCCCTTCGTTAATTGCAACTTCGACTGCAAGGGTGCCCCGGCGCTGGGGAAGCGGATCCGTCCTTACCTCATCCGGGAGTTCCCCGGTATCCGGGTTGGCCTCACGGGCGTCGGCGTGGCCTTCGCCGGGCTGGTGGCCCCGAAGAACCACGAGGGCGTCACCTGGCGGGATCCCTACGAAAGCCTTAATCCCATCGTGAAGCGCCTCCGGGAAGTCGAAAAGGTGGATCTGGTGGTGGTGCTCTCCCACCTGGGCTACAACACGAACGGCAGTGCACCCGATGATCTGCACCTGCCGGGTCAGGTCCCGGGGATCGACGCCATCATCGGTGGCCACAGCCACACCTTCCTCGAAACTCCCACCAAGGTGGCCCAAGCCCAGGGGGAAACGCTGGTGTTCCAGGTGGGATTCGGGGGCGTGAACCTGGGCCGCATGGATTTCGCTGTAGCCCGGGGCGCCGTCCGGGCCGCCTCCGGAGCTGCCATGCCCGTGCTGGGATAATCACCAGGGCGTGACCGAAGTCCCAAATCCCCGTCTCTACAGGGAAAGCCGCTTGATACAAGGCTTTCCCCATGGGAGCCTGCCTAGATTCCATGTCGCCGGACCCGAGCGATCCAGCCCGTCGTCGAAGTCCTGACGAGGCCTGAAAACCCACCAAGGAGAGCCCATGACCACCCAGAAAATCATCTGGACCGATATCGATGAAGCCCCTGCCCTGGCGACCTATTCCCTGCTGCCCATCATCCAGGCTTTCACCAAGGGCACCGGCATCTCCGTCGAGACCGCCGACATCTCTCTGGCGGGCCGCATTCTCGCCAACTTTCCTGAGAATTTGACAGAAGCGCAGAAAATTCCTGACTACCTAGCCCAATTGGGTGCGCTTGCCTTGAAGCCCGAAGCAAACATCATCAAGCTGCCGAACATCAGCGCTTCCATCCCGCAGCTGATCGCAGCCATCAAGGAGCTGCAGTCCCAGGGCTTCAGCCTCCCCGACTACCCCGAGCAACCCAAGGATGACGCAGAAAAGGCCATCCAAGCGAGGTTTGCCAAGGTCCAAGGCAGCGCCGTGAATCCCGTGCTGCGCGAAGGCAATTCTGACCGCCGGGCGCCCCTGTCGGTGAAGAACTTCGCGAAGAAGCACCCGCACAAGATGGGGGCCTGGAGCCCCGAATCGAAGACCCGGATCGCGCACATGAACGCCGGGGACTTTTACGGCAGCGAGACCTCCACCACCGTCCCGAAGGCGACGACCGTGCGGATCGAGTTCGTGGGCGCCGACGGCAGCGTGAAGATCCTGAAAGAAAAGACCGTCCTGCTGGATGGCGAAGTCATCGATTCCGCCGTGATGAGCGCCAAGGCCCTCCGCGCCTTCTACGCCGAACAGATCGAGGCGGCCAAGCAGGAAGGCCTCCTGCTGTCCCTGCATCTCAAAGCCACGATGATGAAGATCTCCGATCCCATCATGTTTGGCTACGCGGTGTCCGTCTTCTACAAGGACGTGTTCGAGAAGCATGCCGCGGTGATCAAGGAACTGGGCGTCAACGTGAAGAACGGTCTGGGGGATCTCTACACGAAGATCCAGGCCCTGCCGGAAGCCCAGCGGACCGAGATCGAGGCCGATATCCAGGCCGTCTACAAGACTCGCCCTGCGCTGGCCATGGTCGATTCGGCCAAGGGCATCACCAACCTCCACGCGCCGAACGACATCATCGTCGATGCCTCCATGCCCGTCGTCATTCGCGATTCAGGAAAGATGTGGGGCCCGGACGGGAAGCTCCACGACACCCTCGCGATGATTCCCGACCGCTGCTACGCCACGATCTATCATACCATCATCGAGGACTGCCAGAAACATGGCGCCTTCGATCCCGCGACCGTCGGCAGCGTGCCCAACGTCGGCCTCATGGCCCAGAAGGCGGAAGAATACGGTTCCCACGACAAGACCTTCCAGGCGTCCGCAGCCGGGACCGTCCGCATCGTGGATGCCTCTGGCGCCACCTTGCTGCAGCAGCAGGTGGAGGCCGGGGACATCTTCCGCATGTGCGAGGCCAAGGACATCCCCATCCAGGACTGGGCCAAGCTGGCGGTCACCCGGGCCAGGCTGACGGACACTCCGGCGATTTTCTGGCTCGATCCGAACCGGGCCCATGACACCCAAATCATTGCCAAGGTGAACACCTACCTCCAACAGCACGACACCACTGGGCTGGATATTCGCATCCTGAGTCCGGTCGAGGCTATGAAGGTCAGTGTCGAGCGGATTCGCGCCGGCAAGGACACCATCTCCGTCACCGGCAACGCCCTGCGCGACTACCTCACGGACCTGTTCCCCATCATCGAACTGGGCACCAGCGCCAAGATGCTGTCCATCGTGCCGCTGCTGGCTGGTGGCGGGCTCTTCGAGACCGGCGCTGGCGGCTCGGCCCCCAAGCACGTTCAGCAGTTCCAGGAAGAGGGCTACCTGCGCTGGGATTCGCTCGGTGAGTTCTCAGCCTTTGCGGCCTCCCTGGAGCACCTGGCCAGCACCTTCAAGAACGAGAAGGCCACCGTCCTGGCCGAGACGCTGGACCAGGCCATCGCCAAGTTCCTAGACAACGACAAGTCCCCCGCCCGCAAGGTTGGCCAGATCGACAACCGGGGCAGCCATTTCTACCTCGCGCTCTACTGGGCGCAGGCCCTGGCCCGGCAGACCAAGGATCCGGTGCTCCATGCCCGCTTTACCAAGGTGGCCCAGCAACTCGGTGAGAATGAAGCGAAGATCAACGCAGAGCTGATCGCCGCCCAGGGCAAGCCTGTGGACATGGGCGGCTACTACCACCCGGATTTCGAGAAGACCTCCAAGGCCATGCGCCCCAGTGCGACGTTGAATGCGATCATCGACGGGATGTAGCAGTTGCTCCTGGGCTACGCCCCGGAGATTGAAACGGCCCGCATATGCGGGCCGTTTCAATTAGAACCGTCCTACAACCCTGCCTGTTTCCGGGTCCACGTCCACGTCGCCGAAACCGGGCCTTGTGGCTGAGCCTATCGCGCAATCTGCGGGGGTTGCGCGACAGGCTCGACCACTTGCATGCTGGATGCATGCGTCGATTGAAAGAGGTCGTGATCCACCGCTTTCGGGAGAAGGCCTCGATCTTCCTTACGGAGCTGCATCCCGCGCGGGATGCCGGAGAACGCGCCGCAGTGCTGGCCGTGCTGCGCAAACGCGATTTCGACGCCACTCATCACTGCAGCGCCTGGCGCGAAGGCGTCCCGGTCGCGGCCTTCGGCGCGGACGATGACGGGGAGCCCTCAGGCACTGCGGGACGGCCCATGCTGGCGGTGTTGGAGGGTGCCGAGGTCACGGATCTCCTAGCCGTTTGCATCCGGTGGTACGGTGGCACGAAACTGGGCACCGGCGGCTTGGTGCGCGCCTACACCGAGGGCATTCAGGGTGCCCTGGCTGCAGCCGACACGGCAGGCGCCTGGGAGGAGGTCCGCATCCTGCGCTCGGGGGAGATCCGGGTGCCTGCGGCCCAGGCCCACCTGCCCTTCGCGCTGCTGGGAGCCTTCCCGGCTGCCGCCGCCCTGGACCAGACCTTCGACGGAGACGACGCTGTGCTGCGTTTCCAATGCCCCCCGGACTTCGTCCCCGCTCTGGAGCAGGCCTGGCAGGAGCGCAGTCGGGGCGGCCTGATTCGATGGGAATGACCGCTCGCCGGTCCCGGGCCTCCGTTCGCCGATCCTTGGCCGATTCCCTGTTGAGACGCCCGTAGCTTGGTGACAAGGGAGGAACCACCAATGGTCGAAATGGGATGGTTCATCGACTGCCCCTGGTGGTGGCTGGCGCTGTGGCTACCCAGTCTGGCCTTCCTGGTCCCCTGCAGTTCTGGACGAAAGGAACACCGCTCATGAACCCCCAGGAACGCCCCCCCCTCTTTTCCACGAAGCTGGTCTTCGGCCTGACGATCATCGCCATCGGCTTGATCCTCATGGCCGACACCCTTCGCTGGTACGACGCCTGGCACCTGCTGACCTGGTGGCCCCTGGCACTGGCCGCCTTCGGCATCGCCCATCTGATCCGGGATGGCATCCTCGGTCTGGGAGGACACATCTGGCTGGGGCTTGCCGTGGCCGGGTTCATCTCCCAGTTCGGCCCCTGGGGCCTGCTGGAGCGCTGGTGGCCGGTCTTCCTGGTCTGGGGTGGTGTGATCCTTACCCTGCGGGCCATCTTCCCCCAGCCCAAGCGGGTAAAGCGGTCCAAGTCCACGCCGCCTGCCCCAACAGCAGCCGTTTCCTGTGATCCTGAAACCGATTCCAAGCAGGTGAATTCATGAACGCCCCCGACGACGCTAAGGCCCCAAGCCCCTTCAGCCCCAAGTTGGTGCTGGGCGTGGCCATCATCGTGGCGGGTCTCGTGCTCACCCTGGATAACCTCGGCCTCATCCAGGCCCACACGATCCTCAAACTCTGGCCGCTGGTGCTGGTGGTCATGGGCATCGCCAAGATCCGCCAAGACCGCCACAGCAGCAGCCTGGGTGGCTGGTTCCTGGTACTGGGCGGCGCCTTCCTCCTGCTCTTCACCTTCGGTGGAGGGCACTTGACGGAGGCCATGGCCCCCATGCTGGTAGTGGCCGTGGGCATCCTCATCGTGATCAAGGCCCTGAAGCAGAACCGCGGCGTACCGCCAGAACTGGCCCGGTCCGAGGACTTCCTCCAGGGCACGGCCATCTTCGGCGGATTCAAGCGCCATGTGCTGACCCAGGTTTTCAAAGGGGGTGAGCTGACGGCCATCTTCGGCGGCTACGAGGTGGACCTTCGCCAGGCGGCCCTCGAATCCGGCCAGGCCCGCATCGATGTCTTTGTGCTCTTTGGCGGTGGCGAGATCCGCGTGCCCGAGGGGTGGGAGATCGCCAACCGCGCCACCGCCATCGCCGGGGCCCTGAACGACAGCACCCACCATGGGCCCAACCCTCCTGAAGGCCGCCCCCGCCTCATCATCACCGGCCTGATTCTCTTTGGTGGGACCGAGGTCAAATCTTAATGCATCCCCTCCTGGCCAGCCGCGCGCGACTGGGGGCCTACCTCCTGGGGTGGGTTCCCATCGCTCTGCTGCTCACAGGCATTGCGCTCAGCCAGGGCTGGTCTTGGGCCGAGGCTGTGGCTCTGGCCCTGCCCCTTTGCCTCCTGGCCGCCTTGCTCTTCCTGTCCGCCTGGTTTCTCTGCCGGGCCCTGCCCCTCGGTCGCACCACGGAGGGGCTCGGCACCCATGGTGCGGCCTGGGGCATGGCCGCCGTGCTCATGGGCGGGTTGTGGTCGGGCCTCGCCTGGGTCCTGGCGCGGATGCTGGCCTGGATCCCGGGCCTCGGCGCCCTGCCCCAGCGGGTGGGCATCGCGTTGCCCGTACTCACGGGCCTTGGCGTCCTCCTCTACCTGGCTTCCGTGGCCCTGAGCTACCTCATGCTGGCTCAGGATCGTGCCATCGAGGCCGAGCGGAAAGGAGTGGAACTGCAGCTACTGGCCCAGGAATCCGAGCTGAAGGCCCTCCGCGCCCAACTGAATCCCCATTTCCTGTTCAACAGCCTCAACTCCCTGTCGGCGCTCACCGCCGTGGACCCTGCCCGGGCCCGGGAGATGTGTGTGCTGCTGTCCGACTTCCTCCGCCGCAGCCTGGGGTTGGGCGAGCGCCAGCTGGTGGCCCTGCGGGAGGAGCTGGACCTGGCTCGGACCTACCTGGCCATCGAGCAGATTCGCTTTGGGGCTCGCCTGAAACTGGACTGGCACCTCGACCCCGCCGCTGAACCTGCCCTCCTGCCCACTCTGCTACTCCAGCCGCTGGTGGAGAACGCCATCAAGCACGGCATTGCCGCGCTGCCCGAGGGCGGAATCCTGTCTCTGTCCACGGAGGCCGTGGAAGGGTATGTGCTCCTGCATGTGAACAATCCCGTAGATCTGGACGCTCCAGCGCCGGAAGGCCTGGGCCTCGGCCTGCGGCAGGTCCGGCAGCGCCTGCTTGGCCGCTTCGGCAGCCGGGCCCGCTTCGAAACGGGATTGCAGGACGGAATCCACCGCGTGACCCTCGTGTTCCCCCTGGAGACTGAACCATGAAGGCCCTGATCATCGACGATGAGGAACTGGCCCGCGCCGTGGTGCGAGAACACCTGGCCGCCCACCCGGATGTGGAGGTGGCGGCGGAATGTGCCAATGGCCTCGAAGCCTTGAAGGCGGCGGCTCTGCACCAGCCGGACCTGATCTTTCTCGACATCCAGATGCCCAAGCTGGATGGCTTCGAAGTGTTGGAACTGCTTGAAGCCGAAGGCAAACGCCCCGCCGTGGTATTCGTCACGGCCCACGATCAGCACGCCCTTCAGGCCTTCGAGGCCCATGCCGTGGACTACCTGCTCAAGCCCTTTTCGAAGGAGCGCTTTGATGCGGCCCTCGCCAAGGCCCGCGCCCTGAACGCCGCCCAGCCTGTTGCGGCGCCCCCCCCTGCCCACGAACTCGCCGCCTCCGCCCGCCAGGGAAAGCCACTCGAACGCATCGTAGTGAAGGACGGCCCCAAGGTCACCGTGGTCCACCTCGATCGGCTTGACTGGATCCAGGCCCAGGACGACTACGTGCTCCTGCGAACCGAAGGCAAGAACCTGCTCAAACAGCAGACCCTGGCCAACCTGGAAGCACATCTCGACGGGAGTCGTTTCATCCGCATTCACCGCAGTTACATCCTGAACCTCGACCGCCTTGTTCGGGTCGAACAGGACAGCAAGGAACATCGGGACGCCATCCTACGCGACGGCACTCGCCTGCCCGTGAGCCGGGCCGGCTACCAGCGGCTTCGGGAGTTGTGGGAAGGGGCCTGAGGGGCCTCTCGCTCATACCGATTTGCATTCAAAGATAAAGATCACCACCAAGACACCAGTAATCATTTCGCCTCGTGTATCGCCGCAGGCGATACCGAGAAGGCACCAAGAAAAGCAAAAGCCAATATCCAGGCAGTTCTTGGTGCCCTTGGTGGTGAAGTTGCCTTTTTTTCGTCCTGAACGCTCGTTGGTATCAGACAGAACTGTGCAACTGGCAGGGGTGGACGTCGCAGTGGCCGCAGCGGCCAACACACACCATGGTTATTGGGGCTGATGTTACTTCCTGGACGACCGTTGGGCGGTCCATGGTCGGAATGGCCTTCGCCATTCGAACCACGCCCGTGCCTCGATCGGATTCCGAGGAAGATTGCACCTTGTGAACGTCGGTTCTGGGCATCAAAGACTACGCGTCAGGTCGTTTGAAGCTCTTCGCCACCTTCTGCATCAGCAGCGGGTCGCCCTCGATCTGGATCTTGCCAGTCATGAAGGCCTCCTGGGCGTTCAGCACTCCGGTACTCATGGCGATGAAATCGTCGGCCTTGGCTTTGAGGAGCGTATCACAGGGTTTCATTAGGCGCGGGAAGACCATGCAGGCCCCGTTTCGAATTAACAATGTGTAACCCATGTCATCGATTTGATAGCCCACAACAGCTTCAAGGTCCCCTGCCTTCTCGGCATTGAACCGCTCGGGCATGGACTCCAGCAGGCCCTGGGCGGGGTTCACGTCCACGTCGAAGTGGGCCGTGTAGGCGGCCACCTGGCTCATGTCGCCCTTCACGGTGATGGCTCCGCCCAGCAGGGCCGCCACCAGGTTCAGCTTGCCGGCGTTAAGGGCCGCAAAATCCGCGTCGGTGATGCCCAGGGCCGCGCCGCCTTCAACTTCACCAGGCCGCACAGACAAGGCTTCGGGACTGAAGTCCAGGCGGTAGGGCACGCCATCTACCTTCACTTCCAGGATGCCGCTGGCGCCACCCTTGTACCGCTTGCGCAGGGTGGCCAGGGCCTTGCCCCCGGGCGTGTCCGGGAAACGGATCTCAGGTTCTGCGGACCAGCCCTTCCAGGCCTTCCGCAGCAGGGCCATGTCGCCGGAATAACGGAGCTGACCGCCCAGCAGGGCCGGGCCCGGATCGGAAATCCCACAGACCAGTCCGCGCACGGCGGCCTCGTCGCCTGCCAATTCGGCGCCTGCGCCCCAGCTGTCGCCGCCGACGCTCACCTTGATCCCGGCCCCGGCCAGCGCCAGCCGCGCGGGCACCAACTCATTCAGGGGCTTCACGGGGCCACCTTGCTTCTGGGGCTTTTTGAAGAACTTGGGGAATTTCTGGAGCAGGCCCAGGTCGCCGGTACCCTTGAGCTTGCCCGTCATGAAGGCCTGCATAGGGTCGAGCTTGCCTTCGTTCAGCGCGATCCAGTCCTCGGCGCCTATCACCACCACGGAGGTGGCGTCAGGCTTGGCTTCGCGCTTCATGGAGAACACCCCGTTCTCGATGAGGCAGGTGTAGTCGCCGCCGCCTTCCCCGGTCACCTGGTAGTAGACCGAGACGGTCAGGCCCTGAGCCTTCTCGGGCAGGAAGAGTTCAGGCATGAGCAAAAAAATGCCATCCACCGTCAAAGCCATGGGATCACCTCAGAATGTGGAATCGAGCATGGCCGGGCGTCTGGGCTTCGTGCAACGGTTACCAGAGGTCAGGGCTCAGCGACCCTCTACCGCCGGGTGAAGGTCGCTTCCGAATAGCATCTCCAGGACTGATGGGGCTTGAGGGTGACCGGCCCGGACGGCCGCCTCGAGCCAGCGCCTTGCGGCCGGTTTGTCAGCCGGTGTGGAATCCCCATGGAACAGCCGAACCCCGACCTTGAGCATGGCCTCCGGGTGGCCCTTCTCCGCGGCTTTCAGGTACCAACCATATGCCTCACGATCCGCCTGCTCCCCCATACCGTGGAGGTGTTCAGTCAAGGGCATACATTCTGTGATTCCCCCAAATTCCGCGGCTTGCCGAAGACGCCTCAAGGTTTCTTGATAGGCCGGGGAATCGAACTCGTTGCGGATGGATTCCTCGCACGCAGCCAGATCCGGTTGGTTCGGTGGTTCATGGGTTGAAGCGGGTCTTACGTATAGGATTCCCCCCGATTCGATGTCCAAGGCGATCGCCTGACCGCTGCGGGTTTCAATCCACAGTGCCTTGCCCATGAAACCAACCCATCCCGGGGCCGCCTGATCCGTCCAAGGGCGCCAGTACCGTCGGCTTGGGAACCCGCGTTCTGTCCAGGACCACATCAAGGATCCGGGAGCCCACCCCATCCGCGCAGTCTGGGCGCCGGATTGCAGGGCACGGCTTTTCTGATGGTCCTGCCATCGGATCCATTCCCCCGGAAGGACCCGTTCCGGAACCGGTACCACCAGCCGCTGACCGATGGCGGCGAGGGCCCAACTGAACCCTTCCGTCTGCCCTCGGGCAAAGGCGCCGCCCTTGGCCCCGGCCGCGGCATGCTGGAGGAGCCCCGTTTCAAGATCTACTTCGGGGGCTAATTGAGGACCTTGGATGACCACACCTTCCGGCACAGCGCCCCGCCATTGGGGAGCCGCAGGAGTGGCTTCTTGCATATCGAGGACCGGTCGGTAGGGCCTGATCCCCGCCTTCAGTGCTTCATGCACCATGGCAGCCCCATTGGCGAAGCCCGCTTCATAGGCTTCACGTTCGGCCTCGGAAACGGCCGAGAGGTGCTGGCCAGTAGCAGCGCGAAGCAGCCTCGGCCATGGGTCTGTGTCAGGCCTGCCACAGGCGCTGAGTGCCAGGAGGAGCACCGTCGCGGCAAGAGACTTCCCGAAGGGCATGGCAATCCTTCTGTTTCCAAACAAAGGGAAAATAGCCGGTGATGAACAGCGATGGACGGTGATGAAAAGGCCATCGTCTTGATCACCGTTCATCGCTGTTCATCTCCGGCTTGAAGGTCTTTTCTAGGGTTCTCAAGCGGCAAACAAATGGCTATCTCAAACGGAACCGCATAGTGAGCTTAAACCGGGCGGATACGGGTTTGCCCTTCACCTTGGCGGGTTCGAATTCCCAGCCCTTGGCATAGTCCACGGCGCAGGCGCGCAGTTCCTCGGGGCCAGAGAGGGCCTTGGCATCGGTGACCTTGCCATCCGGGTCGATGGTGAGGACCATCTCCACTGTGCCCTGGATGCGCTGCGCCTTAGCCTCGGGAGGATAGGCCGGGGCATCGGGCTGGTGCTTGACGCGGATCTGTTTGAAGTCTACGTCCACCGGCTCCGAAGCGGCGGTCTCAGCCTTGGGTGCGGACTTGGGCGCGTCAGAGGCCGTGGCGGAAAAGGTCCCCGCCCCGAGGGTGGCCGCGAGCAGGAGGGTCGGAATGAGCGCCGCCAAAAGCAGGGCCGTGTCCTGGGTGATGCGGGGGCGAAGCAGGCGTTGAATGCGGGACATGAGTTTGCCTCCACTGGCCGCGAGGGCCAGATCGGGAATCAGCTTGGGCTGGGTGCGGAGTTCCTCCAGCCCAACGAGGGCGGAGGCGTAGAGGATCGGATCACCGCAGGCCTGCACGGCCGCATCATCGCAGCAGTGCTCGCGCTCCTGGCGAATGCGCCCGGAGAGCCACCAGACGGCGGGGTGGTAGAACAGGATCGATTCGGCGAGGATCTGGAGCAGGTTCGCCAGGAAGTCCCCGCGGCGGATGTGGGCGAGTTCGTGGATCAAAAGAGCCTCGAGGGCCTCGGGCGGAAGGGCTAGAAGCGCACCCGCCGGCACCAGGATGACCGGCTTGAGCCAGCCCAGGACCAGGAGCGAATCCACGTCCCAGGAAAGGCCTAGCCGCACGGAGGTCCGGATCCCCACCCTGCGGTGGAGACGTTCGAAGCGCCCCTGCCACTCGGCGGGGGCCGGTTGAGCGGCACCCAGGCAGGGCCCGTATAGCCAGACCAGGCCGCCCCCGACCTTCAGGAGGCGCAGGCATAGCCACACTCCCCAGGCCAGCATCAACCAGGGCATCCAGGGTGTGGCCAGCGCTCGGAATTGAACCCACTTTCCCGCCACCGTACCCCTTTCGAAGATGGGTGCGAGCAGACCGCCCTCTGTGGAAATTTCCGTTGCCCCAAGAGGAAGTAGCCAGATCACCGTGCCCGCGAAGGCAAGGACGATGAGGGCAAGGGCAAGCGAGGCCAGCCGGTAGCGGAATGCCGGAGATCTGTTTCGGGCGGCGAGGAGAAGCCCCGCTGCCAGGAAACCGATCGCCGCGCCCTGCCAAAGGCTGTGGCAGAGGGCCCAGCCTATGGCGCGAACCAGGGGGAGGCTGGCGAACTCGTTCATGACATCCTCTTCTTGGCTTCGTTGAGCATCTTGCGGATGTTGTTTAGTTCCTCGGCCGAAGCAGGTTCGGCTTCGAGGGCCTGGAGCACGAGCTCCCGGCGGCTGCCCGCGAAGGCCTTCTGCAGAAGTTCCTTCAACAGGCAGCGCTGGGTTACCGATTCACCCTGCAGGGGGCTGTAGGTGTGGGAACGCGCGCGCTCGTCCCGCTCCACCAGTCCCTTCTCCACCATGATTTGCATGAGCTTCAGCACGGTGGTGTAGCCCATGTCACGGTCCTTCGACAGTTCGGTATGCACGTCCCGAACCGTCGCGGGGCCTCGCGACCAAAGCACCCGCAGGATGGCGAGCTCGCCATCGGACGGGCGAATGGTCGGGGTGGACATAACGTTGGTTCCCTGCCAACGCATGCGTTGGCGGGGGGGGTCTCCAGAGGGTCTGAAGACAACATACGAACCGATTCGTAATACAACGAATCGATTCGTACTTATTTTTACCCGCCTTACCTCGTGGACTGGACGAGCAGTTTCACGCCCTTCCGGGTTGTGCTGACATCCAAGGAGGCAGTCTTGCTCAGGATGCCATCCTCGGCCCACTGAACCAGGTACCTGGATCCGAAAACCTGGATGCTTTGGCCGAAGGTGGTCTCAACCCCATCGGCCAGGGGAAAGGCGAAGCCGCCGGTGGCAGAGGCAATGGTTCCGATATGACCCACGATATTCTGGCCAGGACCCGCCACGGAGAAGAGGGTGACACCGGCCGCCACGGCTTTGGCCTTCAGGTCGGCCTGGAGGAGGGTCATGTCCCCGGTGGCGCGGGTGGCGGTTTCTGCTGGACCACCCGCATCGTCCTTCTCCCGCTTGAATTGCTGGCTCATGGCCCGCTTCACACTGGGATGGGACATGTCGTCGGCTTCGCAGCGCGAGAAGACCACCACGTGTTTCTGGCCCTGCACAAGCGCCATGGCATCAAAAAGGGATCCCAGAGCATGGGACTCCTTGGTTATGGTGGCTAACATGCCGAAAATGAGGCCCGGGCTGTTGAAATTAAGCCGTTCGAGGACGTTGATGCCCCTCTGATCAATGGTGCCCTTGGCCCAGCCGGGGGCACCACTCCTGAAGCGGACGAGCAGGGCAGTCAGGGCCTCCTGGCCCCTTGGGCCATCTGTGGCGTCCGTGAAGGAGGCTTGAAATCCCTCCCCCTGGAGCGTCTCCTTTGGAGAACCGACAAGGCTCTCCGGCAGCATGTCCGGAACCTTTGCGAGAGCCTGCGCCCACAGTCCACGCCGGGCGGAGAACCCCGGCATGAGCGTCTCCAGGGAATCCTGGCCCCGGGCGACGATGAGCACGCGGTCTCCTTCCGGCACCTTCGTCAAAAAATCCGCCGCTGCCAGGAACGCCCTGGCCCGGGTGTTCGTGTCGCGGATGGGCTCGAAGACCAACACCCAGGACTGGAACGCCTCTGCGGTCTGGGCCGGGGTCTTCACCTGGACCGTGGGACGGGCTTTTCCGTCCACCCTCACCTGCAGCTCCTCGGGATTCAGATCCCCCACCATCCCGCCGCGACTGTCGAGCGCCAACACCCAGGCCTGGGTTCGAACCGGCGCTGGCTGCCCGGCCACCAGGGCCGCTCCGAAGGTCAAGCCAAGACACCAGCGGTGGAACATGCGCGACTCCGTGTTAGAGGATGGGTGGATCCCCATTCCAGCACATGTGGCACCGGGTTTACAGCCCCCAGTTGTGCCATCCGCTCCGCCAGTCTGCGTTCGGTGAACCACAGGCCTGCTGGGCTCAGACAATCCTTAGGGCTCAGAGCCGACTTCTGCCCACAATCATCGAATGCGAATTGCCGCCGTCGATGTCGGATCCAACTCCATCCACATGGTGGTAGTGGAAGCGGATCCCATGGGCGGCCAGCATGTGCTGGCCCGGGAAAAGGTCATGGTGCGCCTGGCCCGCGGCGAGGCAAGGTCTGGCGAGATCGGGCCCGAGGCCTTCCGGGCCGGGATCGAAGCCCTGACCCAGATGGCGAAAATCATCCAGGGCTTCGCGTGCGAAACGATTATGGCCTGTGGCACGGCGGCCTTGCGCAACGCGAAGAATGCCCAGGCCTTCGTGATGGAGGCTGAGGAACTTGGAATCCCCATCCAGGTGATCTCCGGTGAAGAAGAGGCCCGGCTCATTCATCAGGCCGTGTCCCACGCCATCCCGTTCCCCTTGGACCCCGTGACCCTCGTGGATATCGGCGGCGGCAGCACCGAAATGACCTGGGTACAGGGTGGACGCGTAGCCGCGAGCACCTCCCTCCCCTGGGGCCTGCAGCGCCTGGCAGACGCGGCCCAGACTTCGAATCCCCCCACGGCCTTTGACCTCAAGCGGCTCCGCAAGATGATCCGCCGGATCCTCAGGAAGGCCCGCCGGGATCTCCCAACCATCCTTCCCTTGCCTTCGCTGATTCTGGGCACCTCGGGCACCTTGGAGGATCTGGCCCGGGGCGCCGCGGCCGGTCAGGCCTTCACGGCCGATCAGCTGCGGGCCTTTACGCTGAAGCTCTGGCGCGCGGATACCCAGGAGCGCGTGGACCGCCTGGGCGTGGACCCCAAACGGGCCGAGGTGCTACATGTGGGGGCCATCTGGGCCCTGTCCCTCATGGAGTGGCTGGGGGCGCCACCCCTGCGCCACCTGCCCGTGGGCCTGCGGGAAGGCATGATCTGGGAGGCGCTCAAACACGGTGGCGCGGCCATTCCGCCCCTCGCGGACCGTCGGCGCGCCTCCATCGAGCAGCTGGCCACACGGTTGGATCCTGACCCGGGCCACAGCCGCCAGGTGGTCCGTCTGGCCGACGAACTGTTCCTCGCCCTCCAACCCTACTTCGAACTGGGTGATCCCGAGCGGCAATGGCTGGCCTGCGCCGCTCGGCTCCATGACATCGGCTTCTCCGTCTCGGAGAAGAGCCACCACAAGCACGGCGAATACCTGATCCGCAACGCGACCCTGCCTGGATTCTGGCCCGAGGAAGTGGATCTGCTGGCCCAGGTGGTGCGCTTTCATCGCGGTAAGCCGCCCCATCACGCGAAACATGAGGCCTTCCGGGCCCTGGCGCCCTGGCACCGGCAGGTGGTCCGGAAGCTGGCCGCCATCCTCCGCGGCGCCGATGCCCTGGACCGGCGGCGCCGCCAGTCCGTGCGAGGGCTGAGAGTGGAGGTGGACGAGGAGGGGCTCCGCGTAGTCCTGGACGCCGTCGGGGATGTGGAACCTGAGATGGAGGCCTTCCTCGACAAGGGAGCCCTTCTGGGCACCCTGCTGGACCGCCGGGTGGAAGTCACCGTAGGCTAAAGGTTCAATGACGCTCGAGGAACTCATCAACGACTGGAATGGCCTTCCGCCGAAGGACGCCCGGATTCCGCTCCTGAACGACGAAACGCTGAGGGACGGCCTCCAGAGCCCCTCCGTGCGAGATCCCGACATTGCCGCCAAACGCGACCTTATCCACCGACTGGCCCGCCTGGGCGTGGATGCCGTCAATCTGGGTATGCCCGGGGCGGGTCCCAAGGCCCTGGTGGCCGTGCGAGCCCTGATGGTGGAGATCCGAGACCACCGCCTGCCCATCAGCCCCAATGTGGCCGTGCGCACCTTGGAGGCGGACCTCGTCCAGGTGGCCGAGATCCAGCAGCGGGCCGGCATCCCTCTCGAGGCGGGCGCCTTCCTGGGCTCCAGCCCAATTCGCATGGATGTGGAAGGCTGGGATCTGGCTTTCCTGGTAAAGACGGCCCGGCAGGCCATCGCCTTCTGCCACCGCCACGAGGTGCCGGTGATGATGGTGACCGAGGACAGCACCCGGGCCCGGCCGGACGTGCTCAATGCCATCTACAGCGCCGCCATGGACGAAGGCGCCCAGTCCATCTGCCTCTCAGACACCTGCGGCCATGCCACGCCCGACGGCGTGCGCCGGCTGGTGCGCTTCATCAAGGCCGAGGTGGTGAAGGACCGCTCCGTTCGCATCGACTGGCATGGCCACAATGATCGGGGCTTGGGCGTAGCCAACGCCATCGCGGCCTTCGAGGCGGGCGCCGATCGCCTCCACGGCAGCATCCTGGGCATCGGCGAGCGCTGCGGCAACGTGGCCCTCGATCAACTCATGATCAACCTGCACCTCATGGGCTTCCCCAAGGGCGATCTCTCGGACCTGCCCGCCCTGGCCGAACGCGTGGCCGAACTGTGCGATGTGGAGATCCCCGCCAACTACCCCGTGCTGGGTCGCGACGCCTTCCGCACGGGCACCGGTGTCCACGCCGCCGCCATCGTGAAGGCCTTGCACCGCGGCGACGTGGAACTGGCCGACGCCGTCTACTCCGGGGTCCCCGCCGCCTTGGTGGGCCGCCGCCAGGAAATCGAGATTGGTCCCCTGGCCGGCCACAGCAATGTCATCTACTGGCTCGAAATGAATGGCTACGACCCCAGCCCCGAGCGCGTGGATCGCATCCTCCAGGTCGCCAAGAACAGCCCCAGGATCCTCAGCGAAATGGAGATCCGGGCGGTGGTCTGAGCAACGGATCAGGAGAGACCAGTGATGTCTCCCACGCTCAACCGGTGGACCCCTGTAGCCGAGGCCACCTTCAGCCGCCCGTCCGGCTCCCAGCCCAGGCAGGTGCCTTGCGCGTCTTCCCAGCGGAGGGGAGAGCCGGCTTCAGGCCATCGGAAAAGGGGTTGAATGTTTTGCTCCAAATTCTTCCATGATTTGGAGATAAGAAGTGCCAGTTCGAATAGTGGTGCAACTTCCAGGCCCAGATCCTTCAGGCAGGCGGGAGGAATGGCCCGATCGGGGATTTCTGGCGCCGAGGTCAGATTCACGCCCAGCCCGATGATGAGTCGGCCACCGATCTGCTCGCCGATGATGCCTCCCAGCTTGACCAAGCGGCCAGCCTTCCAGGCCACCAGATCATTGGGCCACTTGAGCCCCAGGGCGCGGCCTCCGGGATCCAGCACCTGCGCCGCGGCGATCATGGCCCGCTGGAGGACCAGCCCAGGGCCCCCGCCCGAGGGTGCGGACAGCGCCACGGACATCCACAACCCGGTCCCGGCGGCACTCTCCCAGCGGTTGCCAAGGCGGCCCCGGCCCTCGGTCTGGCAGTCCGCCAGCACGGCGCAGAAACCCAGGTGGGGGTTCCGCCGCAGAAAGGCCTGGGTGGAATCCACCGTGGCTAAACGGATCAACGGCAGATCCATTCGGTTATTTCCGCCCGCCCTGGTTGCGGAACCAGAGGATGCGCAGGCCATCCAGCGTGAGGTCCTGCGCAATGTGCTTGATGAATTTGGTGTGGGGCGCGATGATGCGCGCCAGCCCGCCGGTGGCGGCGACCTCGGTCTCGGGGCTCCCATCCAGTAGGCGCTCCAGGATGCCGTCCACCAGGCCCACGTAGCCGTAGAAGATGCCGGACTGCATGGCCTGCACGGTATTGCGCCCAACTAGGCGCTCGGGCTCGGCGATCTCCACCCGCGGCAGGCGGCTGGCCCGCTGGAACAAGGCGTCGGCGCTGATCTTCAGGCCTGGGCAGATAAGGCCGCCCAGGTATTCCTTCTTCGCGTTGATGACATCAAAGGTCGTGGCGGTGCCGAAATCCACCACGATGAGGGGCGCCCCGAACTTTTCGATGCCGGCCACGGCATTCACGAGACGATCGGCGCCCAGTTCCGAGGGATTGTCGATGAGCACCTTCACGCCGGTCTTCACGCCTGGTTCGACATAGAAGGCGTCCACCCCAAAGAAGGTCTTGGCCAAGGCCATGAGCACGGGATGCAGGGGTGGCACCACGCAGGAAATGGCCACGTGCTTGATCTGGCTGGCTTCGATGCCCTGATGCCGCATCAGGGCCAGGGCTGAAAGGCCATATTCGTCCACGGTTCGTTCCCGACTGGTGGCCAGGCGCCAGGAGCAGACCAGGGGCGCTTCCGGCCCTTGGGAGAGGTCGTAGATCCCCAGCACCACGTTGGTGTTGCCTACGTCCACGGCCAGTAGAAGACTCATGTTCACTCCAAGCCCTTCAGGATCGCCTGAGGCGGTCTGCGCCGCCACCCCCTTGTGATGCCCATCCCAAAGGCCTCCAGTAACCTGGGAGTTCCACCTGGAGTCGCCATGCCCCGCACCATGATTGAGCCCTTCCGCATCAAGTCCGTCGAGCCCATCCGCATGACCAACGCCCAGGAGCGCCTGGAGATGCTGGAGGCCGCCAAGCTGAACGTGTTCAAGCTGAGGGCCGAGGACGTGCTGCTGGACTGGCTCACGGATTCCGGTACCGGGGCCATGAGCTCGGCCCAGTGGGGCGCCATCATGGTGGGTGACGAGAGCTATGCCGGTTCCCGGAGCTTCTTCCGCCTGGAGGCCGTCCTGAAGGACATCACCGGGATGGAGCACTTCATCCCCACCCACCAGGGCCGTGCCTCCGAGAAGGTGCTGTTCAGCGCCGTCTGCAAGCAGGGTGACCTGGTGCCCAACAACTGCCACTTCGACACCACCCGGGCCAACCTGGAATTCAACGGTGTGGAAGCGGTCGATCTGGTGATCCCCGAGGGGCTCCAGCCAAGCCTCATCCACCCCTTCAAGGGCAACATCGACCTGGCCCGAGTGGAAGAGGTGCTGAAGCAGGACGGGCACCGCATCCCCTTCGGCATGATCACCGTGACCAACAACACGGGCGGCGGCCAGCCCGTGTCCATGGCGAACATCCGCGCCTACTCCGCGCTTCTGAAGCAGTACGGCAAGCCCCTCATCATGGATGTCTGCCGCTTCGCGGAAAACGCCATGTTCATC
>JANYAS010000077.1 GCA_025361205.1 Holophagaceae bacterium
GGCACCCCCGGCACAGGAGTAGGGAACCCCGCGCCTGCAGGAGACGGGAGAGGAAAGCGGCCGGAAGCATGGGGCATCATAGCCAGCCTCACTCTGCTAGCATCGCCGGAAGCCCCCTGATCCCGCTTCTCCTGGAATCCCCTTCCGGGTCCCTTCCCGGATCGCATGGAGTTTTGTTCATGTCGAACGAATCACGCCCTGAATCCCAGCTCTTCGCCCGCAAGCCCCTGGCCCTCCTGCTCGAAGAGGCCAAGGGCGAAAACCGCCTCCGCCGGGTCCTCGGCCCCGTGCAGCTCACGGCCCTGGGCATCGGCGCCATCATCGGCGCGGGGATCTTCGTGGCGACAGGCGCGGCGGCCCACAACATCGCGGGTCCCTCGCTGATGCTGTCCTATGTCATCGCCGGCATCACCTGCATCTTCGCGGCGCTCTGCTACGCGGAATTCGCGGCCATGGTGCCCGTGGCCGGTTCGGCCTACACCTACGCCTACGCCACCCTGGGCGAACTCTTCGCCTGGATCATCGGTTGGGACCTCATCCTCGAGTACGGTGTCTCCAGCGCCGCCGTGGCCACGGGCTGGTCCGCCTACTTCCAGAGCGCCGTGAGCAAGATCGGCATCCATATCCCCAAGCTGCTGAGCGAATCGCCGTGGAAGTACGACCCAGCCACGGGTCACTTCATGTCCACGGGTGCCATCATGAACCTGCCCGCGCTCATCATCGTGGTGATCGTCACCGCCATCCTCGTGAAGGGGATTCAGGAGAGCGCCACCTTCAACGGGGTCATGGTGGCCATCAAGGTGGCCGCCGTGCTCTTCGTCATCGCCGTGGGCGCCTTCTTCATCAACACCACCAACTGGCATCCCTTCGCGCCCTTCGGCTGGACCGGCATCAGCTTTTTTGGGCACCACGTGGCGGGCCAGATGGACGGGGGAGGCGCGCCCATCGGCACCATGGCCGGGGCGGCCATCATCTTTTTCGCCTACATCGGCTTTGATTCCGTCTCCACCCACGCCGAGGAGGCCAAGAACCCCCAGCGCGACGTGCCCATCGGCATCATCGTCTCCCTGCTGGTCTGCACGGTGCTCTACATCGCCGTGGTGGCCGTGCTGACAGGCATGGTGAAGTTCGACCAGCTGGACATCGCCGCCCCCGTATCCACGGCCTTCAAGCAGAATGGCATGGGCTGGGCCGAGGGCCTCATCGCCACCGCAGGCGTGGCCGGCATCACCTCCGTGCTGCTGGTCATGATGCTGAGCGGGCCCCGCGTGTTCCTGGCCATGGCCCGGGACGGCCTGCTCCCCAAGGCCACCTTCGGCGACGTGCATCCGAAGTTCCGCACCCCCTGGAAATCCACCATCCTCGTGGGCATCTTCGTGGGTGCCCTGGCGGGTTTCCTGCCCATCGACGCCCTGCTGCACCTGGCCAACATCGGCACTTTGCTGGCGTTTGTCATCGTCTGCGCCGCGGTGCTGATCATGCGCAAAAAGCACCCCGAGGCCGAGCGCCCCTTCCGCTGCCCCTGGGTGCCCTTCGTCCCGGTCATGGGCGTGCTCAGCTGCCTCATGCTGATGTTCTCCCTGCCCGTGGCCAACTGGTGGCGGCTCATCACCTGGCTGGCCCTGGGCTTCGTCATCTACTTCCTCTACGGCAAGAAGCACAGCGTGATGCGCCACAACGCCCCCTGACACCAGCCATCTACCTTCTAGCTTTTCTTTATCACCGTCCATCACTGTTCATCACTGGTTAAATCCTTTTCTTTCCCCCCGTCTTACATCGGTTTCCTAACCCGCCTTTCATGCCTGAAGACGATCCTCTTACTTCCAGAATCATTAGCTGCGCCTATCGCGTAGCCAATGAGCTTGGCTCTGGCTTCCTTGAGAAGGTCTACGAGAATGCACTGGCTCACGAGCTTCGGAAGGCCGGACTCGTCGTCGTCCAGCAGCACAGAATTGTCGTCCTCTACGATCGCGTAACGGTTGGCGACTACGTTGCCGATCTGCTCGTGAATGAACAGATCCTCATCGAACTCAAGGCATGCAAAGACCTCGATGATGTGCACACCGCCCAGTGTCTGAACTATTTGAAGGCTACGGGCATGAGAGCTTGCCTTTTGATGAACTTTGGAAGGCCGAAGATTCAGATTCGTCGGCTGATGATGGACCGGAGTAAGGGCCGAATTGTGAAAGAAATGGAACCGGTGATGAACGGTGATGGACAGTGATGAAAGACCTCTGGAACGACCTGACCCCTTCCAAGCGCTGCGACTGGATCGACCAGCTGCGGGGCTGGGCGGTGATCGTCATGATCGAAGTGCACGCGGTCAACGTCTGGCTGCTGCCCGGCCTCCGCCCGGATTGGCTGAACTATCTGAACGGCCTGGTGGCGCCCAGTTTCACCATGGCCGCAGGCTATAGTCTGACGATCTCCACCTTCAAGACCGACGGCACCCTGCGCCCCTTCTGGCCCGACACGGCGCGGCGCCTGGGCTTCATCCTCCTCCTCGCCTACGCCCTGCACGCCCCGGGCATCACGGCCGCAGACTGGACCGTGCTCAACACGGCGCAGAAGGCCCGGGAGCTGTTCAAGCTGGATGTGCTCCAGTGCATCGTCTTCTCCCTGCTGATCCTCCAGGGCCTGGCCCGGCTGGTGCGGAACCCGCGGATCTTCACGGCCCTGGCCCTGGCCCTCGCGGTCTTCATCCCCATCGTCTCGCCACACCTCTGGGCCACAGGTGTCGCTGACGGCCTCTGGCTGCCCATCCGCGGCCTCTTCAACGGCAATCCCGACCGCGGCGTGCAGGCCCTCTTCCCCCTCTTCCCTTGGGTCGCCTTCCCCGCCTTCGGGGCCTTCCTGGGTGGCCTGTACCGCCACCTGCGGGTGGAGAATGTTGCTACGAACGAGGGGGGACCGCCCGCTCGCGTGGCTCGCTCTGCGTCCCCCCTCGAACTCCCCCACGTGGAGCCCGGGCAAAGCCCGACCTCCACGTCTAGCGGCAGCGCCCGCTGGAGCGAAGCCCGATTTCTCTCCGGTCTGGCAGTATTTGGAGCCCTGCTTCTGGTGTGGGGCGCCGCCTACCAGACCTCCTGGCTGTGGGGCGGGACGTGGCTCCAGCAGAACGGCGTCTGGATGGTCCACAGCCGCTCGGGGGCCTTCACCTACAGCGAGCTGGTGACGATTTCCAACACCACCCTGCCCAGCGTGGCCAGCCGCCTGGGCTGCATCCTCCTGGGCGGGACGGCCATGGGCGCGATCGAACTGCTCCGGCCCCGCTGGCAGGGCCCCAATCCCGTGGAGGCCGCCAGCCGGGAATCCCTGCTGCTGTACATGCTGCACCTCAACCTGATCTTCAGCCTGCTGCTGGCCCCCGCGGTCATCGCCGTCACCGGCTGGGGCTGGGGCACCCTGGGCTGGACGGGTACCCTCGTGCTGACCGGGTCCATCATCGGCCTGAACCTCGCGGTGGGCGTCTGGTGGCAGCGGGTCCGGACCACGCCGGAGCGCATGCGCCGACTCCAGCACCAGGCCGTGGCCGTGCTGGGCGTGTGGTTCGTACTGGGCGGCTGGTGGACGTTCCGCCGCTTCCTCCAAAGCCCCGAGCTGGCCAAGGAGCCCTACGTCTTCCTCAATGCGGCCCGGGCCCGCAAGGGCCTGCCGCCCACCTCCGACGGCCTCTGCCACGACCCCGAGGAATACTTTCGCGAGGCGGAGCGCCGGAAATTAAACCTCAGCGAGGGGGCCCGCGCCAACCTCACCCGGCAAATCCTGGCCCGGGGCGAAACCAGATAGAATCATTTGAACAATGGTTGATTCGGTTGGCACTGCCCCCCCCTCCTGGCTCCTCTTCGGCGCCATGGCGGTGCTGCTCTACCGCTGCGCCATGGCGAGCCTGCTGTCGGCCTTCCATGCCATGCCCTCGCTGCACCGGCGGCGCCTGCTAGAGGAGGGAGCCATCTCCGACCTCCGCCTGGTGGCCCTGCTGGAGCGTCCCCGGGCCCTGGGCATGGGCCTGAAGTTCTGGAACCAGCTGCTGCTGCTGGTGCTGGTGGTCCTGCTCTGGCCCTTCTACCACGTCATGCCCGGCGGGGCCTGGGTCCTGGGGGCCCTGTTCCTGGCGGGCCTCCTGCTCCTCGATCTCCTGCTACCGGCCGTGCTCACCTCCCGCGATCCCTTCTACTGGCTGGACCAGCTCTTTCCCTTCTATGCGCCCATCCAGACGGTGCTGGGCCCCCTGGTGGATCCCCTCGCCCGCATGATCGACCGCCGCCACGCGGAGGAGCGGGCCAAGGACGACGACGACGAGGAGGACGCCACCGAGGAGGCCGTCACGGCGCTCCTGGAGGAAGGCGAGGCCGAAGGCATCCTGGAGGCTGAGGACCGGGAACTCATCCGCAACGTGGTCACCTTTGGCAACACGGTGGTGCGCGAGGTAATGACCCCCCGCACCCGCATCGTAGCCCTGGCCCTGACCGCCACCATCCAGGAGTCCTGGGCCGCCTTCACGGAATGCCGCCACTCCCGCCTGCCGGTCTTTGAAGGCAGCATCGACCAGGTGCGCGGCGTGCTGCTGCTCAAGGATCTCATGCAGCTGCCGGAGGGCGCTCAGCCCCCCCTGGCCACCCTCATGAAGCCGGCCCATTTCGTGCCGGAGTGCAAGCCCGTGGCCGACCTCCTGCGGGACCTCCAACGGGCCCGAACCCAGCTTGCCCTGGTGGTGGACGAATTCGGCGGCGTGTCCGGCCTGGTCACCATAGAGGATCTGCTGGAGGAGGTCTTCGGGGAGATCCAGGACGAGCACGAAACCCCCACCGGCCTGGTGGAGCATGCCCCCGGCATCTGGCTCGTGTCGGGCCAGGCCCACGTGAATGACGTCGCCAGCGCCCTGGGCCTCATCTGGGAACGGAACGGTTTCGATACCCTCGCGGGCCTCGTCATGACCCGCCTGGGCCATATCCCCAGGGCCCAGGAATCCGTCACCGTCGAAGGTGCCCGTCTGACCGTCCTGCACGTGGAAGGCACGCGGATCGTGCAGGTGCGGGTGGAGCGGACGTAGGCTTTGCCCTATCTCCAGGCTTCAGCCGCTAGGCTGAAGCCTGGAGCCCTTGTCATGACCCTGCTGTCCCTTCAAAAGACCCTGGCCCTGCTGGTCATGCCGGTGGGTCTTCTCTGGTTGCTCCTGCTAGGCGCATGCCTCCTCTGCTTCCGCCGGCGGCAGCGGGCACCCGCCCTGCTCCTGCTCGGCATCACGGTGCTGTACGCCGCCGCCGGCAACATCCACCTGGGCGCCGCCCTCATGGCCCGGCTGGAGGCCACCGTCCCGGCCGTGGAGCTGGCCACGGTGCCACCCTTTGATGCCGTCTGCGTCCTGGGCGGAGGCAGCGGCGAGGATGGCTTGGGGCGGCCCCAGTTGAACCTGTCCGGGGACCGCATCTTCCTGGCCGCCCGGCTCTGGCATGGCGGGAAGGCGAAGGTGCTGGTGGCCAGCGGCTTCACCCGGGACAGCCTCAGGGGGATCCGGAACGGCGGGGAAGAGAGCCGCGCCCTCTGGCGGAGCCTGGGCATTCCCGATTCCGCGATCCTGGTGGTGACGGAACCCTGCTGGATCACCCGGGACGAGATCGCCGCCTACCGGAAGCTCCAGGTCCGTTTCGGCTGGCAGCGCCTGGCGCTGGTGAGTTCCGCCGCCCACCTGCCGCGGGCCTTGGTCCTGGCTGGCAAGGCCGGTCTGGCCGTCACGCCCCTGGGGTCCGATTGGCGGGGCCGACCGCACACCTTCCAGCTCCATTACCTGATACCCCAGGCGGAGGGCTTCCTGGATGTCCACCGGGCCAGTTGGGAGTATTTGGGGCGCTGGGTGGGGCGTTAGCAGGCTCGCGGAGGTGCGCTCCGCGAGATAGGAAAAGCATGTCCTTTCCTATCTCCAGGTTTCAGCCGCTAGGCTGAAACCTGGAGCCATTCCGCATGATCCGTCGCCTCCTCATCACCCTGGCCATCCTCGCCCTGCCAGCCACCCTCCTGCTGGTGCGCCGCATGCAGCGGCGGGCCCTGGTGCCCCAGCCCCGGGGTATGGTGCTGGGACTCTACGCGGGAGTTCCGGACTACGACTACGGCGAGGAGCTGACCCGCATCGCCGCCACCGGGGCCACCTGCGTGAGCCTGCAGGCCATCTACCGCATGGACACGGGGCATAGCAACGCCATCCGCCGCCACCCCACCTCCAGCCCCACGGAAGAGGGCCTGCGCCTGACCTTCCGCCAGGCGAGGGCCCGGGGCCTCCGCATGATGTTCTTCCCCACGCTCAACATGCGGGACGAGGCGGAGAACGCCGACTGGTGGCGGGGCAACCTGGCACCGGACGACTGGGCGCTCTGGTGGCAGAGCTATACCGACTTCAACGTTCGGCTGGCCACGCTGGCCCAGGAGGGTGGCGTGGAGTGGTACAGCCTGGGCACCGAGATGGCCTCCACCCACCGCTTCCCGGACCAGTGGCGCCAGCTCGCCGCCGAGGTGCGCAAGGTCTTCAAGGGCAAGCTGGTCTACAGCGTGAACTTCGACAGCCACGATAGCTTCACCTTCGGCGACTGCCTGGACGTGATCGGCATCAACACCTACGATCCCATCGCCAAGTACGACGACTATCCCAGCCCCGGGCAGGTCCGCGACGCCTGGTGGTGGGTCGTCTACAAGGCCCGCACCCTCACGGCCCGGTTCCATCGGCCCGTGATGATCACGGAAGTGGGCTACCCCTCCGTGGCCCACGCCCACGTGGGGCCCTGGGATTTCCGCACCGACAAGCCCGTCGATCTGGCTCTGCAGAACGAGCTGCTGAAGGGGGCCTTCGGCGTGCTGCGCCACTGGAGCGATGGGGAAGCGGTGTTCTACTACCTCTACGGCGAAAACCTCGACCAGAAGCCCGTGGGGGGCCTCCAGGACCGCACCTACGCCGTCTGGGGCAAGCCCGCCGAGGCCACCCTGCGGCAGTACTTCCGGGAGCCCATCTGGCAGGGCCACATCCCGCCCAAGGCTGTGGACATCCAAGAGGCCGTGGTGCAGTCCCTGGTGAGCTGGCACCGGAAGCTGCGGGATTACGAGGATGTGGAGCTGCCGCCCTGGGTGGTGGCCTGGGAGGCCCAGAACCCCCGGGATGCCGCCGAAGCCGGGGCCATCCTGGAGAAAGAACCGAAGCCGGAACACAGAATTCCCAAAGGGGAAGAGCGCTAGACTCTCGGTTGCCCATGAGCCTGCCCAGCCGCCCCCGCCCTCTACTCCATTCCGATCTCCCCACCAAGACCCTCCTGGTGGTGGAGGATGACCGCTCGACCATGAGCCTCTACCGGGCCGGGCTCAAGGGTCTGATGGGGTTCAAGATCCTCATGGCCCACGACGGCGGAGAGGCCATGGAGATGCTCCGGCAGGAGCCGGTCCACGTCCTGGTGACCGACCTCAACATGCCCGTGATGGACGGCTTCAATCTCATCGCCAAGGTAAGCCGTTTCTACCCCCAGGTGCCCGTCATTGTGATGACCGGACTGGACGAGAGCCAGCACCTGAACACCCCCCTGCAGCTGGGCGCCATCCGCATCCTCACCAAGCCGCCCCGCCTCACCCTTCTCATGGACGCCATCCGGGCCGCCGCCCACATCGAACCCACGGGCCTGGTCCGCGGCATCGGCCTGAACAGCATCCTCCAGCTGCTCAACTGGGAGAAGAAATCCTGCACGCTTACCCTCAAGTCCGAGGTCGGCATGGGCTTGCTGTACCTCAAGCGGGGCGAGGTGATCCACGCGGCCTACCGGGCCGACGAGGGCCTGCCCGCCGCCTACGAGATCCTGGCCTGGGACCGGCCGGACATCGAATTCGTGGAGACCTGCCGGGTGGAACAGACCATCGACCTGGCCCTCACCGAGCTCCTGCTGAACGCGGCCCTGATCACCGACCACCGGAAGCCCGAGTTCGGCGAGGCCTGACATCGTCGAGGCCTTGACGCCTTGACGGTATGAACCAGGAGCAGGCCAATTCTCGGACTTTCGTCAAAACCCACAGATCGGGTCGTCGAAAGGGCACCTATGGGGGAATAATGGCGCCTGTGCGGCCCCGTGGGGGCCCCTTCTCAGGCAGGTGTCCATGTCCCAGCTGAAGCCCTTTCGCGCCCACCGCCCCCGGCCCGACCTCGCCGCCCAGGTGGCCGCCGTTCCCTACGACGTGGTGAACACTCAAGAGGCCGCCGAGCTGGCCACGGGGAACCCCTACTCCTTCCTCCACGTGGGGCGGCCCGAGATCGACCTGCCCCCGGGCACCGACATCCACGCCGATGCCGTTTACGCCAAGGGCGTGTTCAACCTGCGCGCCCTCATCGCCAACGGCACCCTCTTCCAAGACGAGATGCCTTGCCTCTACGTCTACCAGCAGCGCATGGGGGATCACGTCCAGGCGGGCCTGGTGGGCCTCTGCTCCGTGGAGGAGTACGAGACCGGCAGCATCAAGCGCCACGAATTCACCCGCAAGGACAAGGAGGACGACCGCACCCGGCACGTCACCGAGCAGGCCGCCAACGCCGAGCCGGTCTTCCTCGCCTACAAGGCCGTCCCTTACATCGACCGCATCATCAACACCATCCGGAAAATGCCCCCGGCCTATGACATCGTCACCCCGGACGGCATCGGCCACACCGTGTGGGTCGTGTCCGGCGAGACCGTGATCTACGAGCTGACGCACCTCTTCAACGGCGTGCCCGCCCTCTACATCGCCGATGGCCACCACCGCACCGCCGCCGCCATCCGCTATGCCCAGGCCCGCCGCGCCGCCGCCGGCGCCGACGCCACGGGTGACGAGCCCTTCGAGAGCTTCATGGCCGTGGTGTTCCCCCACGACCAGCTGAAGATCATGGACTACAACCGCGTGGTAAAGGATCTGAACGGCCTCAACCCGGAGGTCTTCCTCGCCCGGGTGCACGAAAAGTTCGACGTGACCGTCTCTGCCCATCGCGCCGCCCAGGCCCCCACCACCTTCGGCATGTACCTGGGTGGCACCTGGTACGAACTGAAGGCCAGGCCCGGCAGCTTCCCCGCCAACGATCCCGTGCGCGGCCTCGACGTGAGCATCCTGCAGGAGAACCTGCTGGCGCCCATCCTCGGCATTCAGGACCCTCGCACGGACACCCGCATCGACTTCGTGGGCGGCATCCGGGGCATGGATGAACTGGAACGCCGCGTAAAGGAGGGCTACGCCGTGGCCTTCTCGGTCTATCCCACCTCGCTCACCCAGCTCATGTCCGTGGCCGACGCCGGCGAAGTCATGCCGCCCAAGTCCACCTGGTTCGAACCCAAGCTGCGCTCCGGACTGCTCGTCCGCATGTACTAAGACTGATCCGTTGTTTCTTTCGAAAGCAAAACGAAACTTCTGTGTTTAACCGCAGATGTCGCAGATGGCGCAGATAAGTACTTGATCTGTTTTTCATCTGCGAAAATCTGCGACATCTGCGGTTAAAAATTCACTTGTTTTTTTCCACACTCCTTTCGGAGACTCCATGCACATCCTTATTGCCGAGTCCTTTGATGCCAAGCTGCCGGAGCGCCTCGCGCCCTTCGGCACGGTCAGCAGTGACATGACCACCCTGGGCCAGGCCCAGGTCCTCCTCGTCCGTTCGAAAACCAAGGTCGATGCCGACCTCCTGGCCAAGGCCCCGAACCTCAAGCTCGTCATCCGCGGCGGCGTCGGCATGGACAACGTGGACAAGAAGCGGTGCGCCGAGAAGGGCATCCAGGCAGTGAACACGCCCCGGGCCAGCAGCGTGGCCGTGGCGGAAATGGCCATGGCCTTCATGGTGGCCATCCCCGCGCGCCTGATCGAAGCCCACGTGTCCATGACGGAGGGCAAATTCCTCAAGAGCGAATTGAAGCGCACCGAGCTGTTCAAGAAGACGCTGGGGCTCATCGGTGCCGGCAACATCGCCACGGAAGTGGCCAAGCGCGCCCAGGCCTTCGGCATGGAGGTGATCGCCTTCGATCCCTTCCTCAAAGAGCACCCCATCGCCCGACTCGTCAGCCTGGATGAACTGGTCGCCCAGGCCGACGTCATCAGCATGCACACCCCGCTCACGGAGGAGACCCGGGGCATGATGAACGCCGCCCTCCTCGCCAAGATGAAGGATGGCGCCATCCTCATCAACACCGGCCGAGGCAAGTGCGTGGTGGACGCCGACCTGGCCGCCGCCCTGCAGAGCGGCAAGCTCCGCGCCTACGGAACGGACGTCTGGCCCAGCGATCCCCCCCCGGCGGACTGCCCGCTGCTCACGGCCCCCAATGTCTTCATGGCCCCCCACCTGGGCGCCAGCTCCAAGGAAAACCTCGGCCGCATCGGCGACGAGGTGGTTGCGATCCTGACCGACTTCAAAGCCTGAGGAGGTTCCCATGACCCATCGCGCGATCAACTTCTACGCCGGCCCCGCCGGTCTGCCCCTGCCCGCCCTTGAGCGGGCCCAGGCCGAACTGCTGGACTTCGCCGGCACCGGCATGTCGGTCATGGAGGTCAGCCACCGCTCCAAGGAATACGACGCAGTGCACGAGGAGGCCATCTCCCTCACCAAGGAACTGATGGGGCTGCCCGCCAACTACAAGGTGCTCATGCTTCAGGGCGGCGCGCACCTGTCTTTTGGCATGATCCCCCTGAACCTACTGCGGGGCGGCCGCAAGGCCGACTACATAAACACGGGCAACTGGGCGGAAAAGGCCACCAAGGAGGCCAAGCTCGTGGGGGGCGACAACGTCCGCGTGGCCGCCAGCACCAAGGAATTGAAGTACAACCGCCTGCCCTTCGCCGACGAGATCAAGGTGGGGCCCGACAGTTCCTTCGTGCACTTCACGTCCAACAACACCGTGGAAGGCACCCAGTGGCACGAGTTCCCCAAGGTCGGAAACGTGCCCTACGTCTGCGACATGAGCAGCGATTTCATGTGGCGGCCCTTCGACGTGAGCCCCTTCGGCCTTATCTACGGCGGCGCGCAAAAGAACCTCGGCCCCAGCGGCGTGACCCTCACCATCATCCGCGAGGACTTCCTCGAGATGTGCGAGGCCCAGGACCTGCCCAGCTACCTGCGCTACAAGATCCACGCTGAAAAGAACTCGCTCTACAACACCCCGCCGACGTTTGGCATCTATATCCTGCGGAACGTGCTGGCCTACAACAAGAGCCTCGGCGGTCTCAAGGCCATCGAGGCCAGCAACCGCCAGAAGGGCGAGCTGCTCTACGGCTGCATCGACAAGCACGCGGGCTTCTACAAGGGCTTCGTCACCGAGAAGGCCCACCGCAGCCTCATGAACGTGGACTTCTTCCTCCCCAACCCCGAGCTGGACGACCTCTTCGTGAAGGAAGCCAAGAAGCACGACATGGTGGGCCTGAAGGGCTACCGCGACATCGGCGGCATCCGCGTCAGCACCTACAACGCCGTCACCGTCGATAACGTGAAGACCCTCGTCGCATTCATGGAGCAGTTCGTCAAGACCAACGGCTAACAGCCGAAACCTCCGCATGAAAAGGACCTGGCGTTGGAGCCGGGTCCTTTTTTATTCAGCCAGGATCCCCGTAGGAGAGATCGAACAAAGAGTTCGCCTGACATGTCAAGAAAAGCGAAAGCTTGTTTAACCACCGATAACCACCGATGAACACCGATCAAGATCCTTTTTTATCGGTGTTCATCGGTGGCCCATTCTTCCTTCCAGGAGTTCCCATCCGTGGCCGATGAATTGGCTTCGTAAAGACCCTTCCTCGTCGTTCTCTGTGTATTCCCAGACTCTCCCTGTTCCCGCACCCGGAAGAGTCTCCTCCCCCGGTGTTCTGTCCTGATTCTTGGGAAAGGGACCCGCCGGGCCGATGACATCTCTGCGGCCCACCTTGGCCGCCTGGAGCCAGCCCCCACGCCCATGGACACCCCCCCGACCTGGCTCGACTGCCTCCAGCTCCTGGCCGCATCTGAGACGGTGCGCCTGGAGGCCCTCGGCCGCGAGGGGCTGGACGATCTGGTCACCCGGGGGCTCATCCGAAAAGACAAGCGCCCCAAGCAGGCCAGCCTGGAATCCCGGTACGAAGCCCTGCAGGAGACCCACCGTTCCATCCTGGAGGCCCGGGGCTGCGCCGACCGCCTGCAGCGCCGGATGGCGCCCAGGTCCCGCCTGGCGGGCCTGCTGCCCCTCGGCACCCCGCCCAGCCCCGGCCCGGAAGATCCGGATGTCACCCAGCTCTTCAGCCTCCTCACCCGCCTGAAGATTCAGGTCCGGGAAGTGGACGAGCCCATGGACGTGCCGCCCCGGCTAGAGCGCATCCAGGAGTACCTTCAGGTGGAGGGGCGGGAATGCCTGGACCGGCTGGCGACCACCGACCGCGAGATCGACCTCCTTCAGAAGCAGGCCCCGCCGGGCACGCTGGTAGAGCCCGAGGGCTACTTCACCCTCACGGCCACCGGGACGGCTGCTCTGCCCGAAGCCCCCTTGCTGGAGGCCTTCGAGGCGGCCCTCCAGACCGTGTTCGGGCCCCACACCCACCGCAGTTCCAGCACCGCCCACTTCCGGGAGGATCCGGCCAGCCTGTTGTCCCTCCTGTTGGAGCGGATGGCCCGGGGCGAGCGGCCCTCTGCCCTGGTGGCGGAGTACGAAAACCTGCTGGAGGCCTATGACCGGATCGCTCCCTTCGCGGACCTGCGGCTCCGCCGGGCCAAGATCGGCTTCCTCGTGCGGCTTCAGCGCGCGACCCGGGACGAATCCAAGCGCGCCTACTTCTGGTGCAACCGGGAGCGCCTGACGGATCTGCTGCTGCGCATGCGCTCCCTGGTGCCGGTTTCCGTGGCCGCCTCCGGCTGGCACCTGCCCTACGCGGCCGACCTCTTCCTCGCCGACGGGGGCCTTGCCGGGGAGGCAGCGCAGCTCGACTTGCGGGCCCGTTTGTATGAAGCCGTCCACCGCCTCCAGTCCGACCTGCTGCAAGACACCCGCATCGGCGACGGCCAGTTCGTGCGCCTGGCCCTCGCCCTCACCCACGCCGCCCGGGCCCGCAACTTCGCCCCGGGCATCCTCCTGGACCGGTTTCTCCGGCAGGCCTTCGAGGCCGTGATGGAGGCGGCCCAGGCGGCCCCCTACGACCTGGGCGACCGGGGTACGAAGCTACTCTTCGGCGTCCACCTGGCCCACGCGGCGGGCTTCGCCAAGGCCCGGCTGCCGGGCCCCATCGCGGCCTTCAACGCCCTCCAGGCCCGGCTGCAGCCCGATGGGTCCGCAAATCGCCTGCCGGTCCAGGTCCTCCTCAATGCCTTCGCCACCCTGGACCGCCTGGACCGGCTGGGCGCAGCCCTGCCGCTCGACGACTACGCCAGCCTCCTGGAGCGAATCCACAAATACCTTCGCCACCACAAGGCCATGTCCCGGGCCTTCCGCTCGGGGCAGGCCCTGGCCGGCGACGAAGCGGCCCTGGCCTCCAACCTGTGCGCCCGGGTCTGCTTCCAGGACCTCGCCCTGCCCGCCGAGGCCCGGCGCCACCCGGACGTGGGCCTGGCGGGCCTCTATGAAGACCGGGGGCCCGGGCACCCGCCCCTGCTGGGCTCGCCCTTTGGCACCCTCATGCTCAGCTGATCGAATCTCGGCACAGAACAACGGATCCACCACGAAGGCACGAAGGAACGAGGAAGGGCTGAAGGCGTGCTTTCCTCGTTTTTCGTCCTATCTTCGTGGTGAATCTTTTCACACTGATTTGCTTTCAAAGATAAAGATCACCGCCAAGACGCCAAGACGCGAAGAACTACAAGATTATTTATCTGTTGCTGTGCTTGGCGCCCTTGGCGTCTTGGCGGTGAATGCCTTTTCTCCCGGTTCGAACGCAACTCGGCATCAGTTCGCAGACGGCTGCTGAAGTCCCAGGACGAGCTCTTCAATGCGAGCATCCTTCTCGGCCCACATGGCCTGCACCCAGGCCTGCATGCGGGCGCGGCACGCGGGGTCGCCTTCGTAGTCGCCGCCCAGCAGGTCCTTGGGGATCTCCATCGCGTTCACCCGCACGATCACGTGTCGAACCTTCCCTGTAAGCAGCTCCCAGAAACGGGGCACGCCCTCGGGGTAGACGATGATGACGTCCAGCAGGGCATCGAAGCGCTCGCCCATGGCGCCCAGGGCGATGGCGAGACCGCCCACCTTGGGCTTCAGCAGGTGGCGGTAGGGCGACCCCTGCGCATCGTGCTTGGCCTGGCTGAAACGGGTGCCCTCCAGGAAGTTCATCACCGAAGTCGGGACATGTCGGAACTTCTCGCAGGCCTTCCTGGCCGTGGCCAGGTCCCGGGACCGGCTGCCGGTGCGCCGCTGCATGAAGGGGAAGTCCAGGGCCCACCAGGCCAGGCCCATGACCGGCACGTAGAGCAGCTCGCGCTTAAGGAAGAACTTCAGGAAGGGGATCCGGCGATGAAAGACCTTCTGCAGCACCAGGATGTCCACCCAGCTCTGGTGGTTGCTGCTCACCAGGTACCAGCCCTGGCGGCGCAGGTCTTCCAGGCCCAGCACGTCCCAGTGGGTGCGCCCCACCCGGGCCATCCACCAGCCGTTCACGGCGATCCAGCACTCGGCGGTGGCGTTGAGGGCGCGGTCCGCCCCCCGGCGAATGCCCCCGAAGGGCAGGAGCAACTTCACCAGCGCCAGGGGGATCAGGGCCGCGCAGATGACCACGGCATTGGTCCCCAGCAGGAGGCTGGCGAAGCAGCCCTTGAGGGTGGACCCAAAACGGTTGGACATCAGAAAACCCCGGTCGGCCGGACCGGGCCGGACTGAACAGAATAGCTGATCACTGGATACCGCTATCCTTGGGTGCGAAGGCCGGGAGGAAGACCCCATGCGACAGACAGGTTGGAGGCTCCAATTGCTGGTCCTGCTGCTGGCCCTGGGGACGGGCGGGGCCCTCCAGGCCACGGTGCCAGGCCAGACCCAATGGAAGCTCGCCAACTTCACCTGGGTGAAGCGCCTTCCCGCCGAGCCCGGCGCCCCCGCCAACGCCCACCCCGCCGTCCTGTCCCAGGAAGCCCTCCGGGCGGCCCTCGGCCCCGTGCAGGCCGCCGTGGACGGCCGCGACCTTCCCCTCTTCGCCCAGGACGAGCTGGCGGCCCTGGCCAAGGTCCTGCATGAAGCCCTGACGCTGGCCCAGCCCGGTGAGGATGTCATCCTGCTCAGCACCCACAAGCGGGGTGGCAGCTTTATGGAAATGGCCACGGGCCTCACGGCCCGCCTTTTTGTGCAGGACGGCGCCCTGAACCTCATCGTCCACGATGCCCGGCTGGATTTCATGAACCGCTATTCCGCCGACCGCACCCTGCCCACTTTCGCCTACGGTTCGCGGCAGGCCGCCTCCGGCGCGAACCTGCAATCCCCCGGCGCCACCCGCCTGCGGGTTGACTGGCTGGCGCTGCCGTTGACACCCGTGGCGATCTTTCCCGCAGTGCCCGCCGCCGTGCCCACCGCAGTCATCCTGGCCACCAACCCCGCGCCCCGGGCCGTGGCCCCTGCGCCGGAGCCCGCGGCCAGCCCCCGCGACGCCGCCTTCTACGAGGCCCAGACCCAGCGCCTCAAGGCTCTCAAGCGCCTCCGCGACGAGAGCCTCCTCAGCGAGGCCGAATACCAGGAGAAGCGCGAAGCCATCCTGAAGACGCTGTAGGCCTCAGGGTAAAGACCATCTGGGCCACGGATGAACACGGATCAATGGGCTCTTCACCTCCGCAGATTCAGCCTCCTCAGCGTTCATCCGAATTCATCTGAGGCGAAGGCCACTTTTCCTGAGGGCAACCCCACTTCACCCCCAGCCCAGCTCTTCCAGCCGCTCCTCGCCGATGCCGAAGTGGTGGGCGATCTCGTGGATGACCGTGGTGGCGATCTCGCCCCGCAGGTCCGCCTCGTCCAGGCAGTCCTCCAGCAGCGGCCCCCGGTAGATCGTGATGCGGGGCGGCAGCTCGCCGGATTCCCGCGGGCCCTCGGTCAGCGCCCGCCCCGAGTAGAGGCCGTAGAGCGTGTCATCGTCCGGGACGCCAAGCTCGTCCAGCAGTTCGTCCGGCGCCCAGTCCTCGATGACCACCGGCACGCCCTCCAGGTAGGGCCGGAACTCCGCCGGGACGAGCGCCAGCGCCTCCTCTACCAGCCTGCGGAACACCCGGTCCGGCATGTGCATGGGACGATCGTAGCGAGAAATCGGAAACTCAGATGAACACCAGACAGAAACAACCGCACCCTTGCCTTCATCGGTGTTCACCAGCTCTCGTCGGTGTTCATCGGTGGTCATCCGCCATCCTGTCTTGAAAAAGCTGGAACACCGATGCACACCGAGAACTGAATGATGAACACCGAAAAAACACCAGCGCCCTTTTTCTCTATCGGTGTTCATCAGCTTTGATCGGTGTCCATCAGTGGTAAATCTTTGGCCTTCCCCAAGACCTGGACTACAGCCCGTCCAGCGGGCTCGCCACGCCACGCCCGCCACGGTTGAGCACGTGGGTGTAGATCATGGTGGTTTCCACGTCCTTGTGACCCAGCAGCTCCTGCACCGTGCGGATATCGTGGCCTGCCATCAGCAGGTGCGTGGCGAATGAATGGCGCAACACGTGGGGCGTCACGGGCTTGACCAGTTCGCCGGCACGGGCCGCCAGCCGGACGGCCTTCTGCACGCTTTCCGGTTGAAGATGGTGGCGGCGGGTGAGGCCCGAGCGGGGATCCACCGAGCGCAGGGCGGAGGGGAACACCCACTGCCAGCCCCAGGCCCGGGGCGCCGCCCTGAATTTCTCCGCCAGCGCATCCGGCAGCCAAACTTCGCCGAAGCCTTCCTGCAGGTCCCGCTCGTGCAGGGCGCGCACCCTGTCCAGGTGCGCCCACAGCGGCTCTGCCAGGCGATCCGGCAGCATGGTGACCCGGTCCTTGCCGCCCTTCCCGTCCCTAATCAGGATCTCCCGCCGCTCGAATTCCACATCCTTCACCCGAAGGCGCAGCCCCTCCATGAGCCGCATCCCCGTCCCGTACAGCACCTGCGCCACCAGCGCCATGCCCCCTTCCATCTGATCGAAAAGGATGCGCACCTCGCTCAGCGTGAGCACGACCGGAAGCCGCGGATGGCGCTTGGCCTGGACGACCTCAGACATCCACGGCAGGTCCACCTCCAGCACATGCCGGTAAAGGAAGAGCAGGGCTGCCTTGGCCTGATTCTGGGTCGAGGGTGACACGTGCCGGTCTACGGCCAGGTGGCTGAGGAAGGCCTGCACTTCGGGCGCCCCCATGTCCCTGGGGTGGCGCTTGCCGTGGAAGAGGATGAACCGCCGCGTCCAGTCCACATAGGCCTCCTCTGTGCGGAGGCTGTAGTGCCGGACCCGGAGGTGCTCCTTCAACTGCTCCAGGAGCCTCGGAGGCTGCGTCCCCCCTTCCTCGATCCGCCTTTCACCCGTCTGCCTATTTCCCTCGGGCATGGCATCCTCTCCGATCGCCTCAGATCGCCTATCGCGGTAACCTTGGAATCAAACCAACAGCAGGACAGACAGGGGGCAGTTCAATTTATCGTCTTTTTTTCGCCCGTCAATCCCCCCCGTCGGTATGCCCATTCCCCGCCACCCCGAACTCCGGTTCCCCACCCGACCCCAACCCCTACCCCCAACTAGGCGAACCCAACCACCCCAACCCCCACCGTCCAATACAAAGTTAGGCATACCCTGGATTTCTCTCCGTCGGGCCGCTTTT
>JANYAS010000115.1 GCA_025361205.1 Holophagaceae bacterium
CGGTCCGGCTCGCCGCCCTGAGGCGGGCGCGGCTGGGCACCGTGTTCCAGTTCTTCCACCTCATCCCCACCCTCACTGCGGTGGAGAACATCGAACTCCCCCTAAGGATGCTGAAGTGGCCGGAAGCCGCCATCCGCACGCGATGCTCGGAGTTGATCCAGGCCGTGGGTCTCGCCCACCGCGCGGATGCCTGGCCCGCCGAGCTTTCCGGCGGGGAGATGCAGCGGGTGGCCGTGGCCCGGGCCCTGGCCGCCCGTCCCGCAGTGCTTCTGGCGGATGAGCCCACGGGGAACCTGGACCGGGCGTCGGGCCAGGTGGTCCTGTCGCTGCTGGCCGAGCTCACGGAAAAGGAGGGCTCGGCCCTGGTCATGGTCACCCATTCCGAAGCCGCCGCCGGCCTCTGCCATCGCATTTTGCGCATGGAGGACGGCCAGTTCCTCCGCCCCGGTACCCTGTGATCTGGCTGGCCTGGCGGCTGGTGACGCGGGCCCTCCTCCGGGAATGGGGGCGGGCGCTCCTCACCCTGGTGGCCATCGCCCTGGGCGTGGGCGTGTTCCTGTCCATCCGCCTGGCCAACCGGGCCGCTGTGGCCAGCTTCGAGCAGTTCGCCCTCGGCGTGGGGCAGGGCTCCGATCTGGTGGTCCGGGCAGACGTGGGCCCCCTGTACGAAGCCCAGTTATCCTCCCTGCGCCCTTTGACCGAGTGGGGCTGGATGCGGCCGGTGATCGAGGGGAGCTTTGCCCGCGCCGGAACCCTGGACCGGTTCCAGCTCCTGGGCCTGGACCTGGTGGGCCTGGGGGCGGCGGCCTCGGCTCCTGAGACCTCGCCCAAGGTCGGGGACCGCGAGGCGGGCGCGGAACGATTCTACGGGGCGATCCTGGACCCGGAGGCGGTCCTCATCCCCTCGGCCCTGGCCGCGGAGGGCCTTCGTCCTGGGGATCACCTCGACGGCTTCGTCCAGGACCGGGTGGTCCGGCTTCGCGTGGCGGGGGTGCTGCCCGACTCGCCCCGCCGCCCCCGGCTTCAGCGGAACCTCCTCGTGATGGACCTGCCAGCGGCCCAGCGGCTGCTCGGCCGGCCCGGAGAACTGGATCGCATCGAATGGGGCCTCCGGCCCGGCGTCCGCCTGGCGGACCTGGAAGCGCAGGCCCGGCGCCTGCTGCCGCCGGGCCTGGTGCTGGAGCCCCCGGAACAGCGGGCCGAAAGCGGCCGCACCATGACGGCGGCCTTCCGCTTCAACCTCACCATCCTCAGCCTCATAGCCCTGGCGGTGGGCGCCTACCTGCTCTTCCAGGCCTTCGACGCCTCGGTCAACCGGCGGCGTGAGACCTGGGCCACCCTGCGGGCCCTGGGCCATCCCCCGCGCGGCGTCACACAGCTGGTGCTGGGCGAGGCCGCCCTCCTGGGCACCCTCGGCAGCCTCTTGGGGCTGGGGCTGGGGTGGCTGCTGGCCCAGGGCGCCGTGCGGGCGGTCAGCCGCACGGTGGACGCCCTGTATGGCACCAGCGCCGCCCACAGCGCCGCCCTGCAGGGGGGCGAAGCCGGCCTGGCCTTCGCCGTGGGTTCCCTCGCCTGCCTGTTTGCCGCCTGGGTTCCCGCCCGGCGGGCTGCCCTCACCCCGCCGGTTCAACTGCTGGCCCGGGAAGGGGGCCCGCAGGCCCTGCCTTGGGCCTGGATGGGCCTGGGTGGCTGTGCCTTCCTGGCGCTCGGGGTGGCCCTCGCCTATGGGCTCCATCCTGCGCCCGGCGTGGCCTGGCATGCCTACGCCGGGTCCACCCTAGCCCTGCTGGGCGGCTCCTTGCTGGCGGTGGCCGTGATGCCCCTGCTGGGCTTTCCGGGAGGCCGGACCCGCCAGTGGCGGCTGCGGCTGGCCCTGCGTCCCCTGCTACGTCCCACCGGCCGCCACGGGTTTGCCGCCGCGGCCCTGGCGGTGGCCGTCGGCATGGCTTCGGGCATGGGCGTGATGGTCCAGAGTTTCGAACGCACAGTCCTGGTCTGGATCGGCAGCAGCTTGCGGGCGGATCTCTACGTGGCTCCCATCGGGGCCACCGGCGCCGGCAGCCAGCACCGGATGGGCCCGGAGACCGCCGACGTCATCGCTGCGGATCCGGCGGTCGCCGCAGCGGACCGCTTCCAGCTCCTGCCGATCACGTTCCGAGGCCATCCCACCTTCCTCGGGGCCGGCGACATGGGCATCCAGGCCGCCCGGGGCGGTCTCATCCTCGCCGCCGGAAGGCCGTTCCCGGGCCCCCTGCGAGCCCTCCAGGCCGGCGGGACGGTGGACCCGGGTGTGCTGGTCTCGGAAACCTTTGCCCGCCATTTCGGGGTGCACGTGGGGGAAGTCCTGGACCTGCCCGTGCCCGGCGGGACCCATCGGGTCACCGTGCGGGGGGTCCTCGCCGACTACGGGAACGAGCGCGGCAGCCTAATCCTGGACCGGCCCGTGTTCCTGGCCTGGTTCCAGGATGCGCGGGTGGCCAGCCTCGCTCTGTATCTCCGGGAAGGCGAATCGGCGGAGACCGTGGGCGCCCGCCTGCGTCGCGACCATCCGGGTCTCCAGGTCCGCAGCAACGGCGCCCTGCGGGAGCAGGTCACCACCATCTTCCGCCAGACCTTCGCCCTCACCTATGCGCTGGAGGCCATCGGCCTTATCGTGGCAGTCCTGGGCCTCGCCCAGGGCCTGACCGGACTGGCCCTGGCCCGGCGCGGAGAGATCTGGTCTTTGCGCGCCCTGGGCGCCACCCACTTCGACCTCATCGGCATCCTCATGTTGGAAGGCCTGGGCGTCGCCCTGGCGGGGCTGCTGGCGGGCCTGGGCCTCGGGCTCGTCCTGGCGCGGATCCTCGTGGACGTGCTCAACCCCCAGGTCTTCGGCTGGACGCTCCACTTCTCGGTGCCCTGGGGCTTCCTGGGCCTGGTCGCCCTGGCCACCCTGGGAGCGGCGATCCTGGTGCTGGCGCCCACGGCCCGCTGGGGGGCCCGTCTGGATGCCGACCGGGAAGTGGAGGAGGGCGCATGAAGGCGTTCCTGGCGGGCTTGCTGGCCCTCGCGTACGGAGCCGTGGCACCCGGTTCCGAAGGTTTCACCGAGGCCGTGCCCGGGTACCGCTTTTCTTTCCCCAGGGATCACGGCAGCCATCCGTCCTTCCGCACCGAGTGGTGGTACTTCACCGGCCACCTCTGGACCCCGAACGGCGCCCGGCGCTTTGGTTATCAGCTCACCTTCTTTCGTCAGGCCGCTCCTCCCAGCGCCTGGAAGGGGTCTTCAACCTGGCGCAGTGACCAGCTCCATCTGGCCCATGCGGCGATCACGGATGGGAGTGCCCACCGGTTCCTGGTCGACGAGCGGCTCGATCGGGCGGGGCTCCTGGCTGGCGCCTCCCTGGAGGGCTTGAGCGTCTTTCAGCAGGACTGGCAGGCGGAACAGGAGGGGTCAGGACAAATTCGCCTTCGCATGACCGTGCAGGGGGCTTCCTTGGACTTGACGCTGGATCCCGCCACGCCGCCGGTGGTTTTCGGGGAGGACGGCGTGAGCCGCAAGGGGGCCGACCCCAGCGCCGCCAGCCACTACATCACCTTTCCCCAACTGCAGGCCCGCGGCTCCCTCCGGCTTCCCGAAGGTCCCGTCCTGCGGGTCCAGGGCCGCGGTTGGATGGACCATGAGTTCAGTTCCAACCAGTTGGCCCCGGACCAGGTGGGTTGGGACTGGGCGGGCATCCAACTGCGGGACGGCCGCAGCCTCATGGCCTACCAGCTGCGCCGCGGAGACGGCAGCCAGGATCCCTATTCCACCCTCACCGAGGTGTCCGCCTCGGGACGGATCCGCCGCAGCACGCACCGCTTCAACCTGAAGGCGGTGGGTACCTGGCGCAGCGCCGCCAGCGGGGCGACCTATCCGCTGCCCCTCGCCCTGGAGGCCTGGGGGGAACGCTTCACCCTCGTGCCCGTCCTGGCGGACCAGGAGCTGCGGACGGGCCGCAGCACGGGCATCACCTACTGGGAAGGCGCCTGCCGGGTCTTGGATGGGACGGGACAGGAGGTGGGCGACGCCTATGTGGAACTCACCGGGTACGCCCACACCTTGAAGGGGCGGTTCTGACCTGCGAGGCGTGCCCTACATCGCCGTGGCGCCATCCGGGACAGCCACGCCGGCCACCGCGGCCACCTTAGCATTGGACAGCAGCTTGCCGCCGGTGCCGGGCCCGATGCCCAGGGCGGCGCCCTGTTTGACGCCCGCTTCGGTGGTGGCAGCGGTGGGAACCTTCATGGCCGCCATGCGCTGGATGAGAAAGGTCGCGGCGGAGGAACCGTCCCCGGCCACGTGGTCCCCCGCCAGAAGCACCACGGCATCCGGCTTCCGGCCCGTCAGGGTGCCGATGGCCTTGCCCATGTCCTGGGGCCCCTTCACGTCCACCACCATGATTTTCATCCCGTTGGCGGCCCCCGTGAGGGTCGCCAGGGCCGCCTTGCTGGCCGTGGCATCGCAGACCACGGCGAGCGTGACGGCCTGGGGCCAGGACTTCTTCATGGCCCCCAGCAGGGCGTCATAGTCCCCGGCCGCAAGGGCCCCCGTGACCAGGACGAGAGACAGAAATGCCGGACGAAGCAGGGCCACGGGAATCCTCCATTGGCTTCTTCATCGGCACCATTCCCCCTGGGCTGGAGCTTCGCCAAGCGTGCGTCTTTTTCCCCAGCTAGGTCAGCACCCCAGCGATGCAGGCGCTGAGGAAGTTCGCCAGGGTTCCCGCCAGCATGGCCCGGAGGCCAAGGCGGGCCAGGTCGCCCCGGCGTTCGGGCACCAGGGCCCCGATCCCGCCCACCTGGATGGCGATGCTGCTGAAGTTGGCGAACCCGCAGAGGGCGAAGGTGGCGATCAGCTTGGCCTTGGCGGACAACGCCGTCATGGTACCCAGGTCCAGAAAGGCCACGAACTCGTTCACCACCATGCGCTTGCCCAGCAGTCCGCCCACCTGCCCCGCCTCGGACCAGGGCACGCCCATCAGGAAGGCAGGAATCTTGAACACCCAGCCCAGGATGCCTTCCATGGAGTCGGGCAGATGGGCCGCCAGCGCCGCTGGAAGCAGGCCGTGCCCGCCCCGGATGAGCCCGTTCATCAGGGTGACCAGGGCGATGAACGCGATGAGCATGACGGCTACATTGAACGCGAGCTGGCCGCCCTCGAAGGCGCCCCGGGCGGCCGCGTCCAAGACGTTGGCGTCATGGTTGGGAATGTCCACCTTCACTTCGCCGGCGGTCTCGGGACGCTCCGTCTCCGGCTCCAGCATTTTGGCGATCATCACCGCGCCAGGAGCGGTCATGATCACGGCCGTGAGCAGGTGCACGATGTCCACGTGGGCCACCTGAACGTAGGCCACCATGATGCTGCCGGACACGTGGGCCATGCCGGCGGTCATGATCAGCATCAGTTCGCTGCGGGTCATGCGCGCCAGGAAGGGCCGAATGGTGAGGGGCGCCTCCGTCTGGCCCATGAGGATGCTGGCGGCCACGTTCACACTCTCGGCGCCCGAGACTTTCAGGAAACGGCCCATGGCCCGTGCGGCGGCACCCACCACCCACTGCATGACGCCCATGTAGTAGAGCACCGCAAAGATGGAGGCCACGAAGATGATGGTGGGCAGCACGGCAAAGGCGAAGACCATGCCCACACTGCCACCGGGGCCGTCGGACAGAGACCCGAACACGAAGCTGGCACCGGCGTGGGCATAGGCCATCAGGTGCTCAACCACGATGCGCATCTTGTCGAAGGTGGCGCCGACCAGGTTCCCCCGAAGGAGACCCAGAACGATGACCCCGAAGATCCCCCAGTTGAGGCTCTTGTTCTCATAGGAGGCGAAGCGCCGCAGCAGCATGGGCGTGAACATGAGCGCCAACACCAACCAGCCCGTGCCCTTGGGGAAGGGCAGGAAGGACAGCAGGCCCGAGATGGCGACACCCTTGAGGACCACCAGGGCGAAGATCCACTGCAGACTGAGCCCCCAGCCAATGGTGGGCCAGTGAATGGCGCTCCGTTTGTGCGACAACCCGTAGGCAATGGCCATGAAGACCACGATTCCGGCCAGACCCATGAGACGTTCCATATCAGCTCCTAGAATGGGCGGGGGGGCGTTGCGAGCGGAGGCTCCACCTCCGCGAGCCCGAAGGGCGAGTGGGAGCACCCTGCGGGGCAGGGGGCGTTTGGTTAAGCGAGCAGGCGGTCGCCCCGGACGGCATTAAAGTTCTTTATTGAGAGCCTCGACGGCCTGCTCCATGTAGAAACGGGCGCGGCCCAGCAGGCCCTCCCGCTGCATCACCAGCACCAGGGTGCACTGCTCGGCCGCGCCCACCATGAGAATCCAATGCTGATCGGTGGCGAAGGCGACCTGTTTGACTTCACCGCGATCGAACTCCTCCACGGCCTGCTGGAGATGGCGCTTCACCACATGCTGGTAGGCGCCCAACATCTGCAAGCCTTCATTGGAGACCTGGATCGTGCGCGAACAGATCGGATCCCCGTCGCGATCATTGAAGGTCGCGGCCAGTGCCTCGGGCACCCGTTGAATAAGCTGATCCAGGATTTGCTGGAACATGACAGGACTCCGCTGATTGATGCCCAAAGCATGCCCTAAGGACGCCTGGATTCAAAACATCCTCTAAATCCTCCGCACTACCTGCAATGCCCAGACCGCCAGCAGAAGCACCCAGACCGATATCCGGGCCGCCCGCGAATTCAGGAGGGAAGGGTAGGCCTCACCACTCCAGGCCCGGCGGAGGTCCCAGAGGGCCACCGCGGGCAGCAGCGCTGCCACCAGTGCCGCGGCCGGATACCAGTGAAAGGCCTCCCCCCAGTCCCCGCGCCCCAGGGCCATCACGCTGCGGGTCAGGCCGCAGGTGGCGCAGGCAAAGCCGGTCAGGCGCTTGAATGCGCAGCCGGGGAGGAGGTCCGCCACCGGCTGGAGCAAGGCAGCCGCCCAGGCTCCAAGGCCCGCCAGCAGGGCGGCAAGCGCCACCCAGGGAACCCGCCTCATCCCGCCACCCGGAGCAGGGACAGCAGCAGCAACAGTACGCCTAGTGAGCAGCCCCCCAGCAGAACCGCATGCAGGACGGTGGCCGCGATCCCCCGCCAGGGCTCACACCCATGGCGGGCGGCCAAGGCGAAGCCTCGGAACAGCCACAGGTAGGCTTCCAGGAGGATCAAGGGCAGCGCCAGCACCACCCCGAGGACGGGCACGAATCCCAACAACCCCAGCAGGGTACCCACCGCAGCGATGCGAAGGGCCTCGGCCTCGGCGAGCAGGGTGATCCGGAAGCCCCGCTTCTCCTTCAGGCCCCCCAGCAGCCATAGGCCCGTGTGATCCCAGACCGCATCATGAAGCCAGGTGCCCAGGACGCCCAGGGGCACCAGGATCAGGAGCCAGGGCCAGATCTGATCGAAGGCCGGGGCCTGGGGAAGGCTCGTCAGCAGGTCCTGAAGGTCGGCCGGCTCCGCGCCGAGCCAGGCCACCATCCGGGGCGGCAGGGGCCCTTGCCGGAGGGCGCCGTAGGCCTGGAGGGTCCGCCAGGTCGTCCCGGCGGCGTTCGCCAGGGCCAGCGGAATCCAGACCAGCGCCATGTCCCCCAGGGCCCGCCCGAGGGGTGGCGGTGGCGCGTCAAAGGCGGCCCGAGGCCGCGCCAGGGCCCGGAGGGACGCCGCGAAGGGAAGCCGCATCATTTCTCCATGAAGAGCATCCCGAAGACGAAATCCGCCCGCATCATGAGGTTCAGGTGGGTAGGGGGCTGGGCTTGGAGGGCGGGGATCAGGGCACGCATGGGAAAACGCTAACACTTCCATGATGGTTCTTGACCCCGGAGAGACTCGGGCCGATGGGAGAGGAATGGCCGCCCCGCAGAGACACACCCCCGTGACTCCCCTGGATGCATTCAGGGCCTGTCTGGGCAATCACCTGGAGGACGATGCGACCACGCAAGTCCGCCTGCACCAGTTGATCCAGCAGCTCCACCAGCTGGCCCTTCCGGATCTCGGCAATCGGCTGGTCAAGAGCTCCTCAAGCCCCGCCCTGAAGCGGTTCATCCTGGGTCTCACGGCCAAGTTCGACTGGCCCGAATGGGTGCCCTGGATTTTTCTCGTCCTTCAGCACGAGGTAGACCTGGGCGTGTTCGATGAAGGCTGCTCCGCCCTTGGTCGCCTGGAGCTCCGGTCGGCCCGGGAGGCCCTCCAGAAGCTCGCGGCCCAGCGCACCGATCCCGACCGGCAGCTGATCCTGCGCCGAGAATTGGGTTCCCCCGATTCCCAGCCCCTCTCCTTCTACCTGGGGCGCCTCCTGGAAGGGGAGGGCAACGCTCGCCTGGCCCATCAGGGGGCCCGGGGGCTGGCCGCCCAGGCCGAGGCCGAGGACCTCCCCACCCTGTGGGAGGCCATCCCCGGCGCCGACCCTCTGGCCTTCCGCCTGCTGCTCCGGGCCGTGACGGAACTGCCCGGAGCAGCGTCAGGCCCCAGGCTCCTCGACCTGTTCCAAGACACCCTGCGCACCTTGGAGGATCTCGAAGCCCTCGACACTCTGACCCATCGGGTGCAGACCGGGGCCCGCACCGCCGCCCGGACCGAACTGACCGAGGCCCTGGCAGACCGCATGGGGGCCCAGCAGGCAGATACCATCCGGGCCCTACGGCAGGCCCTGGCTGTGGGGGAGACGGGAAACCCCCTCCCCCATCTCGAGGTGATCCGGGACCAAGCCAGGGGTCCCTACGAGCGGTTCCTTGCGAATGCTCTGGTCACCCTCGTGGAAGGGAAGGTGGCCCGGTTCAGCGCCATGGTCACCGAAGCCCAGGACACGGCCACCAAGCAGCGGGCCGCCCTGGGGGTCACCCTGAACCTGGTCTGCGAGGGCCTTGTGCGCCAGGTCGCGGATGGCCAGCTCCCCATCGCTAGGGTGCTTCCGATCCTTCAGGAGGCCTTCGCACGGTACTCCCACAGCGAGGGCCTGGACCACGCCTTCTGCCGCCTGGTGCCCGCGATGGAGGAGGCCGCCCTCGGGTGGATCCTCAAGGTTCCGGACCCTAAACGCCGCACGGCCTGCCTGGACGTCCTGGGCGCTCGGGAGGAAGACGCCCTCGTCCCCTTTTTCCTTGCAGCCATGCAGGACGCCATCGTGGAGGTCGGCCAGCGGGCCATGCACCACTTCGGGAAGCTCCCCGGCAGCTTCCCGGTCGTCATGGACCTGTTTCAGTCCGGGCACCCCGAGCACATCCGCAAGGCGCTCCTGATCTTCAAGGAGAATGCGACGAAGGCCGCGGCGGAACCGCTGATCGCCTTTCTCAAGACGGACGTCCGGGACGACCTCCTATTGGAGGCCGTGGAGGCCCTCGGCGCCATCCGCTTCCCCGCGGCTGCCCCGGTGCTGCTCGACCTGCTCCACGACGGCAAGCCCGCCCGGCTCCAGGAGGCGCTCGTCGAGGCCTTGGCTGCCCTCGCCACCCCCGAGGCCGGCCTCGGTCTCCTGGCCAAAGCGGCTCACCTGAAGCTATCCCTGGTCCTCATCGTGGCCCTGGAGGGAGCGATGGCGGCCTTCCCCGGGTTCGAGCTCCCCCTTCCCCAGGACGCCCTAGCCGACCTGGAACGGCTCATCAGCCGCTGCTGCGACGACCGCGAAGGGGAGGGCCAGCGGCTCCGGGCGATCCTGGCCACCCAGCACCTGTACTGTTTCGATCAAGGTCTCTATACCCGGCTGAAGGACACCTTTTCCGATTTCCTCTCTGACCTGCGCACCAAGGGCGACTGGGACCGGGAAACCAACGACCGGGTCGCCGCGGTGGTGAAGGAACTCGGGCGACGCAGCGCCAGCCTCAGCCAACTCGCCGCCAAGGAAGAGAAGGTGCGCACGCTCCTCCTGGGCATACCGCCGCAGGGTCCCGCCCGCGCGCCCTCCCTCCTCGCGCTCCGCGAGGTGCTCAATGATCCCGAGTTCATCCTGCGGCCCGAACTGGCCCGGGAACTCGCGACGTTCGTGCAGAAGGAACTGGCGCGGAAGGACCAGGACTGGCGGGAAACGGCCCGCCTGTGTGAAATCGGCGGCCTCACCCGCCAGCGGGACCTGGCTGAGCCCCTCAAGGAACTCTTGCACCGGGCCACGGGGCTGGGCCTGCGCAGCGCCGCCAAGGAGGCGCTGCTGGCTCTGGGCCTGGATGAGGCCGACCTCTCCCGCCGGGCGCCGATCCATTCCATCCTGTTGTTGGAGCCCAGCGCCTTTTTCCGAAAGCGCCTGCTCGCCTCCCTCGGGCAGGGCTGGGACATTCGCGAGGCGGGCAGCCGCACCGAGGCAGCGCCCCTGCTGGCGGAGCGCCCGGTCGATCTGCTCATCTCGGAACAAACCGACGCCTTGGGTGATCTCCGTCCCTGGCTGAAGATGCAATGCGAGACCCGCCGCGTTCGCCAGGTACTGCTGTCCACGGCCGCCCGGGATGCGGGCCCCGGCGAACCCTGGCTCATGGGCATCCTCTACAAGCCCTACGCACCGGACGCCCTGCTGAAGGCACTGGAACCCTGAGTTGAGCCCGGGCGGCTATGCTTTCCATCTGATCCGAGGCTCCCATGTTCGTCCTGTCCCCCTGGCTCCGACCCCCGGCCGCGCTGCTCTGCGCGGTGCCGGTCCTGGCCCAGCCGCAGCCTCCGGACCCCGATCTGGCCGAACGGCTCTTTCGAAGTGGGGAACGGGCCTATGCGGCGAAAGCTTACAAAGAGGCGCTGGAAACCTGGGCGCAGCTGCTTCAGGCCGCGCCCAGGAGCGCGTACGCTCCCGAGGTCCTGCTGCGGCTCGCCCGCCACTTCGTGGAGGTGGAACAGAAGCCCGAGGCGGCCATGCCGTACTTGGATCGCCTGCGGGCCGAATTCATCAAAGCGCCGGAGGCCCCCGCGGGCCTGCTCCTGCGCGGCATCCTGCTGGCTCGGCAGGCGCGCCGTCCCTCGGACCTCAAGGACGCCATGGCGGAGTTCAACCGCGTCCTCGACTTCTTTCCCCGTTCGGACGCCTGTGCCGGGGCACGCCTCCACCTGGGCCGAGCCTGGCGCGATCAGGGCCATCCGGGCCAGGCCCTCCAGTTTTTCATCGACGCCTTTCGTCTGGGCGGGGATTCCCGGGTGGCGCCCCAGGCCATGTTCGAAGCCGCCCTGACCCTGGACGCCATGGGCGATCTGCCTGGCTGCCTCCAGATGCTCCAGCGCCTGCGCACGAAGGCCCCGCAAAGCTCCGAGGCCGCGGAAGCCACTTGGCGGACCGCCCTGCTCGTGAAGCAACGCCTGGTGAAGCCGCCCCTCCGGAACGAAGGCCCCTGGCCCGCAGGCCGGACCAAGTGGTTGAAGACCCCCACGCTGCTGGCCACGGCGCCGGAGGGTGATCTGCTCATCTTCCAGAGCGACCTCGACCATGTCTTTCGGCTGCACGGGAACGACCTGACGCCCCAGGGCCCGGCCGCCCCTGGCACCCGGGCCCTGCTGGTCGCCCCCTCCGGCGCCCTCTGGTTACTGACCAAGGCGGGGCTCCTCCGAGAAGACGCGACCGCCGTCCTGCCCCTGGGCACGCTGGGAGCCATCTCCGGGGCCGCCCTGGACCGCTGGGGCACCCTCTGGGTGGCTGATGCCAAGACCCCGGCGTTGACCCTCTTTCCGGCCGAAGGTCCTCCCCGCACGGTGGCCTCCCCGACGGCCTCGGCCCTGGCGGCCCTGCCCGCGGGAGGGGTCCTCATCGCCGCGGACGGCGATCGCAAGCTGCTCTTCCTGGACGCCGACGGCCAACCGCGCACCATTGTTCCCTACGGCCAGGGCCTTCCCGCGGCCTTCCGGACGGTGACCGCCCTCGCCTCGGATGGCGCCGGGCAGGTGGCGGCGCTGGTGGACGGGGGGGATTTCGGCGAAGGTGTGGTGATTTTCGGACCCGATGGCGCCGTCCTTCGTCAGGCCACTTTCAAGGCCCTCGGGGTCAGTGGCCGCATTACCTCTCTGGCCCTGGACCGCTCCGGTGGCCTCATCCTCTGCGACCGCCGCAACGATCTGCTCCTCCGGTTGAACTGACATGCGACTCCGATCCCTGCTCTCCTGCTTCCTGCTCTGCGCCGCCCTGTTGGGACAGGACGCGGCCCTCAAGGACACCTTTCTCCAGGCCAAGGCCCTGTGGGCCACCCAGGGCGATCGGGAAGGCGCCACTGCCCGCTTCGACACCGTGGTGGCCGCCCTGGCGCCGAAGGGCGTTGCCCTGGAACCCGATTGGATCCAGGTGCTCTGCGAAAGCTATAACTGGCTCGCCGTGCTCGATGACCGCGCCGCCCCGACTAAGCCCCGCGCCCAGGTCCGCCTGCAGGCCCTCATCGACCTCAATCCCGATTTCGACGTGGACCGCGGCCTCACCTCCCAGCGTCTCGCGGCCCTCTTCGACCGGATGAAGGGCGAGAAATACGCCCTGGTCAAGCTGAGCTACGCGCCCGAGGGAGGCCGATTGCTGGTGGATGGCCAATCGGGAGCGCCGCTGCCCCGGAAGCACCTCCCCTTCGGAACCCACAAGCTGACCTACACCCGGCCCGGCCACGCCGCGGCCGACCTCACCCTGGACCTGGGCCCCCGCGACGTGAAGGCCGCGGACTTCACGCTCACGCGGACCTCGTCGACCCTCCGTTTCCATGTGCAGCCCACGGACGTGGAAATCCTGCTGGATGGCAAGAGCCTGGGCTACGCCATCGGCAAGGCCGGTCCCGAGGCGGCCCCGCTGGCCCAGCCCCTGGGCTTGCGGCCCGAGGATCTCTCCGCAGCCTTCGTCATCGCCGAGCTCCCCCCCGGAAAGCATCGCCTCGAACTGCGCGCCCCTTGCCTTCGGACCAAGTCCCTTGAGCTGGGCCCCGAGCTGGCGACCCCCGCCGCCGACCACACCCTCGAACCCATCCGCCTAGAACCCTCCAAGGGCACCCTTTCCGTGACCTCCGCCTGGCCAGGGGGCGAACTGTTCCTCTCGGGCCAGAGTTTCGGCCCGCTGCCCGTGGCCAAGGCTGCCATCTGTTCGGGCCTGTATGACCTGCTGGTGCGCTTCCCCGCCGGTGGCTTCTCCCAACGCCTCGCGGTGGTGGAGGGCCAGACCCTCAGCCTGGACGTTCGCCCCAAACCCCGCCTGGCCTTTGCGGGCCTGGAGGGCGGGGACTTCACCGGCCGAGCCCGCTTCCTGGCCCAGCTCGAAGCCCTGGGAGACCGCCTGCAACAGGTAGCGTTTCTGCCCGCCCGCCCGGATGAACCGCCCCGGGAGGCCCTGGCCCGTCTCAAGGCTTCCCATGAGGCGGAGCTGATCCTCCTTGCCACGCCGGTCCAGGACCAAAAGGTGATCCACCAGGTCGAGCTCGTGCTGGCCACCCTCGACGGCGAAGAGGAACGCCTCGTGGTGAAGCCCCTGGAGCAGGATCCGCTGGGAGCCCTGGCCACCCGCCTCAACACCCTTTTCCGCACCCAGGAACCCGGTTTGGGCCTCTCCCTTCTGGATGTCCCCGGGGAACCGGGTCCCTGGGTGCTCGCCGCCTCGGAGCTGGCCCTGAAGGCGGGCATCCAGGTCGGCCAGCCCCTCCTCCAGGTCGACGGGAAGGCCATTCCCTCGGTCCAGCTCCTGCGCCAGCAGTTGGAAGCCGCCAAGGGCTCCCTGTCCCTGAGTCAGGGGGGGGCTGCCGTATCCCTGCCCGTCCGGCTGGAGCCCCTGGAAATTCCCCTGGGCTCCCCCGACCTCTGCTATCCGGCCGTGCTCGCCCAGCTGCGCCTGCAGTACGCCGGGGCCAAGGGGGACGAAGCCAACCTGGTGAAGCTCAACCTGGCCCTCGTCCTCATGCAATTCCGCAAGTACGACAAGGCCATCGAGCTGCTGCGCGATGCGCGCCTCAGCTCCGTGCGGGGCCTCAGCCAGGGGACCATCGACTACCACACCGGGTGTTGCTTCCTTCAGATGGGCTCGGCCTATCAATCCGAAGCTGGGCAGGCATTCCGGCAGGCCCTGAAGTATCCTCAGGCAACCCTTCTTGGTCCCGATGGTCCCCTGGTCGCTCCCCTGGCCCGGCAAGCGCTCGAAGACCTGAGGTGATACGGAGGATTCCATGCGGCATCAGCGCGGTGAAGGCAAGATCGGGTGCATCCTGTCCCTGCTCGTCCTGGGCGTGGTGGGCGCAGCAGCCGTCAAGGCCGTTCCGGTCTACTACAGCAACAGCGAACTGATCGACGCCTGCGACTTCATTGCCAGCGGGGCCGCGAAGAAACCCGTCGAGACCGTCGAGCGGGAGGTCAAGGATAAGGCCAAGGAACTCGGAGTGGTCGAGGCCCTCTCCACCAAGAACGCCATCCGAGTGACCAAGTCGGGCAGTGGGGATGTGGGCACCTGCACCATCACGCTCCGGTACAAGCGCACCATTGACTTCTACGGCGCCTACAAGTGGACCCAAGTGACGGACAAGCGCATCTCCAAGCCCATTTTCGAGAACATCAGCTGATCTGTTCTTGCGGTCTGGGCCGTCTCACGGCACCCTGCCTCATGCCTTTGTCACTATCTCAAGACAGCCACCTCGGTCCTGGCGAGGCCCTGCGGGCCGTGCGGATCCCAGGATCCAAGTCCGTCACCAACCGGGCCCTGCTGCTCGCGGCCCTGGCGCCCGGGATGAGCACGCTTCAAGGGGGCCTGGAAGCCGAGGACACCCGGTGGATGCGCCAAGCCCTATGCGGGTTGGGCTTCCCCCTGGAGGAGCGCGAAGGAATCTGGCGGCTGCAAGGAGGCCAGAGACCCCGTGCCGAAGCGCCCCTGTGGCTCGGCGCCTCCGGCACCACCCTGCGGTTCCTCCTGCCCTGGCTGGCCCTTTGCGCCGAGGCACCGATCCGCCTGGAGGGTGAGGCCAGGCTTTTCGAACGGCCCCTGGGGCCCCTGCTGGAGCCCCTCCAAACCCTGGGCGCGGCCTGGTTCCCGGACGAGCCTGTCCCAAAACCCCCGCGTGCCGCGACGATGCCAGGCGGGATGCTCATCAAGGAAGGGCCCGCAGGGCGATGTGGTTCATCGTTCAAGGGCGCTGACGCCGAGGAGC
>JANYAS010000158.1 GCA_025361205.1 Holophagaceae bacterium
ACGCCTGTCGGCACCACCCAAGCCTTGACGCAGGCCCCCGCCCGTTCTACAGTCAAAGGTTCACGGCGCGTGGCGCAGCCTGGTAGCGCACTACCTTGGGGTGGTAGGGGTCGGAGGTTCGAATCCTCTCGCGCCGACCAAACAACCCCAGCAAGGCCAGAACTTAAGGTTCTGGCCTTTTTTCATTTTTGGGCCCGTGCTCAAACGGTGCTCAAAACCGGCACCGGGACGTCCTGGTTCTCGGGTGCACAGGGTGGGACTAAAGGCGTCGGTCGAATCCTGAACTCAAACTCGCATTTCCTCCTACACCACCCCCTGTGGTGCACCTAGGCAATGTGAGTAGCAGCCCGTGGTGATGGCCGCAGGGCATGTCCTGCCCGAGAGCTGTCCTCACCCATGCAGGCTATGGCCAATGGCCTCCATGTGCTGCTTCTTCCCCGTGGGGTCGCTGAGGGCGCTCCAGGGGATGCGGTGCACGTGATAGCCCTCCATCTTCAGGATGCGATTGGTCATCGCGTCCGTCTGCTGGGTCTTCGGATTCCCGTGCAGCCCGGCGGACATGCCGTCCAGGTAGACCGCAACCTTTTTGTTCCTGTAGAGGGCGTCCGGGGAGGTCACGATGCCATCCCCGAGGTCCAGCTTCGCGTTCAGTTCGGGGCCGTCGTCACCGACGAGCCCGGCCTCTTGGAGCGCCAGGAGGAAGACCTGCTCCTTCGAGTGGTGCGGCTGGCCCTTGGTCGGCATGTCCCCGGTCGCGGGCTCGATGGTGTTCTGCACCTTCAGGCCCCGCCATGTGGCCAGCAGGTCGGCGGCCTTCACCCTGTCCAGGTAGGGCTGATGGAACGCATTGGAGTGGTTCTTCAAACACTCGTAACAGGCGGTCGCACATGCTTCCGGACATCCATGAAGACGTTCCGTGGCCCCATCCAGCACCTGCTCCCATCGGTCCAGGATCTCGTCGAGGACCCCCGACCCGCCGGGCATGGGGTCGTAGACGAAGGCTTCCCAGGCGCCGTCGTCCTGGGCGATGCCCACCCAGGTCAGATCCCGCTCTCCCATGTCGAGGAGATCCCTGGCACCAAGCAGGAGGGCTTCACACAAGTTGGCGGCGTCCGCCATGGAAGCCTGACCACGTAGGCGTAGACCATCCACCCGAACGTCGGCGTAGAGCGCTCGTGGGACCGGCACCTGGCCGCATGACTTCTGGTGGGTCTCGACGAACAACAACTTCTCCGCGTCCGACGACATCGAACTCCTGGCGGCCCCGCACACCGTGCAGATGGGGTAGCCCCATTCGCCCTGACGTGACAGGTTGGCGGGCCCCAGGTTGACGAGTCGGAGCTTCTGCTGACGTAGAAGCTGGAGCTGAAGCCCGGTTGGGGCCGTGTATGTGGCGCCACCGTTGTGGACGTTCTCCAACTGGCTGGCGTGGAGGTCCACAGGCAAGGCGAACCGCATGGACTCGTCGTCGGTGATGCGGCTGGCGTGGTCCAGGCTACCGTCGGACATGGGGATGGCATCCACGGAGGCATGAGGGGTCGCGGCGGCCACGCCGAGTTTACCGGCCTGACCAGGCAGTCGTAGGAACGGGGCATCCGGGTCCACGCCGATCTCGAACCGCTCGGCGGTCCGGTCCTCGGGCTTGGGGCTCATCCGGTAGCTGACAACCTTGAAGCGCTCTCCCATTGCGTAGATCAAATTTCCCGGCACGAACTCGCGGACGCCCTGGGCCAAACCGCGCCCCAGGGAGAGGTCTCGGCTGGCGGATTTCGAGTCGGCGCCGTGGAACTCAAAGCGGCAGCCACCCTGAGTCATCCCGTAGCCGGGCAGGAAGCCCTCCAGGGCCAAGACCGACAACGTGTAGGTGTCCTGGGTCTTGCCTCGATAGGCCCGGATCATGGCGTCGAACCGCTGCTTTAACCGGCGCTCCGGCTCCTCCAGTTCCTTGCCTTCACCCTCCAGCTTTGCCCATTCAGCTCGGCGGTCGCTTGCCCACTTGGCGCGATGGTAGAGCCGAGCAACGACCTCCTGAAGGTCGGGGCCGAGGCCATCCAGAAGACCGTCCAGAATCTCAGGGCGCGCGGTCTCCAGATCCTCCACGGGCCATGCCTGGTCGAAGGCGGCCCGGACGGCGACGACGAGCTTGTCCCGGTGCTTTACGACCAGCTCCGCCAGGGGCTCACCAACCTCGGGGGGCTTGCCGCGCAGGCGAGTCCGCTCACCTTTGCCGCCCTTGCGGACCAGATGAAGGCCCTTGCGGGCTCCCTGAGCGAGATGGGGAACATCCCCATGATCGCCGCCGAGATGCCCCTGATCCTGGACCTGGCCTCCGATCCCTGGTGGGAGGGCGCCACGCTGCCCATGCTCGAACAGGTGCGGCTGAAGCTCCGGGGCCTGGTGAAGCTGATCGAGAAGGTCCAGCGGGCCATCCTCTACACGGACTTCGAGGATGAACTGGGCGTCCCCCGGATGATCGACATCGGCGGGTTCACGGTCGGGACCGATCCCGAGAAGTTCAAGGCCAAGGTCCGGCAGTTCCTCCTGGAGCACGAAACCCACTTCGCCATCCAGCGCCTGCGGACCAATCAGCCGCTGACCGCCATGGACCTGGCGGAGCTGGAGCGGATGCTGGCCGGTGCTGGCCTCGGTGCACCGGATCAACTGGCCAAGGCCAAGGCTGAGTGCCATGGCCTCGGCCTCTTCATCCGGTCCCTGGTAGGCCTCCAACGGGACGCCGCCAAGGCGGCCTTCAACGGCTTCGTCAGTGGCAGAACTCTGAACGCCTGCCAGCTTGAGTTCATCGACCTGATGATCGACCACCTCACTCAGCGCGGCGTCATGGACCCAGGCCTGCTCTACGAAAGCCCCTTCACTGACCAGCACAGCCTCGGCATCGAGGGCGTCTTCCAGCCGGCGGAGGTTCAGGAGTTGGTCCGGATCCTGGAGGATGTGCAGGACCATGCGGTAGCGTGAACGGAAGGTTCAGACTCACGCCCAGCCTCTGCCACGCTTCAGAAATACAGCGCCTTACCCTGCTTCACGCAGGCGGCGGCGTAGAGGTACATGGAGGCGGACCAAGTCTGCCAGTCCTGCCCCGAGGGCAGGCCGTCCTGGGCCCGAAACCACTCGTTGAAACCGTAGGCCACTTGGGCTTTCCGGGCGGGCCTCACCAGGTCCGTGAGGGCCAGCAGCTTCTCCTCGGCCAGGCGCTGGCGGCCCGCAGCCACCAGGGCGGCCACGTAGAACCCGCAGACGAAGGGCCAGACGCCGCCATTGTGGTAGTGGCCCGGAAGGTTGTACAGCTCGTACCGGGGATGCCAGTCCACCTCCGTGGGCAGGACGAAGGGAAAGAAACAGGGCGGAAGTTCCAGGGCCAGTTCCCCTCGGGACCGCATCGCCTCGCACTCGGCCTCGATCCACGTCACCATGCGACTGGCCCGGGTGGGCGAGGCCAGCCCCGTGAGGATGGCCAGGCTGTTGCCCAGCAGATCGCAACGCTCGTCGCGCAGCACCTTGTAGGACCACATGGCATAGGTGGGCCGTCCGCGCACCACCAAACCCGATACCGGATGGCTGCGGTCCACGCCATTGTCGGGACCGTTGACGGCCTCCTGGTGCTCCCTCGCCCGCTCCTCGAACCCCAGGCCTTTCAGGTAGCCATGGACCAGCGTGTTCACGAACAGGCCATGTCCCAGCACCCAGTGTTCGTCCCGCCAGTCGCTGGTGGGTTGCTGGGCTACCAGCACCCGGTCATCCGTGGTCTGGTAGTCCATCCAGCGCAGGGCCTTCCCAGCCGGGCGTTCCAAATAGGTCGCTTCGCCCGTGACACGCCGGAGGATCCCCAGCACCAGGAGGAAGAGCGGCGTCGTGTCGCTGGCCCCACGATCATCGGGATCATGCACCAGGGACGGGATGTGCCCCCGGGGGCTCTGGTGCCGGACCAGGGTCGCCATCACGCGCTTCAGGGAAACCAACAGCTCCTGATTCCCGGAGGCCAGGATCCCCAGCGCGGAAATGAGGAGATCCCGCGTGTAGGGCTCGGGATAGCCCCAGCCCGCCGTGCGGGGCAGGCCGTCAAAGGGGCCCTTGGCGTTGTGGAGCAGGACCTCCAGCGCGGCCCGCTTGGCGTTCTGGATGGAGGTCGCGCACGCAGGCGTCATCTCAGACCAGCCCAAGTTCTTCGGACAGGATCTCCACGAGCCGCCGGGCCACGTGCCGGTAATCGAAGCGCTCCACCACGCGACGGCGGCCGGCTTCTCCCATCCGCTGCCGGAGCGGCGCGTCGTTGAGGAGGGTCCGCAGATAGGTTGCAATGTCGCCCACATCGGCCCGGTAGTCCGACACCCGGGGCGGATCGAAGATGACCCGATGGCCGGGCTCGAAACCCGATTCAGGACCCAGCACCGCCTCGTTGATGTGGATCGTCTCGGCCACGCCCGCCAGCAAGGCGGTCTCGCCGTGGACCAGCGTATCCAACATGGCCATGGCCCGGATCCCAATCACGGGTTTCCCGCAGGCCCCGGCTTCCACCTGGGGCATGCCGAACCCCTCCAGTCGCGAGGGGGCCGCGTAGACATCACAGGCGGCGATCAGATAGGGCATGAGGCTTCGGGATACCCGATGGGTGGGGAAGCTCACGCGGTCCGCAATCCCCAGATGCTCCGCCAGTTCCGCGTCCAGCCGGTTCTGGACTGCGGTCCGGGGCTGGGGCCAGACCTTGCAGACGTAGCGCCAGTCGGGCACCTCCTGGGTGACCCGGGCGAGGGCTTCCATCACCTCGCGGGCCCCCTTGGAAGCCGCATCCCCACCCACGGTGAGAATCATGAGCTGGTCCGGATTGACGCCGAGGATCTCGCGCATGGCCTGCACCTTGGGATCATTGAGTTCCCTCGGGATGAAGGCTTCCGTGTCGCAGCCCACGGGAAGCGTGACCATGTGATCCCCGCGAATGCCATCCCGGACGTAGGTTTCCCGCACCCAGTCCGCCGTCACCAGGATCAGCGGCATCTCGTTGAGTTCGTGGCGGTAGTTCGCCACATAGCCATCGGCCAACAGCCAGGGCACGGCCCGCATTCCGAACCGTTCCGGGTGGCCCACGATATCCGGGAAGTCACCCCAGAAGCCCACCCCCACCACCGCGTCCGGCTTGAACCAGCGGTAGTACCACTCCTTTTCCAGGTCCGATTTCAGGTGGGCGGCCCGGGCCTCCACTCCGATCTGGAGGAGCCCGTGGTACAGCAGGTCCCCCTGGGTGGCCAGACCCCCAGGTGCGGGCGGGTAGTCATAGAGCACGAGGATTTTCATAAGGGACCATGGCCGCTGAAAAAGGGGGCGGCGGAGCCAGGATCGTCAAAGCAGCGGAAGGCCTCCTCCCGGGGGAGGGTCTTGGATTCCCAAGTGTCCTCACCGTAATTGTACGTATTCAACATGAGGTGGCGTTTCTCCGCCCAGGCGGCCTCAGACAAGGTGATCCGGAAGGACGCATCCTTCTGGGCCCGCGGGAGGTACGCTCGACCGCCATCCTCGTAGGCGAACACCCATAGGCTGGCGGACTTCAGGAGTCCCTTGTTCCAGAGGGACCAGACAGCCCGGGAGGCTTCCTCATGCCGCAGGTGCCGGGTGTACTCCCCCCGGGGCGAGTGGGTCAGGATCAGGTCGAAATCCCCTGCCGGAAGCAGGGCCAGAACGGCCTCGGCCACGGTTTCGTCGGGGAGCGGAGGCTGTCCGGGGCCATCCTCCAGATCCCCGATGGCACCCTGGGCGCCGAGGCGCTGCAGCACGCGGGCGAAGCGGGGCGCTCGGTCGGCATCACTGCTCCGGCAAAGAACGGCCACGAAAATGGACCACTCGGGATGGCTGAGGAGCAGCCCCCCGCACCACAGGATTTCATCGTCCGGATGCGCCACCACCACCGCCACCCGCATGGGCCGGAAGGCCTCAAGTTCCTGGGGAATCATCATGCTACTCACCCTTCTTCCGATGATTTCACGGGGTAAGCCTGGGCGATCGCCTCGCCGAAGTTACCTTCCCGGTGGCGTATCTTGATCAATGCCTCCAGTTCCAGCACCACTTTGTTCCCCTTGGTCGTCATAGCGAATCCTTCATGGGGCCACGGTCAAAGTCATACTGCGGAATAGCGGTGGTAGAACCATTGCTTCATCCCCTCCACTGCGAACAGGTAGAAGACCAACATGGCCCCGAGGAAGAGGAAGAAGAGCAAGGGTGGCGAGACGAAGCCGAGATGCACGCCCGCCGGAGTGAACGGGAGCAGAACGGCCACCGCCACCACCGCCAGGGAACACGCCACGAGCCAGGGGTTGGGGCGGCTCTTGAAGGGGTTCAGGCGGGTTCGGATGATGAAGATGACGAGCACCTGCGTCGCCATGGATTCGATGAACCAGCCGGTATGGAAGAGCTTCTCGCCCGCATGGAAGACCGCCAGCATGATGAAGAAGGTGAGGAAGTCGAAGACGGAACTGATGGGGCCGATGATGAGCATGAAGTTGCGGATGTAGGTCATGTCCCAGTGGTGGGGACGGCTCAGGTAGTCGTCGTCCACCCGGTCCAGCGGGATGGGCAGTTCGGAGACATCGTAGAGGAGGTTATTGAGCAGGATCTGCACCGGCAGCATGGGGAGGAAGGGCAGGAAGAGCGAGGCCCCCGCCATGCTGAACATGTTCCCGAAGTTTGAGCTGGTGCCCATCATGACGTATTTCATGATGTTGCCGAAGGTGCGCCGGCCTTCCAGGACGCCGGCATGGAGCACGCCGAGATCCTCCTCCAAGAGGATCATGTCCGCCGCAGCCTTGGCCACATCGACGGCGCTGTCCACGGAAATGCTGACATCGGCCGAATGGAGCGAGGGCGCGTCGTTGATCCCGTCGCCGAGGTAGCCCACCACGTGGCCCCGTTGCTTCAGCGCGAGGATGATCCGGTTCTTCTGCGCTGGGGCCACGCGGCAAAAGAGGTTGACCCCATCCACCCGCGCGGCGAGGGCATGATCGTCCATCTTCTCGATCTCCGCCCCGGTCAGCACGCCCGTGACCGGGAGGTCGAGCTGCGTAAACACGTGCTTCGTCACCAACTCGTTGTCGCCGGTGATGATCTTGACCGCGACTCGATCGGCGGCCAGACCCGCTAGGGCCGCCTTGGCGCTCGCCTTGGGCGGATCCAGGAAGCCGGCGAACCCCGCGAAAACCAGTTCGGATTCATCGCCCACCACGGCGTGGGGGTGGTCCAGGGCCACCTGTCGCGAGGCGATCCCCAGGACCCGGAAACCATCCTTGCTGAGGCTTTCAAAATGTCCGTTGATCCCCTTGAGGGCCTCGGCATCCAGAGGGTGCGGTTGGTCCTCGCCCGCCAGCCCGTAGCTGACCGAGAGGCGCAGGATGTCTTCGGGAGCGCCCTTGACCACCAGCAGCCGGGTCGTGCCGTTATCAAGCAGCACCGACACCCGGCGGCGCTCGAAATCGAAGGGCACTTCATCAATCTTCTTCCAGCCGCTGGTGTCGATGTCCTTGTGTTCGAGGATGGCGTCATCCAGGGGACTTTTCAGCCCCGTTTCGAAAAAGCTGTTGTAGTAGGCCAACTCCATGACCCGCTGACTGTCCCGGCCCAGCGGGTCCAGGTGGCTTTCGAGGTGGATGCGAGCCTCGGTCAAGGTTCCGGTCTTATCGGTGCAGAAGACATCCATGCTCCCCAGGTTAAGGATCGAGGCCAGCCGCTTGACGATCACCTTGCTGGCAGCCATGCGCAGCGCGCCCCGCGACAGGGTCACGGACACCACCATGGGCAAGAGTTCGGGGGTCAGTCCCACCGCCAGGGCCACGGCGAACAGGAATGATTCCAGCCAGGGGCGGTGGAAGAAGGCGTTGACCAGGAGGACAAAAAGGAGGAGGAGGATCGTCATGCGCATGATGAGGATCCCGAACTGGTGGGTTCCCGCTTCAAAGGCGGTGGGCGGGGCCTTGGCCAGCAGGGTGTCGGCAATCTCGCCCAGGGCCGTGCTCTGCCCGGTGCGACACATCAACACCTTGGCGCTGCCGCTGACCACCGAGGTCCCCATCAGAACGGTGTTGCCGGCCGCGAGGATCTCGGTGCCGGCCGGCACTTCCCCGGGGGCCTTCTCCACCGGATAGGGTTCCCCGGTGAGCAGCGCCTGGTTGACGAAAAAGTCCTTGGCCTCCAGCACCCGGCCATCGCAGGGCACCAGATTGCCAGCGGCCAGGAGAGCCACATCACCCGGCACCATGTCGGCCAATAGGATCTCCAAGGGTTTGCCATCCCGCAGCACTTGGCCGCGGACCGCCACGGACTGGCGCAGTCGGTCCGCGGCCTGTCCGGCCCGGTATTCCTGCACGAAGTCCAGCGTCACGCTAATAAGGACAATGGCGCCGATGATGTAGAAACTCGTCTTGTCACCGGTGAACGCGGAGAGGGCACTGGCGACCAGGAGGATGATCACCAGGGGGTTGCGGAATTTGGCCAAAAATTGCAGGACCAGCGCCCGTTTCTTTTCCCCATGAATCAGGTTGGGACCGAACTGGGCCAGGCGCGCGGCCGCTTCGGCACGGGTCAGTCCGTCGGAGCCAGCCACCACCTGTTCCAGGAGCCCCGCCACCGGGAGCTGCCAGAAGGGAGCATCCGGCTTCATGGCAGGCTTGGTCATGAGGGAATTCCTCTGAAAGCGCAAGCTTGGCGGTCACCACCTGACGGACCTGAAAGCCGCTGTCCTAGTCGTGATGAACCTTCCCAAAGCACGTTCCACCCTGGCATTACCAAATGTGTCGGAGCACCTTCACGACTCTGTCCAAGGCAAGTTGGTGGTTGAGTTTGACGATGGCTTTCGTGAGTGGCCCAACGACCGGGGTTGGTTTGCCCTCCAGGAATCGCTTGCCTGGCCCCTTAAATACAAGCGCTTTCATGGCTGACCCTTTCTGCTCCCAGGGGCGTCTTGGAGCCCTTAGGTACTGGTGTGCGTGAGGTATCCAGGTAGGCCGTCGTCACAAAACCACCCTTCTCTCCTAGGGCGAGAACGGCATAAGAGGCCGTAACGGAATGGCGTTCAAAGCGATGGTTATTCCGTAACAGCCCCTAAGGGCTCCCCCCACGACTCGCGGCCCGAAGCAGGAGGCGAAGCGGGGGGGTCTGCCATCGGATGATGGCCCGCCCTTAGGGGAGAGGGTTCAAGGTCAACCGCGGAGGTCCCTGGCGGCGGCGCTGAAGCCCTGCTTCATATCTTCGCGGGCCATGGCGGCGCCTGTCTTGACGTCCTGCCAGGCAGCGGAGCTCTGATGGGCGTACTCGCCGATCTTGCCATTCACGCGGTTGCCGAGCTTCACGAGATCCTCACGCAGCTCGGAACCCTTCTTGGGCGTGGTGAGCGCGACGACCACGGCACCAATGGCGGCGCCGGCAAAGAACGCCAGCAGGGTGGTATTGCGGGAGGAGGTGGTTTCCTGGCTCATGGTGAAGCTCCTGTAGATAGTTAGTGGTTTAAAATAGGGATGTGAGGGTGTAAAAATTTAGCCGACTCACGCCGCTTCCTAGAAGGTGGCGGGGCCAAAGATCAGGACCGGAATTCCTCGGCAGCCTCGCTGGCGCCCTGCTCCAGCTCCGCGCTCGCACGACCGGCGCCCTTCTTGACCTCCTTCCAAGCCTCAGAGCCGTGCTGGGCGAGATCGTCGAACTTGCCTTTCATACGGTTGCCCAAGTTTGCAAGATCGTCGCGGACCTCGGAGCCTTTTTTGGGTGTGATGAGCGCGATGACCACGGCACCGATGGCGGCACCGGCCAGGAAGGCCAGCAGGGTCGTGGTCCGGGAAGATGATGAAGGTTGATTCATGGTGACGCTCCTGTTGGGGGGTGGGATGAAAAAGCGGACCGGGGGCTTCATAGGACCCGCCGACCCTGGATCACCCGAATGAGGATGACGATGACGGCGAGGATCAGTAGAAGGTGGATGAAGCCACCCATGGTGTAGGCGCTGACGAGGCCCACGGCCCAGAGAATGATCAAGACAACAGCGATGGTCCATAGCATGGCGATTTCCTTTAAAGGTGGGCTTGTTCGGGTCTACTTGACATTCATGTGGTTCTCGACGCGCTTCACGCCGTTGATGTCCGTGGCCAATTTGCTCACCAGATCCCGCTCAGCGGCGTTGCTGGCCTCGCCCCAGATGTGAACCACGCCGTCCTTCGTCGACACCTTGGTGGCCAGCGAATGGGTGGAGCGATGGAACAGCAGGCTCGTTTTAATCTGCGCGGTGATCGAGGCGTCGTCAACCTGCTCGCCGACGGTCGCGCGGCGTCGCTCGCCGCTCACCGTCATTTGATTGCTGACTTCCTTGACACCTTCCACGTCCTTCACATACTCCGTGGTCAGTTCCTTCTGGGCCTGGCTGTTGGCCTTCCCCTTGAGCGTGACCACGCCCCCGTTCGTCTCCACGTCCGTATCAGTGGCGCTGACGTTCTTGTGGAAGGTCAGAACGCCCTTCACCTTCATGGTGATCCACCCGTCGGAACGCTCGGCGGGCTGCTCGGTCTTCACCTCGATCTCATTCTTCACACTCTTCACACCGGCGGTGTTCGAGGCAGTCTCCTCCGCCAAGGCCTTGTGATAGTAGAGGGCCACGGTGCCATTGAGCGTGACCACGCCGTCGTCGGATTTGACGGAGAGGTTGTCACCGGCCAGGTAGGCCTTGAAGTTGTAGCTGTTCTTGATAGTGGATTCGATGCGGCTGTCCTGATCCGAGGCGTGGATCGGCAGGCCGGCGACCAGGATCAAGGCCGCAGGGGCCAGCAAGGCTGCGTTGAGGAAGATGCGGGAATGTCGCATGTTTCACCACTTCTAGGTCGGAACCAAATCATTGGAGGAGGAGCAACGCAAACCATCGTCCAGAGCCGCTTTGGGTGGGGCCCAGAGCAACAGATTCCATCCGGGTTCCGGTCCGTTGGAATGGCTTGGGTTGCTTCAAAGAGCGAGTCGTTATATCAACGGTGTGGTCTTGTCATCACGCCGCTATTTGCGGGGGCCATGAGGTTTCGTCCCACGCTGCTGGCCATGACCCGACTTTTGCTGATGCTGCTGAGCATCCGACTTGGGCCCGGACTTGGGTAGATCGGCCTGACCGGGTTTGGGGGCCGAAGCCCTTTCCACCTGGACCTCTTTAGGATTCGGGTCGCCGATCGCTGGGTTCTCTCCAATCTTGGAAGGGTCAGGCTCGGGCTTAGGCTGAGGGTTCGCATCAGGCTTGGGAGGACTGGGCTTGGGAGGGGTGGGATCGGTGATTGGCATGCGTTTCTCCTGGGCGGGCTGCGCGCGCCACAGGTCAAAAGATGCAGGTTCCATTCCAATTTATGTTTTTGTTATTTATCAATAACTTAAATGGCACTAACTTCCAAACAGTCACCTTGCTCCATCAAGATGAAGTATCTTCTCGTTCAAATCGAAGGTTCCGAAACACTGTCGCTCGCGGGTCATTTGATTCCCAGGAAGGCCCGCCCGCGGTCTTCTTCCCACAGGTGCAGCCGCAACTCCCTAACCGGTGTGGCCCGGTTCGCGCGCCTCGACACGCAAGCGGAGCCAAGCTGGCAAGGCTTGGCTCCGCGTCTGCCACCCCCCGTGCCAACGGTACGGAGTCGGATCAGTGAGGCCGTTCTTCGCCCTTCTCGCGATCTCTCTTCGGCTCCGGTCCCTGGCCTCGGTTGGATTCGCGCGGATTCCCCCGATCTTCGCGGCCTCGCTCCTGTCCCCTCAGCGCCTCTGGGCGTTGGATCTCGTGTCCCCGCTGCTCGGGTGCCGGTGATGGGTTGGGACGCCGGGGTTCTTCCCTCCTCGGGTTCCGCTGCTGAAACTCTTCCTGCCTTGGGTTCCGCGGCTGAGGTTCTTCCCTTCTGGGGTTCCTCTGCTGAAACTCTTCCTGCCTCGGGTTCCGCTGCTGAGGTTCTTCCCTTCTGGGGTTTCTCTGTTGGGGCTCACTGGGCCTTGCCCGTTCACGGGGAGTTGGCGCCTGGATCTTCTGCTGCTGATAATGCTCTCGCACCACGGCATTTTTTGGTTGGTAATGATAATTCTGGCTATGAAGTTCCCGCTGCTGGTCGATTCCGGGATACCGGTCCCCGGCATACTGCCGCTGGTAAACGGGAAGTTCCGCACGCCTGTATGTCACGCTGCGATCCCACCTGTCCCACCCGCTCCGGCGTTCCTCCCAGGGCCGGCCCCAATGCTCGCCCCAGCGGGGCGCGGCATCCCGCTGCCAGCCATAGAAGAATTCGGGCGGTCGCCGGTAGTAGCGCACGGGAATGCGCAGGACGAACTCTGGCACGTAATACGGTTCCACTTGTCCCCAGGGACCGTTGTACCAGGAACTCGCATACCATTCGTCCCCCTGGTAAACCCAGTACATGCCGTCGTAGAAGAAATAATTCGAATCCACGCGCGGCGAATAGTAGACCGGGTAGCCCGGCATGGGAACGAGGTCCGGGTAGCCCCCTAGGTTGATGCCGATGCTCACACTTGGCAGTCCAATCCCAATGCTCACCTGGGCCGGGGCGGCCGTCACAGCGCCCACTACGATCATCATCATCGGTGCCCCAAGTCGATAGCGCATGGCGGAACTCCCATTCAATGGATAGGTTCAAAGCTATTTGGCTGCGTCGTTTAGGACAGGCAACAGCACCTTGTAATTCATGCAATCGAGCTCGAAGGGAAGAGACAACGTCACGCACACATGGGTGCGCACCCTCCTTGATGTCGGGCTCGGCTCTGGGGTGATGGGGATGAAGGAGGGATCGAGCAAGGCGGCCTCCCTTAAGGGACGGCGTGTGCCATCTTCAAGAGGGGTTGCATTTTTTATTCCATCCTTCAAGCGTGTTTGTTATTAAGGTTTGAACATAGCCTGGCGCAGATGGATCGGCTGGCTCAATCAAGATGAAATAGCCCGCCTTTCAATAAGAAGGACCGATGCCTTGCGTCGCCTGGAGCGAAGGCCCATGGTTGAGGAAGGTGAGGACTCCGTGCGACGATTGCACACCCGGTCTGGGCTTGGTCCTGGAGGCCCATGTTTTTTCGTACACTGAAAACCGCCATTGCAGCGGCTTACTGCCTGTTGATCGCGGTCGGTTGCGCCAAACTGCCCGATACCCAGTTCTTGACCAAGCGCTACGTCGCTCAGTCTGCGCAGTTCAAGAATGCCTATGGTCCGCTGTCAGAGAAGCGAAGCGCCGCCATCATCGCGGAACTCAAGCGCACCTCAGGCAACCTCGACATCCTGGACAAGCAGATCGCCCTCGAACAGACCATCAGTGGCAGTCCGCTGGTGGTTGGCAACAAGGTCACCTTGTTGCAGGATGGCCCAGCCACGTACCAGGCCATGTTCGCTGCCATCAGGCAGGCGAAAGACCACATCAACATGGAGTCCTACATCGTCGAAGATGGCGAAGTGGGACAGAAGTTCGCGGATCTGCTGATCGAGCGACAGGCCCAAGGGGTTCAGGTCAACTTGATCTATGACAGCATCGGCGCTTTCGGCACGCCCAAAGGATTCTTCGACCGCCTGGCGAAAGCCGGCATCCAGGTGCTCGAATTCAACCCCGTCAATCCCCTGGCGGTGAACCGGCCTTGGAAGCTCAACCATCGCGATCACCGCAAGCTGCTGGTGGTGGATGGACGCACGGCCTTCATGGGCGGCATCAACATCAGCAACACCTATTCGAGGGGATCCGCCAGCGGGGGGGATCAAGAGGACCGGAAATCGGACCCACTGGACCCGAAACGGGGGTGGCGCGATACCGACATTCAGGTCGAGGGCCCGGCGGTCGGCGAGCTTCAGAAGCTGTTCATGCAAACCTGGGAAAAGCAGCGTGGCAAGCCGCTGGCGTCCAAGGCCTACTTCCCTGGGATCACGGCGCAGGGGAAAGAAATCGTCCGCGCCATCGGTAGCGGGCCCAACGACCCCTTCAGCCTGATCTACCTGACCCTCATCTCGGCCATCACCAACGCGGAAAAGCAGGTCTACATCACCAATGCCTACTTCGTGCCCGACCCGCAGTTGGTCCAGGCCCTGCTGGACGCCGCCAAACGCGGCGTGGACGTCCGCTTGATTCTGCCGAGCCATTCCGATTCGAACTTCGCCTTCTACGTCGGGCGTTCCCATTTCACGGAGCTGCTGAAGGGAGGCGTGAAAATCTATGAACGCCGCGGTGCCCTGCTGCATGTGAAAACCGCCATCATCGATGGGGTCTGGTCTTGCGTGGGTTCCAGCAACCTCGATTGGCGCAGCGCCCTCGACAACGATGAAATCAACGCGGTGATTCTGGGCCGCGAATTCGCCCAGCAGATGCAAGGCGCCTACGCCCTGGACATGGCGGCCTCCGATGCCATCGAACTCAACCGCTGGAAGCACAGGTCGCTGCTGCTCCGGCTGAAAGAGCTCACCGCCCGGCTATTCGGGCGCCTGCTTTAGCGCGCGTCAATCGGCGCCATGCTTATTTGCAAAATGACTACTCTATCAGGTCGTTTAAATCGGTCTTGAATTTAAGACGGGACCTCAACACCGACAGTTCTTCCCTCAATGCATGTATTTCATGTGACTTGACCTCGTTATCCCTTATGGCCACTTCATACAAAATTTCCAATTCCTTATGGAAATGATTTGAAAGTTCCAAGGCAGCCAGAAGGTCTTTCTCTTTCCCTTTATTTTGTTTAAGTTCTTCCAGCAACAGCTCTAGCAGACAATAAATACATTGATCGTCTAGGCCCCCAAAACTCATATCCAATTGCTCGTCTAGAACCCTCTTGGAACAGACCTTGCAAATGGACGCTTTTGAATACATAAGGTCAAAGGGTTCCTTTCTGTTGCCTATCCTTTGGATTCCAGCGGCAAGCCATGCGATCCCTCTTCAATCCCTCACTTTGCACCTAACTGTCCCCACCCCTAGTACTCCCCGCCAGGACTTACTGCCCTTCGAAATCCCGGGGCGGCTCCTGTTCACACTGGGGAGGTTGGGGTTTGTGTCCGAACAGGGCCCGCACGGCTTCAAGCCCACCCAAGACACTGCTGATCACGCGGGAGGCCGAGTCCAATCCGGATTGGCATTGGACCTGGAAGGCCTTCACCATCCGGCCGGTGTCACCCAGGGCCCGGGCCAAGCCGGCGAACTCGTCCAGGGAACCCTGGAGGGACTCCACTCGCCGGTTGAACGCATGGGCGTACCCCGCGAGACGAGTAAGATCCTCCTTGGCCGAATGCATTAGCACCTCCGCCTCCTTGGCCGTTCGGCGAAGTTGGAGCAACAGGGGCACCACCGCGGCGCCCACGGCTAAAAGGACCACGATCAGGGTGATCTCAAGCGGGATCGGCATATGACCTCCTGGTTTTCAGCATGAGAGCACGAGTCCTATCAGCAGAATTGGAACAGCAGTCATCAATACAGAAATCATGAGCGATGGACCGGGTGGCTTTCCCACCATTAAACCACGACTGGCTTCGGGTTTTTAGACGCATCTAAAGACCCGAAGCCGCGTGGGTTTTATCGTACTGTCAAATCGAAACTACTTAAATTTTGCAGCGGCTTTATTGAAGGCGGTTTTCACCTCAGTCCAGGCATTGTCCGCGCCCTTTTTGACGTCTTCCCAGGCGTCGTCGCTGGAAGCCTTCAACTCCTGCAGCCTTTTCTTGGCTCCATCGTGTTTGTGCTGCAGCTCGTCAGTGGCCTCGCAGTATTCGATCTTCGCCTGGGCTGTGGCCTGGGCCGCCTTGGCCTTCATTACCGCCAGCTGAGCCGCCCAGCCATCGACCTGCGCCGCAAATTTTTCTTCGTAGGCTTTCCGTTTATCCATGGTGGCTGACCTCACAAAATCACTATCCAAACGAAAACAATGAGTAGTCCACTATCGGGGTGCGCTCAAAGGCAACCCGAGTCCTATTCAAGATTGGCAAGGAAACGAACTCTTGATGCAGCCCCTTCCCTTGCCCTTGAAGACTTCTACTTCACTTCCACTTCAAAAAGAACCCGCATGTTGGCCAGGGCGGCCTTCGAACGGAGTTCCTTGGGGGCTGCTTCGTATTCGGCAGGCCGGCTCTCGCCGTAGCCGATGATGCTCAGTCGTTCAGGTTCAATGGAACCTTCCTTGATGAGGAAAGTTCTGACGGAATTGGCCCGTCGTTCACTCAGGTCCTTGTTATGGGCCGGCGTGCCCGAAGCGGAGGTATAGCCTGCCACCCGGATCTTGGATTCGGGGTGCTGTTTCAGGGTCCGGATGCTGTCCATGAGGGCGGCCTTTGCATCGGGACGGAGATCCGCCTTGTCCAGGTCAAAATGAACGTCCTCAAACGTCAGGATCACGACATTAGGCTTGGCCGGAAGGGCCTTCACAGGCTCCACTATGGCGGGTTCATCAGCCACCACGGGGATAACCTTCTCCACGGGAGCAGGATCCGGGGCTGGGGCCGGGGCGGGAGCGTACACCACTTCTGGTGCCGCCGCGGCCTTGTTGGTCCTGCCACCGAACGCGAACACGAGGCCCACGGTGGCGCTGACATTCTGGTAGCCCTTCTGGAAGGGTGAGACCTCGGTGACGAAGGTATCCCTGAGGTCGAACCGGAGGGCGAAGTGCTCCGCCAGCCATACCTTCGCGCCTACGCCCACATTGAACGTGGACATGTCCTTGTCGGAAATCTTGGGAGTGTAATGGGCGCCGCCAAAACCGACCGCGATGAAGGGGTTGAAGCGTTCTTCCGGCCTGAAGTTGAAGAGCGCATCAAGCTGGTAGAAATAGAGATCAACCTTATCCATGGGGGCGCGGAACTGCCCGCTGCGGTAGGTGGTGATGGACCGGTCGTTCACATTGGTATTGATGAAATCCAGGCTGCCTTCCAGGGCGAAATGCTTGGTGAAGTTGTAACCAAGCCGTCCCCCATATTCAACATGGTCCTTGAGGTTCTGGTTCTTGGTGAAGAGGTTGTAGCCCACGAACGGGCTCACCTCCACGCTTCCTTCCTTGACCTGGGCCGACAGGGGAAGCGCAAAAAGCACAGGGATCAATAAGAAACTTTTTTTCACTTGGTACCTCCTTTTAGCAATCGTGTGGGGCGGTTATCTCGGGGGTTTTCGGGGGAGGGAGGCAGGCCGGGTGGCCCGCCTCCCCTTCATCGTTCTGCAAATACGGCATGCCTCAGGGGGCAGGCACATTAACGGTGTTGGTGTCCAAAGCGATCGTTCCAGCCGTGATGGCCCCGGCGAGAATGCGGCCATTGACCGTTGCGCCGGTCTTGAGGGTGCAGTCGCGACCCGTAATGATGGTTCCGTTGAAGGTCGAGCTCACACCGACGGTGGCGTCCTGCACGCATACCCAGAACACGTTCTTGGCCTGCGCGCCGCCGATCAGCGAGACATTCGCGGTCGTGGTCAAGGAGGAACCAATCTGGAAGACCCAGACGGCATTCGAATTGCCGCCACCATCCAGGGTGATGTTGGTCGAAACCAGCATCGTGCTATCCGAGGTGTAGGTGCCGGGAGGAATGCTGATGGGATACAACCCACCGAGATCCGTGCCACCCAGAACCGTGGTTCCCGGAGGCAGGTTCGTGTAGTAGTTATATGCGGCCAACAGGTCGAGCCTGGCCTGCGCCGACACGCTGTCGTTGATATGAATGGTACCGGTTACCTGGATTGGCAGCAGACCCATGGAAGTGCCTGGATCCAGAGAAACGTCGCCATTGATTTTGGTGCCAGCGCCGGTGTTGGTGACCGCGGACGTGGCCATGATCCCGTAGGTGGCGGCTGAGCCAAGGTGGCCGGCTCCGGGGGGTGGCGGCAGGGCCGCGATGACAGTCAGCAGAGTGTTACCTGCAACCAGTCCCTTGGTGGCCGTGATGGTCGAAGTTCCGATGGCCAAACCGGTGGCCAGGCCGCTGTTGAGCTGACTGCTGGGGTTCATGGTGGCAATCAGGGTGTTGCTTGAACTCCAAATAGCCGAGGAAGTGAGAATCAGGGTCGAGGCATCCGAGAAGGTCCCGGTTGCCACGAACTGCTTATTGTTGCCCACGTAAATGGTGGGGTTCGCAGGCGTGACGGCAATGGACACCAACGTGGCGTTGGTCACAGTCAAGGTGGTGTTCCCGGACACGCTACCCAAGGTAGCCGTAATCACGGAGGTGCCAGGAATGATCCCAGTGGCCAGACCGCTGGCGGCGGTGCCATTGGCGTTCATGGTGGCCACCGTGGAGGTGGCTGAACTCCAGCTGACGGTTGCCGTCAGGTTCTGGGTGGTGAGATCCGAATAGGTGCCGGTGGCCACGAACTGCATGGTGAAGGTCGTTGGAATGCTGGGAAGCAGGGGTGCGATGGTGAGGGAGGTCAAGGTCGCCGCCGTCACGGTCAGCGTCGCGGTTCCCGAGAAGGTGCCTGAGGTCGCGGTGATCACCGAGGTTCCGGCAGCAACACCAGTGGCCAGACCTTTGACCGTCGCGCTCAGGGTGGCAACCGCAGGCGTGCCTGAAGTCCAGACTGCGGTTGCGGTAATGACCTGCGAGGTGCCATCCGAATAGTGGCCCGTTGCGACGAACTGTTGGGTCAGGCCTTTGACAATACTTTGAGTCAGGGGCGCGACCGTGATGGAACTCAAAGTCGCCGCCGTGACGGTCAGCGTCGTGGTCCCCGTAAGGGTCCCCGAGGTGGCCGTCATGACCGATGTCCCGGCGGTCAGACCTGTGGCCAGACCGGTCGTACTGACAATGGTGGCAACCGCCGGGGTGGCGGAGGTCCAGGTCACGGATGCGGTTACATCCTTGGACGTGCCGTCAGAATAGACGCCCGTGGCCGTGAACTGCTGAGTCAGGCCCTTGGGAATGCTGGGATTGGCGGGAGTGACGGCGATGGCCGTCAACGTGGGCTGGGGATCCCACTTCCCGCATCCGATCATTGTTCCGACCAGAAGCAATGCCATGAAACATCCTGCAAATAGCTTTTTCATTGGTGTGCTCTCCTTCTCATTTTTAGTACGTTTAAAAGGTCCATCACGAGGGTCCCGCAGCCAGATACGAAGTCGCGCTCCGCTGGGTGGGGGGTGAGACGGTCAGCTCTGAAGATCGTGGGCAACCTCCTTGATTCCGCGTTGGAGGTCGGCCATGGTTGCGCTGGCCTGATCTTTCGAGTCGGCCCAGGCGTCACCGGCTTGTTCGCCCATCTCGCCCAGCTTGTACTTGGCGCGCCGTCCCAGGGCTTTGAGGCCCCCCCGGACCTCAGAGCCCGTCTTGGGAGTGGTGAGGGCCACCACCAGGGCGCCCACGGCGGCGCCGGCGATGAAGCTCAGCAAGGCCACGTTTCGGGATGACAGCTCTTCTCTGCTCATGGTCGTCTCCTTTCGCGTTCCGTTCTAACGAGTGGTGCCAGTGGTGATCCCGGCGCCCGAAACCACCAGCTCGACACGGCGGTTGTTCAGACGGCCCGCAGCGGTGTCATTGGTATCAATGGGGCTGGCCTTGCCGAGGCCCCGGTTCGTGATCGCATCCGGAGAGATGCCCTGGGTCACCAGGAAATCCCGGGCGGACTGAGCCCGCTTTTCCGACAGCCGCTGGTTGAGCTCGTCGCCGCCTTGGTTGTCCGTGTAGCCTTCGCATTCCAGCTTCAGTCCCGGGTGGGCCAGGATAATGCCAGCGATCTTGGAAAGCTTTTCCCGAGCGATGGGCAGCAAGGTGGCTTCGTTGGTCTTGAAGGTCACACCGGACATGTTCACGATCAAGCCCCGAGCCGTGGCCCGGGTTTGCAGCACGGCATTCAGCTGCTCCCGCAGCCGCTCCCGGAGGTCGGTGTTCTCCTGCATGGCCGCCTGGCGGGAACTGTCAGCGGTAGCCAGGGCCGCGGCGGAGACGACGGCTTCGTTCTTCAGATTGGCATTCTCCTGCTGGGCCACCAGGCGGGAACGATCTGCGGCAGCCTTGGCCGCTTCGGCCTCGGCCGCTTCGATCTTGGCCTGGTCGATCTTGGCCTGCGCCTGCTTGCGCTCGGTTTCGACGCGCTCTGCGTCCTGAGCCTTGACCGTGATCAGGCGGGCATCCTCGGCACTCTGCACGGCCTCCCGGGCCGCCTTGGTCCGATCCTTCTCACTGCCTCCCACGGCCACCGCCTGAGCCAGCTGCTGTTGGGCCTTGGCGAAGGCATCGGGCGCATAGGTCTGGGCTCCGGCGGCGCTGGCGATGTCAACGGCGTTCTGGGCCTGGTAGACGACGAAGGGGGTCTTCTTATCCATGACTACAGGCGCACCCGGCTTGGTGGCCATGTGGTACTGCCCGCGCCGAAGCAGGCTGAACTTCGCATCCACGAGCGCGACTTGGGCGTCGGTGGACTTGACCATGGCGTTCTCCAGCACCACCACCTCGCTGGGCTGGGTGACGGCGAAGTAGGGTTCGGCGGTCACCACCAGGGCGAAGGACTGCAGGGGTTCGGTCACCTTGAGACTGCCCCGGCCGTTCGTGAGGAGGATCTCCCCAAGGTTGGTGGCCCGGCCTTCAGGGGATACGGCCCACAGGACATAGGTGAGGTACTCCGACCCGAACCCGCTGGCGGCCGGCAGGCCTTCGAACCTCGCCTTGATCTGGGTGGCCTTGGCCTTGCTTGCCACCCTGGCCTCGCCCTTGGCGGTGGGGGCCAGCACGGTGCCCGTGAACCCGATCGAGGTGTCAGAGTTCAGGCGGCTGTAGTCCATGGCCTTGGCCGAACTCTGGACCACGGTTACCTGGTACAGGGGCACGGAGCCCTGCGGTGCCACACTGGGCTGGGCCTGCAGCGTGAGGGCGGTGATGAGATAGATCAATTTCCAGGAGGACATGTGTGTCCTTTCGAGAGACCCGGCGGGCGCCGGATTGGGCCAAGGGGATGGGTCTGGGAGCTCGAGTCCAGGGCCTTCGCAAGGCCCTGTTGCATGAACCTCATCACGTCCAGCACGATCACTGGTTCGAAGGGGAGCATGCGGCTCAAGGAGATCTCCTAGGTTCTTAGGGAAAGGGGACGGTGGATTGCTAAAGGACCCGTCGCCCCGAGATCACCCGGATGAGGATGACGACGATGGCGAGGATCAAGAGGATGTGAATAAAGCCGCCCATGGTGTAAGCGCTGACGAGGCCGAGGGCCCAGAGGACGATAAGCACGACGGCAATGGTCCATAACATGAGGATTTCCTTTAAAATAAAGGTCGGACTGCTGGAGGGTTACTTGACGCTCATGTGGTTCTGGACGCGCTCGACGCCATGGATGTCTGTGGCCAGCTTGGTCACCAGGTGCTTCTCGGCGGCGTTGTTGGCCTCGCCGTACAGGTGGACCACCCCGTTCCTGGTGGTCACCTTGGTGGTGAGCGCGTGGGTCGAGCGATGGAAAAGCAAGCTGGTCTTGACCTGGGCGGTGATGGAAGCGTCATCCACCTTCTCGCCGGCCGTCCTCTCGTGCTTCTCGCCCACGGTGCCGTGGGGCTTCGCACCGCTCACTGTCATCTGATTGTTGACCTTCTTCACGCTCTCCACGTCCTTCACGTACTCCGTGGTCAGTTCCTTTTGCGCCTGGCTATCGGTCTGGCCCTTGAGCGTGACCACGCCGTTGGTGGTCTCCACGTCCGTGCCGGTGGCACTGACGTTCTTGTGGAACATGAGAACGGCCTTCACCTTCATGCTGATCCACCCGTCCGAATGCTCGGCGGGCTCTCCGCTCTTTACCTGGAGCTCATTCTTGACGCGCTTCACGCCGGCCGTGTTCGCAGCGGTCTCCTCAGCCAGGGCCTTGTGGTACGACACGGCCACCGTGCCCTTGAGCGTGACCACGCCTTCATCGGATTTGACGGAGATGTCATCGGCGGCCAGGTAGGCCTTGAAGGTGTAGCTGCCCTTGATCGTGGACTCGATGCGGCTGTCCAGGTCCGAGGCCTGAATAGGCAGGCCAGCTACTAGCACCAGGGCAGCGGGGGCCAGCAGCGCAGCGTGGAGAAAAGCTCGGGAATGTTGCATGGTTCACCATCCTGGATGGGGGTTGGGAGAAGGGAGGAGGGATTGGAGGAAGAAGGATTACCTCGGCCGGTTCCGGCCTTGGCCATGACTTGCGCCCCCTCAATTCGATAGAGGCTTGATCAAAAAAGACGAATTTTTACGTGGTGCCCGGCCCACTGGGGGTGCATGGCCCCTTGGCCCCAGGGTTTGGGACCCGAGGCCGTTTCGACCTGGATCTCGCACGGGTGTGGGTCAGTGACCCTCCGCAGTTCGACCACCCGGGGAGCTTCCGTCCGGTTAATGAACCGGGGGGTCGTTTCAGACTTCTTTGCGGCGGTGGAACGGCCAGCCATGCGGTTCTCCTCGGTGGACACCAAATCCCCACATGAAGAGCCAATGCACGTTTTGAGCCAACCTATAAATATCTTTATTTTATAATACTTACAATTTATTAAGGCATGGGGGGTCAAAGGGTCCTATCAAATTGACGTAATCGAGCCTTCAATACGACGAATTTCAGCCGCCTCGCGCCCACCTTAGGAGCGCAGCCCGCCGCCTGGCGTGAAAGCTCGACCTCACCGGGTGGTTTCGCCAGCGCATTTAGCCCATTCAGTTGGGGCCCACGCGCACGACGCGCTTGCCAAGGTTGCGGCCCTCAAACAGGCCGATAAACGCCAGGGGCGCGTTTTCCAGGCCCTCGATAAGATCCTCGCGGTAGCGGATGCGCCCTTCGGCCATCCAGGCGGTCATCTGCTGGACAAACTCGCCAAAGCGAGGCGCATAGTCCTCGAAGATGATGAAGCCCTGCATCCGGATGCGCCGTTTGAGCAGGGTTTCGAGCAGCAGCGGGCTTCGATCTGGTCCAGGCGGGGGGCTGGTGGCGTTGTACTGCGCGATCAGACCGCAGAGGCACACCCGGGCGCCCCGGTTCAACAACGGCAGGACCGCATCAAACACCGCACCCCCCACGTTTTCGAAATCCACATCAATGCCCTCCGGGCATGCTGCCGCCAGCAGCCTAGGAAACGCAGGGTCCCGGTGGTCCACGCACGCATCAAAGCCCAACCCTTCCACCGCGTAGTGGCACTTGCCCACGCCGCCGGCGATGCCGACCACGCGACATCCCTTGAGCTTGGCAATCTGGCCCACCACCGAGCCCACCGCACCGGTCGCCGCGGCCACCACCACGGTTTCTCCGGCCTTGGGTGCGCCGATATCGAGCAGCCCCATGTAGGCGGTGAAGCCGGGCATGCCCAGCACGCCCAAGGCCCAGGAGGGATGCGGTACCGAGGTGCCCAGGCGGAGCAGCCCCGTCCCATCCGATAGCCCATAGTCCTGCCAGCCGACCTGGGACATCACCCATTCGTTCACGGCGTAATCGGGGTGGCGGGAGGCCTCGATCCGGCCCACGACGCCGCCCACCATCACATCGCCAACGGCCACCGGCGGCGCATAGGAAGGGGCCTCGCTCATCCGCCCCCGCATGTAGGGATCCAACGACAGGAAGACCGAGCGCAGCAAGACCTGCCCCTGGCCAAGCTCCGGGACGGCCCCGTGTTCAAGGCGGAAGTTGGCCGGGGTGGGAAGGCCCTGCGGCCGGGAGGCAAGTACGATCCGCCGATTGGATTGTTTTACCTGCGGCATGGGCGATCACACTTTCTGGAACCCTCTTCTTCGGGCGGGACTATGAGGCCTGCTCGACGAGTGCGCGCAGCTTCCACGCCATTTGTTCATGTTGTTTCATCAGTCCAAGGACGAAAGCCTGCGTCCGGGCCTCGTCCCATTCGGCCAAGCCATCGATCAGCGTTCGGAGCTCCCGGACCATCTGCTCGTGGTCTTTCAACAGCAGCTGCTCCATGCGCGCCGCCGGATCGGCGTGGTTAGCGCCATTGATCTCCGGGATGCGAGTCAGCCTCAGGTATTCGTACATCGAGCCCGCAGCGTAGCCGCCCAGTGCGCGAATGCGCTCCGCGACCAGGTCCGTCAGTTCATCCAGCTGCTCGTACTGGCCCTCAAACAGCATGTGCAGCCGGGCAAACTGGGGGCCGTCGACGTTCCAGTAGAAGTTGCGGGTCTTCAGGTACAGCGCAATCTCGTCGGCGAGCAGCTTTTGCAAGGCGTCGATCACACGCTGGCGGGTGGTTGATTCGAGGCCGATGTTCAAATCCATGGGGTCCTCCCGGACAGGGGTGGAAGACAAGCTGGTGGAAGACAAGCTGCAGATAGCGTTCGGGCAGGCACGACCTGAGCGGGAATGATTCATGGTTGGGGTGTCACTTCGATCTTTTTCTACCTGCTTGGCCCGCATCAGCCCCCCTTCCTGGAAAACTCGAACCAAGATCCATCCGAACGAAAGCTGTTAAATCTGCCCAAGCCCTTTTTTTGTTTATCAGATATCACCGGCTACCCCATTGCTTGGCAACCTGGATTTGGATGAAGCACCTTCCGCGCCGAAATTTTTCGAGGTTTGTTTTCAGTGTTTATGTATTTTTATTTGTTCAAAGCCTTGTTTGCTTTATCAAAATGAAAGACCCTTTGAGTCAATTCGAGGGAGGAGAAGTCTTCGATGCGTGCCGACGAGCTGGACCACCAGGAATTGCTGGAGCTGGACCCCGAGGGCGGGATGATCCGCCTCGCGGGTCAGCGCGCGATCCTTTTGGATTCGGTGTCGATGGGGCTGTTACGGAAATACCTCGTGGAAAATTTCGGCGTCTCGGCCGCCCGCACTGTGCTCACCCAGTTCGGCTTCGCCCACGGTTGGCGCATGGCCGGGGCCCTGCAGGTTCAATTCAAGTGGGACAGCGACCTGGAATGGCGCAATGCGTTAAACCGCCTCAATGCCCTCGAAGGCCTCTTCCACGTGGGACCCGACACCGACAACGGCCTTTCCAGGGAGAGCCTGTCGATCCTTGACTCCTACGAGGCGGAGCAGCATCTCCTGCACTTCGGCCGCTCTGAAGTGGCCGTGTGTTGGACCATCTGCGGCTTGCAAAGCGGCTATCTCAGCCGCATCAGCGGCGAGGACATCTACGTCCTGGAGGATCGCTGTGTGGGCAAGGGCGATGCGGCCTGCCACCTCATCGGGCGCACCCGCGAGGAGTGGGGGGAAGAGCGCGCGGGGGACCTGCCTTTCTGCGAGCCGGTCCGCCTCCAGGAGTGCCTCGATGTCTCGCTCCACCGGGTCACCGATACGTTGAAGGCGTCCGAGCGGAAGCTCCGGGGTCAGCATCGTGCCCTGTTCCATGTGCTTCCGAACAAGACCGAGCCCATGGGGATCGTCGCCATCAGCCCAACCATGCGCAAGGTGGTGGAACTATCCTGCCGGGTGGCTCAGTTCGATTCCACCATCCTCATCACCGGCGAAAGCGGAACTGGCAAGGAGCGGATCGCGCGCCTGGTCCACGAGGAATCCACGCGCGCTGCGGGACCGTTCCTCGCGGTCAACTGCGGCGCCATCTCGGAGACGCTGCTCGAGAGCGAACTCTTCGGGCACGTGCGGGGCGCCTTCACGGGCGCCAACCACGACCGACCGGGCCTGTTCGAGGCCGCCAACACGGGAACACTGCTGCTGGACGAGATCGGTGAGGTCTCCCCCGGCATGCAGGTGAAGCTCCTGCGCGTGCTCCAGGAGCGGGAAATCCGGCGCGTCGGCGAAAACAAAAGCCGGAAGGTGGACGTGCGCGTCCTGGCCGCGACCAATCGCGACCTCGCTCACGGGGTGGCGACTGGCTCTTTCCGGCAGGACCTCTACTACCGGCTCAAGGTGGTTGAGCTGCATGTGCCGCCCCTGCGCGAGCGCAGGGATGACATCCTACCCCTCGCCCGGATTCTACTCGCCAGTTCGGCGCTATGGATGAAGCGCAAGATTTCAGGCCTAGCCCCGGCCGCCGCCCATCAACTCCTGCGCTACGAGTGGCCAGGCAACGTGCGCGAGCTGGAGAACGCCATGGAGCGGGCCGTGGCCCTCTCCCCCGGCACGCGCGTGGAGGTTGAGGATCTGCCCGAAGAGATCCGCCAAGCCTTCCCCAAACCCATGGTCACCACGGGGGGGGTTCGGCCACTGGAGGAGATCGAGAAGGACTACATCATCGCGGCGCTGGAGCTGAATGAGGGCAACCAGACCCACACCGCCGACCAGCTGCAGATCGGGTCGGCGACGTTGTATCGCAAGCTCAAGAGCTACGGCTTGATCGGCGGGAAACGCGGGTTCCAAAAGGCCCTGCTGAGCGACGCCGAACTTACGACCGAGTAGCGGCGGCAGCCGTCGCAGCGGGGGGGGGTAGTGAAGGGCGGCCCCTTCCAGCTTTCTTCCCAGGAAGTGCACCCTGGCCGTATCCTCAACCAGGTTGGAGCGTTGGAATCGCAGGTGCTGCTACGGATTCAATGGAGGCCTTCCGGTGAATGGGCAGCGGACCAAAGGAGAGGCAACCTGACCGCCAAAAAGAAGAGGCCCCTCGGGAACCACCTGGCTGAATCCTTGCCCGATGCGCCTGCGCCCCTTGCTTCGATTGAAACCAAGCCCATGGCCCTGCCGGACGACGATTCGAATAGCGCGGACACGCACCCGGAAATGGGTTTTCCCGTGGTGGGCATCGGCGCCTCAGCGGGGGGACTGGCAGCCTTCGAGGCCTTCTTTTCCGGCCTGCCCGCCGACAAGGATCCCGGCATGGCCTTTGTCCTGGTCCAGCACCTGGCCCCGGACCACAAGAGCATCCTCTCCGAGCTGATCCAGCGCTACACTAACCTGCAGGTCTTTGAGGTCAAGGATGGCATGCGGGTGCGGCCCAACTGTGCCTACATCATCCCCCCCAACCGCGACATGGCCTTTCTCAATGGCACCCTCCGGCTGCTGGAGCCATCCGCGCCGCGCGGTCTCCGTTTGCCCATCGACTTCTTCTTCCGCTCCCTGGCCCAGGACCAGCGCGAACGGGCCATCTGCATCGTGCTTTCGGGCACCGGCAGCGACGGTGCGTTGGGGGTCCGGGCCGTGAAGGGCGAAGGTGGCATGGCCATGGCCCAGACCCTGGAATCCACGGAATTCGATGGCATGCCCAGCAGTGCCATCGCCACCGGCCTGGTGGATTTCGTGCTGCCGCCGGCCGATATGGCCAAGCAGCTCATGGCCTACGCCACCCATGCCTTCGGCAACCTGGCCCGCTCGCCGAGCGATCCGTCCCCCACGGCCGATGACCTCCTGAAAAAAATCTGTGTCCTGTTGCGTGACCATACCGGCCACGATTTCTCCCAGTACAAGCAGAAGACCCTCATCCGCCGGATCGAACGGCGCATGGCCGTCCACCAGATCGACCGATCCGAGGACTACCTGCGCTTCATGCGGACGACCCCCGCCGAAGCTCAGGCGCTCTTCCGCGACCTGCTGATCGGCGTGACCTCTTTCTTCCGCGACCCGGAGAGCTTTACCGCCCTGGAGAAGGAGGTCATCCCGCAACTCTTTGCCGGCAAGCCCGCCGACGCCTCGGTGCGTGTGTGGATCTGCGGCTGTTCCACCGGCGAGGAGGCCTATTCCATTGCCATCCTGCTCCAGGAGCACCTGCAGACTCTGGACCGACCGTTCCGGGTGCAGGTCTTTGCCACGGACATCGATGCCCAGGCCATCGCCCAGGCTCGCGCCGGTGTCTATCCGGCGAGCATCGCTGCCGATGTTTCCGCCGACCGGTTGACCCACTTCTTCACCCAGGAACCTGACAACGGGGCCTACCGCATCCGCAAGGCCATCCGCGATCTGCTGGTCTTCTCCGAGCAGGACGTCATCAGGGATCCGCCTTTCTCCAGGATGCACCTGATCAGCTGCCGGAACCTGCTGATCTACCTGAACACTGCCCTGCAGAAAAAAATCATCCCCTTGTTCCACTATGCCTTGAACCCCAACGGGGTGCTCTTTCTGGGCAGTTCCGAAACGGTGGGCGACTTTGGAAGTCTCTTTGCAACCATGGACCGCAAACACAAGCTCTATCTGCGGATCGCGGACCCATCCGGTGCAGCCCATCCAGCCCTGGCGACGTTCATTCCGCCCTTGCTGGAAGCGGCCCATCCGGTGCGAGGTAAGCGCGCGGAAGCCGGGACCCCCGGCCAGGCCAATCTGCGCGAGCTGACCGAGCACACCTTGCTGGCGCATTATGCCCAGGCCGGAGCGCTGGTCGACAGCCGCGGCAAGATTCTGCACGTCTACGGCCGTACGGGCCGGTACCTGGAACCGGCCGCGGGCGACGCGGGCATGAACATTCTCACCATGGCCCGGGAGGGTCTGCGACCCGCCTTGACCGCCGCCTTGTCCGAGGTAGTGGCGCGGAAGGCACCGGTGGACCATCCGGGCCTCCGGGTGAAGACCAACGGTGATTTCAGCACCGTCAATCTGTCCCTGCGACCGGCGGTGAGTTCCGGCGGGGCCATGCTGCCTGACCTGTTCCTGGTGATCCTGGAGGAAGTCTCGACCCCACTCGCCCCGCCCGAGGACGAGGCGCCTGAGGCAGGCGCCCCCGTCACGACGGACGCCAAGCGTCTCGCCACCCTCGAACAGGAACTGCGGACCAAGGAGGAGTACCTCCAGAGCTACCGCGAGGAAATGGGAACCTCCACCGAGGAACTCAAGTCGACCAATGAAGAAATGCAGTCGGTGAATGAGGAAATGCAGTCCACCAACGAGGAGCTGGAGACCTCCAAGGAGGAACTGCAGTCGGTCAACGAGGAACTGGCCACGGTGAACGCCGAACTGCAGAACAAGGTGGCCGATCTGTCCCAGGCCAACAACGACATGAACAATCTGCTGGCCGGCACCGGGGTGGCGACCCTCTTCGTGGACCATCAGCTGCGCATCGTCCGTTTCACGCCCAGCGCCACGGAGCTGATCAACCTGATCCCGTCCGATATCGGCCGGCCCGTGTCCCACATCGTCTCCAACCTGGTGGGCTACAACAGCCTGGTGAAGGACGTGCAGATCGTGCTCCGCGACCTGGCGAAGCACGAAGTCGAGGTGCAGACCCTGGCGGGGGCCTGGTACATGCTGCGCATCCACCCCTACCGCACCCTGGACAACGTGATCCAAGGGGCCGTCATCACCTTCACGGATATCAGCGAGCGCAAGCAGGCCACCACCCGACTGGAGGAGCGGGGACGGGAGCTGAAGGCCGTCATGAAGGGCATGTTCAACGCCTTCGCCTTGTTCGAATCGGTGGTCAACGAAGGCGGCGACTTCCTCAGCTACCGGTTCGTCGTCGTGAACGATGCCTACGAACGCATGATGGGTGTCCAGAATGCGCAGGTGGTCGGGAGGTCCGTCCATGATGTCTGGCCCGGCACCGAAGCGAGCTGGATCGATGCCTGCGGCCAGGTGGCCGTGAGCGGGGTATCGGCCTGCTTCGAAATGCACCACGAACCCACTGCGAAGTGGTATCGCTGCAATGTCTTCCGGCCGGGTGAGAACCAGGATCGCTTCTGCGTGATTTTAGAGAACATCAGCGACCGTCCCCCCCACACTAAAGCCGATTAATCGCCAGGTTGAGAATCGACCCGCCCCGAAAGACACGCCCCATGAAGATTCCTGACGCCAAGCCCCACCTCCCAACGGCCCCTGCCCCGGACCCTGCACAAGCCCTGCGTGACCGGAGCGAGGAACAATTCAAGACCCGGGCGAATCTGCAGCCGGAGACGCTCCGCCCGGAGGAAATGCTGCAGGTCGTCCACGAACTGCGCGTCCACCAGATCGAACTGGAGTTGCAAAACGACGAACTGCGCCAGGCCGAGATCGAGCGGGAAGCCGCGCGGGTACGCTTCGTGGACCTCTACGATTTTGCCCCGGTGGGCTATATGACCCTATCGGCGGAGGGGCTCATCCTGGAGGCCAACCTCACCGCCGCCACCCAGCTGGGTGTGGCCCGCAGCCACCTGGTCAAAAAGCACCTGACCCGCTTCATCGTGCCCGAGGACCAGGACATCTACTACCAGTTCCGCAACGACCTCCCCCAGCCGACGGCCCAGCAGACCTGCGAGGTGCGGCTGGTGCCGACCGCCACCCTGCCCTTCTGGGCGCGGCTGGAAGCGACCGAGGCCGCGGGCCGCGAGGGCGGCCCCCCCGTCTACCGCATCGTCATCAGCGACATCACCGAGCGCAAGCAGGCGGAGGCTGAACGCCAGCTCCTGCAGGCCGAATTGGCTCAAGCCCAGAAACTGGAAAGCCTGGGCAGCCTGGCCGGGGGCGTGGCCCACGACATGAACAACGTGCTGGGGGCCATCCTCAGTCTGGCCTCCAGCCTGCAGGAGAATGCCGAACCCTCCTCGGCCCTCGAAAAGAACTTCAGCACCATCGTGAGTGCCTGTATGCGGGGCCGGGATGTGGTGAAGGGCCTGCTCCACTTCGCCCATAAGGATCTCCAGAAGGAACGGCCCCTGGATCTGAATGCGCTGGTGCTGGAAATGACCCGGCTGCTGCGCTACACCACGCTGAAGCGCGTCCAGGTGGAGACAAATCTGCAGGCGGGCCTTGGGCTGATCCGCGGCGACACGGGGGCCATCAGCCACGCACTGATGAACCTCTGCATCAACGCCCTGGACGTCATGCCCGGTGGCGGGACCCTGCATATCCAAACCGCCACCACCCCGGACGGCGGGGTGAACCTGGTGGTGCGCGACTCAGGCACCGGCATGGGCCCCGATGTACTTCGGAGGGCCATGGAGCCGTTCTTCACCACCAAGCTCCTGGGGAAGGGGGCGGGTCTCGGGCTTGCCATGGTCTACGGCACCATGAAGGCCCATGACGGTACCTTCGAACTACACAGCAAGGTCGGCCATGGCACTGAGGCCGTGCTCGGCTTCCCCGCCTCCCGGGTGGAGCGGGCAACCCCCCCGCTGGAGGGTCTGCCCACCCTGACCGAGGCTCCGCACGACTTCCTGGACATCCTGCTGGTGGACGATGACGAGTTGATCCGGGACTCCCTCACGGCGGTTCTGAAGCACCTCGGGCACCGGCCCGTGGCCGCTCCCGGCGGCCGGGAGGCCCTCGGCCTCCTGGAGGTCGGGCTGGCGGTGGACCTGGTGATTCTCGAAATGAACATGCCCGGCCTGAGTGGTGCCCAGACCCTGCCGAGGCTCCTCGCCCGACGGCCGGGATTGACAGTGCTCATGATCACGGGCTACAGCGATATCGAAATCGCCCCCCTGCTGGTGGGCCGACCGAATGTCCACGGCCTTCGCAAGCCCTTCAGCAAGAATGAACTCCAGTCCAAGCTCGCGAGCCTTGGGGTGCGGACGTCAAGGATGGACGCCTCCAGCGAGCCGCCCGAGGAGCCCTGATCGGGGCCCTACCGCCATCCAGCTTGGTTGCGCCGCTCTCTTGCCTGCAAGGGTGGGCCTGGGGCACTGAGCGACGCTCCTGGGTCTCTCGGCCACGGTTCAGGGCGGGCCGGTGGTCACCATCGGCACAAAGCGGACGGCCAGCACGGCCTGTTTCTCCAGCCCTGACGCGCCCTTGCGCAGCAGGTACAACTCCTGGGGCCCCCACTGCGCCCCCACAGGGATGATCATGCGGCCCCCCATCTTGAGCTGATCCACCAACGCCTTGGGAATGTGGTCGGGCGCGCAGGTGACGATGATGGCATCGAAGGGCGCGGCCTCAGGCCAGCCCAGGTACCCATCCCCGGCCCGGACATGCGCGTTAGCGTAGCCTTGGCCTTTGAGATCGGCTTCGGCGCGGCGGGCCAGGGGTTCCACCAGCTCGATGCTGAAGACCTCGGCCACCAGGAGGGACAGCACGGCGGCCTGATAGCCCGAGCCCGTGCCGATCTCCAGCACCCGGTCGCTGGGCTTCGCGTGCAGAACCTCGGTCATGAACGCCACGATGTAGGGCTGGGAAATGGTCTGTCCATAGCCGATGGGCAGGGGCCAGTCCTCGTAGGCCTGAGAGCGTGCACCCGGGGGCACGAAGGCATGCCGGGGCACCCGCAGCATGGCCTGGAGCACCCGCGTATCCCGAACCCCCCGGGCCACGATCTGCTCCCGCACCATGCGGGCCCGGGCGCCAGCATAGGCCACCTCCTCCGCCGAGTTGGGCGGCGGTGGCGGTTCCGTGTCGCAGCCTCCCAAAGTCAGCATGCAGGTTAGTCCCAGGATCCAGTGCATGGGTACGAAGGTAGCCCGTTTCGGCCGCGGTGCCAGCCGCCCCGTCCCCCGGTGGGGTGGAAAACGATGAGAGTACACAAACCAACAGCAGGTCAAACCCACAGGAATAGACCTTTCACCACCAAGACACCAAGACCACTAAGATCGAAAAGGGCAAATGCCTTTGCTTTTCTTGGTGCCTTGGTGCCTTGGTGGTGAATCCTCTCTGTTGAAGGCTTCGTATCAGGCGCGGTCTGGATCATTTGCCCAGGGTGAGTTCGATGATTCCGGCCATGCCCCCGGTCCAGTTCCGCAGCCGCCAGGTTTTGATCAGGGCCTGGGCCTTGGCGGACCCGGAGAAGGGCTGGCTGAAGACCGCCGACACCACCTGCCCGGAGTTGTCCACTTTTAGCTCCAGTTCCGTGCCTGAGGGCATGCCAGCCAGCGTCGCTGCCAGGGCCGGATCCTTCAGCCGCGCACTCAATTCGCTGCGCAGGGCCGGCAGATCGGAAGTGCCCGTGATTCCCGAGAAGGCCAGGATGCGGAGGCCCGCAGCAGCCTTGGCCGCATCATTGCGAACCCGCCCTTCCTGAGCGGCCTCCCGGTGTGCCAAGCGGTCCTGAGCCACGACCTCCATCACGGCGAAAGCCGGGGCCGACTTCATCAGCATGGGTGCCGGGGCGTTAGCCACGCACCGTGAGGCGTTGCCTCCCACCGCCGCGTCGGCCACACCTTCGGGCAGCGGCAGGGGCTGGGTGACGGTGGTGCTGTGGCCACCAGCGTTCCGCACCTGCGTATCCACCGCCACGAAGGAGGTGTAGGCCGTGAGCAGGCTATAGGCGAGGCCCAGACGGGTGACCTCCGCCTTCCGGCCTTCGTCCTGGCCGAACTGATCGTAGTCCGACAGCATCTGGATGCGCTGGCGGGCCCAGAGCTGGCGCAGGGCGCCGTGATTGCGGTCCTTCACTTGCCCCACTTCGAAGGTCTGACTCCAGGGGCCGGCGCCGCTCACGCCCGACAGCGTTACCGTGCCCTTGGCCTCGCCGGTCCACTTGCCCAGGCAGATCACCGGCCGATCCGCCAGCACGTCCGGCAGCTGGATGGGTTCGAGGTCCTGCACCTGGAAGCCGTTCGTGGTGAGCTTCAAGTTGGTGAGCACGGGCGACGAGACGTAGGCGCGGAAGCGCTCGGCCTCGGCGGCCGCCTGCTCGGGCTTCGTGATGACGAAGGCCTCGCCCTGGCCCGCGTGGGCCATGCCCTCGATGAGGTGGCGGTTCACGGAGGAACCGATGCCGAAGGTGAAGAGGTTGGCGGAGCCCAGGTTCTTCCGGATGATGTCGAAGACCTGGCCATCGGCGCTGATGAAACCGTCCGTGGAGACCACAAAAGTGCGCGAGATGCCCGAGACCCGGGGCAGGCCCAGGGCCCGGCGCATGGCGCTACCCAGCTCCGTGCCGCCGCCGCCGTTCTGGGAGCGCACGAAGGCGAGGGCCTGTTGCGCGTTCTCCGGCGAGGCGGGCTGCGACGAAGGCGACCAGAGCGCCGAGCTGCCTTCGAAGACCATCACGTTGAAGAGATCCTGAGGCCGCAGGCCCTGAATCATCTCCTTCATGAGCACCTTCGATACTTCGATGGGAAAGCCCATCTGGCTGCCGGAGACATCCATGATGAAGACGTATTCCCGGGGCGGCAGATCCTTCGGCGTCACCCGCTTGGGCGGCTGGGCCATGAGCAGGAAGGTGTTCTCACCCTTCGCCTGATTCAGCAACAGGCCCGACTGCACGGCACCGCCCGCCAGCTGGTACTTCACGATGACATCACGGTTGCCGCCGTGGGCTTCGGAAGCATCCAGCCGCAGCGTGGCGTCGGCCTTCCCATCGAAAGCGATGGAGGTCTTGTGCGTATCGCAGGCCATGCGCTGGATGGCCAGGCCCGCCGCCAGCTTCACCTCCAGGTCGAAGGTGGTCGCCGGCAGCTCACCCGAATGGGTATAGGGATTGGCCACCCACGGCTCGCCATTACTCGATTCGGTCCCCGCCTTCCCGGCATAGCGCGGACCCACCACGGTCGGATAGATGAAGGCATAGGTGCCTTCCGTGGGCACCAGCAGTTCCGTGTAGGACAGTTCCACGCGAATCTCGTCACCGGGGAGGATGTTCGCCACGTTCATCTGGAAGACGTTGGGCCGCTGCTGCTCCAGCAGCGACGCGCTGCGCCCCTGCTGCTTGGCTTGCTCGTAGTCCGCCCGAGCCTGGCCCCGCTCCTTGATCTGGGCCTTCAGCACCCGCTCGCCGATGGTCATCGTCATGCCGTAAACGGCAGAGCGCGTGGAGCCCGGAAACACGTAGATGGCCTCCAGGGCCTTCGTGCCCGTGTTCCGGTAGACCTGGGTCACCTTCACATCGGCGATGACGCCCGCGATGGCCACCTTGGCCGAGGTGGACTTCAGCGGCAGCTGGTCCACGGAAGCATCGTCGCTCTTCACGAAGAAATAAGGAGAGAGGCTCGTATCGGCGGCTTCGCCCGGCTGCTCGGGGTCCACGTGGACCGGCATCGATGGTCTACGGACGGGACTCTGTCCCATCACGAGGGGCGGCAGCCCGGCACAGCAGGCGAACAGGATGGCGGTGGAGCGGTGCAGCGACATGGGTTCCTCCAGGGGGCCGCACCGGAGTGGCGCGGTTCAGGGGGGAATGCCGCGGGATTCGGATTCCTTTCAACGGGTTGTTTCTTATTTTTTCCGGCCATTCGGAAACGCCAGGAATGCAGCGTCCACAGCCGAGGCCTCCAGAAAAAACATTCTTATCCACCGATGAACACCGATTAGAAAATCATTCTTTTATCGGTGTGCATCGGTGTTCATCGGTGGCCCATTATCTTTTTTTGCGGCTGGTGTTGGAGTAGTCCCAACAGTCCTGCCACCAGGGGCTAAGTTTTGTTCAGTCTTGTGAACGCGGGCGGTAGAATGGCGGGCTGACGCTATCGAAGAGCCACGAAGAGTTCCAACGAAAGGAACGGATCAGGGGCCGCCTCGCCAGAGCGGCCTTTCATCTTGAGATGGCGGAGCTGGAACGCACCTGGGCCATCGTGTCCGCCCAGCGGGAGGGGCTGACCCTTCGTGAGATCGCAGCCCAGGTGGGTTTGGGGCCCACCCGCGTCCACCAGATCGTCACCAGCCCCCAAGCGGAGCTGATGGAACAGGCCCTTTCGGTTCTCCGGGAAGTGGGATGGCCCGGGCCGGAAGGTCCCTCGCCGGACGTGGCGGAGCAGATTTCAGACTGCCTCACAGAAGAGGCTGCGATGTTGGCCACCTGTGCGGGTTGGCTTGAGGCCCTTGCCGCCGGGGAGGGGCCGAGGGTGAATCTCAGACCGGATGAGGACTGGCCTGGAACCCACTACGTCCCGGTCGACCAAGGCCGCATCGTCCAGGTGCTTCAGAGGATCGCCCATGACCTGGAGGAACTGGCCCGAGCGCGGCGTGTGGCGGACATGTCTTCCAGCGCGGAGGAAGTGGACCCACGCCTGCGCCTGCGCCGCCGCCTTGCGGAGCCTCCCATCAAGCTCCAACGGAAAGGCTCCAGCACACGCCAGGGCCAGCAGGCCTGGGAGAACTACGAAGACCAGCACCGGAAAGCCGGTCTCCCGGTCCCACCAAATCCTTACCGGCACCTGGGATGAAAGCTACAGCCCAAGCACGCTGTGAGACCCCAAACGAACGAGCTGGAGCGTATCGTCGTCCGGCTTTCGGTAAATCAGAACCAGGTCAGGCTTGATGTGGCAGTCCCGGTGGTCCTTCCAGTTTCCGGTCAGGGCGTGATCCCAGAACCGGGGCGGTAGGGATTGGTCTGTCATCAGCAGTTGAAACACTGGAACCAGGATCGCTTCAACGTCCCGATGCTTTGGAGTGGCCTGGACCCGCTTGAAATCGCGCTTGAACGCGCCCGTGTGTTCAATGGTCCGCATTGAGATCGGCCATCAGGGCTTCGATGTTGTCGAAACGCTGGAGCTTGCCTTCTCGGGCTTCCCTCATGGCCGCGATGGTTTCCTCGTTGGGGATGAGGGGCTCGAAGGGCAAGGCCTTCTCGTGGGCGACGCGGGTCAGCATGAGCCGGAAAGCGTCGGACACGGTGAGTCCCACCGACGCCAGTACGGCGGCGGCCTCGTTCTTGATGTCCTCGTCGATGCGAGCCCGGACAACAGCATTGGCCGACATGATTCACCTCTGAGCTACATTGTAGCTCATCTTGAGGGTGATGCCAGGAGAGGCGTATTATTTGTATTAGAGACTGAATGCTATGAGCACCCGCCCGCGCCGTCACTGCGTTTCCGAAGCCCAAAATCCGGGGAGTTTAATTAATACAGAAGATGGCCATCTACTGCCGGGTTTCCACGGCAGACCAATCCTGTGAACGCCAGGAACGAGACCTCCTCGCCTACGCCGACCGGGCGGGCTTCGAGGTGGCCGGGATCTGGAAGGAGACCGCCTCCGGCAACAAGGACCAACGCCCCGAACGCAAGAAGGTAATGGCCCTCGCCCAGGACCGGCGCATCGACGGAATTCTTGTGACGGAGCTGACCCGGTGGGGAAGGAGCACCCTGGACTTGGTGCAGACGCTCCAAGGCCTCCAGGCCTGGAACGTCTCCCTGATCGCCCAGACGGGTCTCCAGTTCGACCTGAGCACGCCCCAGGGCAAGCTCATCGCCTCGCTTATGGCCGCCCTAGCTGAATTCGAGCGGGACCTTTTGCGGGAGCGCATCCGTTCGGGCTTCGCCGCCGCCAAGGCTCGGGGCCGGACCTTCGGGCGAAAGAAGGGAGAACGCCCCAAGGCGGATCGCCTGGCCCCCAAGGTCATCCGGTTATCAGGGGAGGGACGCTCTTACAGGCTCATTGCCAAAGAGCTTGGGGTCAGCATCAACACGGTGATGGGCATTGTTCATCGCCACCGCGAGACATGTTCACCAACCTGAACAAAACTTGGCCCCTGGTGACAGGATTGTTGGGACTACCCCGTGTGGATCGGCATGAATTCAGTGGCGAGCTTTCATTTCGTCGGCGGGTATATTCGCGCCCGGAACCCATCCACGGGGCCCGTCTCTGGCAGTCTTGCCGGATTGGCCCCGGGGTTGTCCAGCAGGTAGAGGTCCAACACATCGCCCGCGACCAGGCGCACCTGGCAGCGCCACTGCACCCGTACGCCGCTGCGGCCTTCCCGGACTGGCAGCACCGCGACGCCGGAGGCCCCGCGCTTCAGGAGCACCAGCTGAGCCCTCCGCGGCCCAGTTACAGTCACTTGGGTGGCGCCATCGGGCTGGAGTTCCAGGGTCCAAGTCGGCGCGGGGGCCGGCCTTTGAGCTGGCGCGTATGCAGCCATGTCCGCCCTCTGCGCTATCGAACCGCCGGCCATGGCCTTGGCGGCGGGGGGCGGCTGGGGCGTGGGCGCGATGACCTCCATGACGGCGGCGGCGACGGGGCGCGGTGTCTCAGCCTCGGACTTTTTTGCCTGGTTGTCCTGGGCCCCCCTGCGACCGGCGCCCTGCATCCTGGCCCGGGCTATATCCTCCCTGGCGGATGCGATGGCCACCGCCCCGGCCAGCTGTGGCTCGAAGGTCGGCGTTGCGGACGCGGGGGCTGCCGGCACCTGGAGCGACTTGGCCTTTTCCTTCAGTGGGGCAATCGGAAGAGCCTTCGCCGCCAGAGGGGCCTGAGCCTGGATCCCGGTCGGTGCGACGAGGCTGTTCGCCTCCGGCGTCGGCGCGGCTTCCTGCCTGGCCAGCGGTGGCATGGACTGGGGGCTGCGCAGGTACGCCAGCCCCGCCGTGGCCGCCACGATCAGGCTGGCCGCCGCGCCCAATACCCCTGTGCGACGCCAAAAGGGAACGATCCTCGGGGTTGCGACCGGCGCGAGGGCCACCAGCAGCTGGGCCTTTGCGGCGGGATCCGCCAGGAGCTCCCGCAGGGCTTCTTCATCCATCAAGGCATCGAAGATGTCCTGATGGCCCAGGGCCGCAGCAAAGAGCCTCCTGCGCTCATCCCCGGTGAGCGTCCCCGTGGCATAACCGCCCAGCAGCTTCTCGGCCTCGGCATGCTTCATGGCGCCCCCGTTCCGCCCACTGCGTTCCGGCGCCCTTCCCAGCTCCCGCCCAGGGTGTCCAGCAGCTGCTTGCGGCAGCGGTGATCCCAGGTGTAGACGGTATTCAGCGTGGCGGCACCCATCATCCCCTGGATCTCCGCAAAGGTCCGCCCCTGGAGTTTGAAGCGGAAGAGGTCGCGGCAGTGTTCGCCCAGGCGCGCGATGCCCCCCATGAGGCGGGCCAGCAGCTCCTTGCGCTCCAGGACAGCGGCAGGATCCGGCGCGTCCGAGGGCGGCGGAAATGCGTCCACATCCACCAGGTTGAACTCCCCGCGCCGGGCGGCCTTGCGCCGGTGCGCCGCCAGCTTGAAGCGCAGGATCTGGAAGGCCAGGGGGACCAGGTCCTCCAGCCGGTCGAGCTGCCCGTACTTCTCATGGATCAGCACCAGCACCTCCTGCGCCAGGTCCTCCGCATGAGAGCCGGCATAACGGGATGCCGCGAAGGCCACGATCCTTTCACGGAGCTGGGCCAGGACCTCGGCGCGAGCGTCCAGGGCGGCACCCGCCCCGTCGGGGATGGGCAGGGCGGAGGTCATGGGCAGGTTGAGATTCATGGAACTTCGGGGTGAATTCCATCCTGCCATCGATTGGTGGCTAAGCCCACCGGGTAGACTGTCCCCATGTCCGAACGCCTGATCCTGCTCACCAATGATGACGGTTTGTGGGCCCCGGGGCTGGCGACGCTGGCCCAGGTGGCCTCCGGTTTCGGCCGGGTGGTCACCGTGGCGCCGGACCGCAACCGCTCGGCCATTTCCAGCGCCCTGAGCTTGCACAACATCCTGCGCCTGAACGAAATCGGACCCGACCGCCACGCCTGCGATGGCACCCCTGTGGACTGCGTGCTGCTGGGCGTCTGTGAAGTCCTGGACCGCCGACCCGACTGGGTGCTGTCAGGCATCAACCACGGCTTCAACCTGGGCGAGGATGTGTTCTATTCGGGCACCGTGGGCGCGGCCTTCGAGGGGCGGTTGCAGGGTGCCCGGGCGGCGGCCTTCTCCATCCATCCCCACGGATCGCTGGAGCAGGCGGAACCCTGGATCGCCCATTTCCTGGAGCGCTGGGAGACCATGGACCTGCCCGCCAATCGCATCTGGAACATCAACTTCCCCAAGGGCGAACCGAAGGGCTTCCGCCTCACGGGCCAGGACAGCCGGGCCTACCATGACCTGGTGGAACGGCGTATGGACCCCCGCAGCAGCCCCTATTTCTGGATCGGCGGCGACGCGGGTCCCACCTACGCCAAGGCCCCCGGCAGCGACGCCGAGGCCGTGTTTGATGGCTTTGCCAGCGTGACCCCCCTGCGCCTCGACCTGGGGTGCCCCGAAACCCTGGCCCGCCAATCTGACTTCGATGCGACCTTCAACGGTTAGCGGCGCCCAGGTCGCCTTCCGCGCCCATGGCTCCATTCAGGGCGTGGGCTACCGGCGGTTCGTGGCTCACTTGGCCCAGACCCTCGACCTCGCGGGCTGGGTGCGCAACGACCCAGACGGCAGCGTGCACGGGGCGGCCGAAGGACCGGAGGACGCGCTCGAGTTGTTTCGCGCCCGGCTGGCCCAAGGCTCCCCCTACGCCCAGGTGACCCAACTGGACTGGACCCCGCTGGATGTGCGATCCTCCCTACCCCATCCCTTTGATATCCGTAGGTAGCCATGCCCCTTAGCTCCCCCCTGACCTCCTTCGTTCGCGACGTGCCCGACTTCCCCAAGCCGGGCATTCTCTTCCGCGATATCACGCCCCTGCTGGCGAACGCCGAAGCCTTCGGCGAGGCCGTGGCGGCCATGGCCCAGCCCGTGCTCACCCTCCAGCCCACCCACGTGCTGGGGCTCGAATCCCGGGGCTTCATCTTCGGCAGCGCCCTGGCCCAGAAGCTGGGCGTGGGCTTCGTGCCCGCCCGCAAGCCCGGCAAGCTACCCATGGCCACCCTCTCAGAGGCCTATGGCCTGGAGTACGGCTCGGATGCACTGGAGATCCACACGGACGCCTTCAAGGCGGGCGACCGGGTGCTCATCGTGGATGACGTCATGGCCACCGGCGGCACCGCCGCCGCCGCCCTGCGCCTGGTGGAGCGCACCGGCGCCCAGGCCGTGGCCCTCACGGTGTTCATCGAGCTGTCCTCCCTCCCCGGCCGCGAGAAGGTCCAGGGGCTGCCCGTCTTCAGTCTGCTGCGGTACTAAAGGCCCATCTCTTTCAGACTCTGACGGATGCCCTGCTCCAAATCTGCGTAGCGGATTTGGAGTCCAAGGGATGCCTGCAGGCGGCCTGTCTCCACGCGCCGGGAAGTCTCAAGGTAGGCCAGGAGACCGGGGCTCAGTTCCCGGCGGGCTTCGGCCAGGGTGATCCGGCGGGGCGCGGGCAGCCCCGCCAAGACGGCCACCTGCTCCATGAAGGCCCCGATGCTGACGTGGTTGCCATCGACCACGTTGAATACGCCGGAGACGGGCCGGTCGAGGGCCGCTGCGCAGGCCGCAACCAGGTCGTCCACGTGGATCCAGTTGCTGGGGTTCGCGTCCTCAGGCCGAAGCACCGGCTCGCCCCGTTCCAGCCGGTCCAGGGGCAGGCGGTGGGGGCCGTAGATCCCCGGCACGCGGAGGATCACGCAGCGGACACCGTGCGATTCGCACCAGGTTAGGGCCGCGGTTTCTGCGGCCAGCCGCCGCCGGGAGGCGTCGTCCCGGGGCGCGACTGGTGAGGACTCAGCCACCGGGAGACCGCCGGTGTCGCCGTACACGCCCGTGGTGCTCAGGTAGACCAGCACGCCCGGTCGGGCCGGGCCCAGCCCCTCCAGGAACCGCTGGAGGCGGGGATCTTCCGTCCCAGGGGAAGGAGGAGGCACCGTGTACACGATCGAAGCGAGGCCGGGCGGAACTTCCAAGGCGCCGGGACTGTCGAAATCCACGGCCCGCGCGGCGATGCCAGTGGCGGCCAGGGCCGCCGCCCCTGATGTGCGCACCAAGGCCAGTACCTCCCGTGCCGCCCTCCGGCGGGCCAGGCGGGCACCCACGTAGCCGCAGCCCGCAATGAGGCAGGTACCGCCCCCCCCATTTGATGTCGCCCCGCCCGTCGCCGCCATGGGCCCAGCATAGCCCCGCCGTGAGAGGCTGTCCCTGGGGGCCACCTGGGCGCCCGTCTGGAGTCGCCGTGTCCCCCCTCGTCAAGATCGTGCTGCTGGCCTGGCTGGTGCTGGGGCCCCTGGGGATCTGGCTGCGGCGACGGCGGCGGAGTAGGTCGTAGGCTGTGGGCTGTGGGTGGGCACCATCCATCGAGCTACCGATCCCAAAGCAACATTATGAACGCGGCCCGCAGGGCTGCATCCGTACCAGCCACAGCCCACCCACTAGGCCCCAGAGCCCCTCGGCAACACCAGACTGAACCGGCTGCCACCGTCCGTGGGCGCGTAGCGGACGTCGCCGCCGTGGTCCTGGGCGATGCGGCGGACGATGGCGAGGCCGAGGCCGGTGCCCTTGCGCTTGGTGGAGAAATAGGGCTCGAAGAGGCGCTCGCGGTCTGATTCCGGCACCCCGCCGCCAGCATCCTCCACGTCGTACCGCAGGGCCTCGCCTTCGACCGACAGGGACAAACAAACCGGGCCCTGGTCCGCCTCGGCCGCCCCATCGCGGCGTCCTTCCATGGCCGCCACGGCATTGTCCACATAGTTGATGAGGGCCCGCTTCACCATGTCGCCATCCCAGTGCGCCGTCCCGGGAGCGTTCGGCAGATGCACCTCCCAGCGGATCTCGGGATGGTTCGGCCCGTAGAGCGCCGCCACCTGGCGCAGCAGGTCCGCGGGATCGCAAGGGGCGAACTGGGGCGAAGGCAACCGCGCAAAGCGGGTGAAGCTATCCACCAGCCGCGACAGACTGGCCACCTCGGTCAAGATGGTCTCGGCCCCTTCCTGGACGGTCGCGGGGTCCAATCGGCCTTCCCGGTTGCGGCGCAGCAGGCGCTGGGCCGTGAGCTGAATGGGCGTGAGCGGGTTCTTTACCTCATGGGCCATGCGCCGCGCCACTTCCTGCCAGGCCGCCCGTTTCTCGGCCTGGGCCAGCAGGGAGAGGTCTTCCAAGACCGCAAGGATGCCGCCGCCTTGCAGAGGTTGGAGGATGGCGCGCACGGGGCGCCCCTCGCCTTCACCGCCCAGCCGGAATTCCTCCTGCGCACCGCGTTTCGATTCGCGCACCGTGGCCAGCAGCTCCGGCAGGCGACCCAGGCGCGGCAGGGAAGCGATGGCCGACCAGGGGGTTTCGGTCGGATCGAAGGCCTCCAGGCCCAGCCAACCCCGGGCCGCGGCGTTGAAGGTGCGCAGCTCGCCATCGGACCGCCAGCTGATGACCCCCACGGGTAGGGCCGCCAGCAGCTGATCCAGGTAAGCCCGCTGCTGTTCGATACGGCTGCCCTGGGCCTCGATGGCGGCGCGGTTGGTCTTGAGGTCCCGGGTCATGGCGTTGAAGGTGCGGGCCAGAAAGGCCAGTTCGTCCTCCCCCAGCTCGGGCAGCTCCACTTCGAGGTCGCCGGCACCCACCCGCTGCGCGGCCTTGGCCAGGGCCCGGATGGGCTCACTAAGGGATTTGGCCAGGGCCAGCCCCGACCACACCGCGAAAAACAGGGTGAGCATCGTCAGGAAGAGGAACGTGCTCTGGGTCAGGGGTTGCAGCGTGTCCTTGGCGGCGCGGATCTGCTGGCTTTCCTTGAACCGCTGTTCCAGCGCCAGCACTCGGTCGAGGGTTTCTCGGGGCATGAAGACGCCCACGGCCCAGAAGCCATCGCCCCGGGGCACGACGCGCAGCATCCACAGGCCATCCCGGAATTCCTGCTGGCGATCCCCGGCCAAAGCGCTCAGATCCGGCGGTGGCAGCCCCTGACCCAGGTCCAGGGACTTGACGCTCCCTTCTGGACGCGCGCCGAAGGCAGCCACCATGTCCACGCCCGAGGCCGCCCGAATGGCCGGGGCCTCGGCGGAAGGCGAGATCAGCAGCCGCCCCACTCCAAAATCCAGGCGTACTTGGGCCGCCGTGCGCAGATCCTCGGCCACCTTCTGTCCATCCCGAATGGCCACCTCAGTCTCGGGGCTGAACCAGCGCTCCACATTCTTGTTGATGAAATTGGCGCCCACCAGGAAGAGGATCAGGCTCGGCACGATGTTCACCATGAAGAGCGTGAGCACCAGCCGGGTGCGGAGGCGGGAGCCCAGGATGCCGCTGCGGCGCTCGAAGTAGAGCTTGGCCAGGCTGCGGGCCACGATGAAGAGCAGCGTCCCGATGGCCAGCACGTTGGCCAGCCCCAGCGCCAGGAGGGCCCAGCGGGACGGTGCGTCCAGCCCGCCTTCCGCGATGCGGTTACCCACGGTCTTGTAGGCCAGGATGATCATGAGGATCACCACGACCAGTCCCACGGCCACGTAGAGGCGCGTCAGTTCGGGGTGGCGCTTGGGAGCGGGGTTCATCTCCAGCAGGCTATCCTGGATGACCACGGAACGACAGGCGGAAGCGAATGGCGAAGGACAGTGCGGAAGCAGTGCGGCGGAACTTCCTGTCGGGTTTCATCCCCGGCAGTGGCCTCCCCATCTTCGATGCCCCGCCCCCCGAAGAAGCCTGGGATTCGGTGCCCTCCGAGCAGGGGCCCTACCCACGGCTGTCGCTGGAGTTCTGGACCTCGAAGCAGCGGCAGGCCGCGAACCTCCACGAGATCTCGTACCGGGCCTGCTACAAGCCCCAGCTGCCGCGCCACTTCATCGAGCGCCTCACGCGGCCCGGCGACCGGGTCTACGACCCCTTCAGCGGCCGGGGCACCACGATCCTCGAAGCAGCCCTGCTGGGGCGCCGGGTGGCTGCCAACGACGTCAACCCCCTCTCCCGGATGCTGGCCGAACCCCGGCTCACCCCGCCAGATCCCGTGGCGGTAGCCAAGCGCTTGAAGGCAATTCCGCGGGATGGCGCGAGCGACGGCCTCGACCTCGGCATGTTCTTTCATCCGGATACGGAGGCCGAGATTCGCGGGCTACGCGAGTGGTGCCTGGGCCGCGAGGCTGAAGGATCCTTGGATGAGCTCGACACCTGGATCCGCATGGTGGCCACCAACCGCCTCACGGGCCACAGCCCCGGCTTCTTCTCGGTCTACACCCTGCCCCCCAACCAGGCCCTGACCGCCGAGAAGCAGCGGCAGATCAATGTCAAACGCAACCAGAGCCCGACCCCCCGCGACACCCACGCCCTCATCCTGAAGAAGACGAAGCAGCTGCTTTCGGGCCTGGAACCCGCCCAGTGGCACCACCTGTCCGACGCCGCTCGGGATGCCCTCTTCCTCACGGGCGACGCCCGGGCGACCCCCGGTCTGGCGGCGGGGTCCGTGGCCCTCACGGTCACCTCACCGCCCTTCCTCGACGTCGTGGATTACACCGGGGACAACTGGCTGCGCTGTTGGTTCAACGGTCTGGACGCCAAGGCCATCGGCCGGGGCATCAGCACGGCGCGCACGATCGAGGCCTGGTCCGAAACCATGCTTGCGGTATTCGAGGAGCTGCACCGCGTCACGCGCGTCGGCGGCTTCGTGGCCTTCGAGGTGGGCGAAGTGCGCCGCGGCAAGCTGAAGCTAGACGAAGTGGTGCTGCCCCTGGGCCTGCAGGCGGGCTTCCGTGCCCACGGCGTGCTGGTGAACACGCAGTCCTTCACCAAGACCGCCCACATCTGGGGCGTGGGCAACAACGACAAGGGCACCAACAGCAACCGGGTGGTGCTGTTCGAACGGGGTTGATGCTCCCCGGGGGTTCCGCGCTGGCGCCTCCAGGCGATGCCGCTCCCTATTCCAACACCGCCGGGTCAGGGCTATAGTCGCCCCGCTGATACAGCGCTGCGTCCTCGCCATCGGGGTAGTAGCGGGAGCGCCGGCCGCAGGGCTTCCAGCCACAGACCCGGTAGAGCTGGATGGCCGCCGCGTTCGAGACGCGCACTTCGAGGAAGAGGTGGATCAGGCCCGCCCCCGCCAGGTCCCGCTGGCAGGCCTCCAGCAGGGTCCGCCCCAGCCCGCTGCCCCGGTGGGCCGGATCCACGGCGATGCGCAACAGTTCGGCCTCGCCCGTGGCCGGGATGAGGGTCCAGCGGGCGAAGGCCCGCTCGGGCACCAGCCACAGGGCTTCGTGGTAGGCCGGGGCCTTCCAGGCCGAGCCGAAGGCCGTGCGATCCAGCCGGGTCACCCAGTCCGGCAGGGGCTCGCCCGCCGCGAGCCTTTGAATGGGGGTTTCGGGCCCCACCCTCATCGCGCCACGCCCTTGCGCAGGGCCTCGGACAGGTGGGCGGCGGCGAGGGGGAAGTTCAGCTCGGCGTCCGTCTCTCGCAGGTAGAAGGGCACCAGGGGTGCTTCCGGCGGCCCCTGGGACACCCGGCGCGCCAGGGCCACCAGGCCCGCCAGGGTGGCGGCGCCCTCGTCCTTCAGGGGTATCCGGGGTGTGGCTAGAACGGTCTCGACCTTGGGCGCAAAGGCCTCGGGCGCCCACCAGGGTTCGTCCCCCACCCGTTCCAGCAGGGTGGCCAGGGGGTGCTTGGCGGCGGCTTGCGTGGGGCCCTCGTCCCAGCGCTGGTGGAAGGCTTCGCTCCGCTGGCCGTCCAGCAGGATCCAGAAGGGCCCCGCCACCCCGGCCTGCCGCAGGGCCTCGGCTCGCAGAGCGAAGGCAGAGAAACCCCAGGTGGGCAGGCCCGTGAAGCCGAAGCCCTCGGCCGTGGCCACCCCGATGCGCAGGCTTGTGAAGCCTCCGGGCCCCAGGCAGGCCGCCACGCCGGTCAGGTCCATGGGCACGGCCCCGGCCTCGGCCACCAGGTCGTCCAGGGCGGGTATCAGCCGCTCGCTGTGCCCCCGCCCGACCCCGCCTACCACCCGCCACGTCCAGACCCGGTCGCCGCGAATCAGCGCCAGGTGCAGGATCTCCGTGGTGGTATCGAGGGCAAGCAGCATGGAGTCAGTCTAGAGGTGGAACGCGAAAAGGCGGCCTCGCGGGCCGCCATTACACCTTCAGATTCAGCCCTAGCAAGCCTTGAGGATCTTGCCGGCCTGGATGCAGGAGGTACAGACGCGCATGCGCTTGGGGGTGCCGCTCACCAGGGCGCGGACCCGCTGGAGATTGGGATTCCACCGGCGCTTGGTGATGTTATTGGAGTGGGAGACATTGTTCCCGAACTGGGGCTTCTTGCCACAGATTTCACATTGACGGGACATGGGAACCTCACGATCCAAAGGAATAAACGGCCAAGAGAACCAGTGTAGCCGTGGGCATGGATTACGCAAGGGGAAAGGGCTTGCGCCACGCCACTGCCCGCGTCCAGGATAGCGGCATCCCCCCTGGAACCCGCATGCATCCCCCCTTCGACGTTCGCCTCTGGGCCCTCGCCTTCACCGTGTTGGACTGGCCCGAGCGTCAGAAGGCCGACCTCTGGGCCGCCCTCCAGACCGGCGTGCAACCCACCCTGCCCGCGGCTCCGACCGAGGCCCTGGTCCGTCTCCAGGGCGACCTCCTGCGGTGGCACCAGGAGGCTCTCGACCGCGGCGCCCGCCTGCTGCTGCCGGGCGACCCGGGGGTGGACGCCCTCCTGGCCCCCCTGCCCTACCCTGTGGCGCTCTGGGTGCGCGGCACCCTGCCGCCCCCGGGACCGCGCCTCGCCATCGTGGGCAGCCGCCAAGCCAGCAGCCGCGGAAAGGCCCGCACCCGGGCCTGGGCGAAAACCCTCACCGAGGCGGGCGTAGCCATCATCTCGGGCCTGGCCCGGGGCGTGGACGGCGCCGCCCATGCGGGGGCCCTCGAAGCCGGCGCCACCTGGGGCGTCATGGGCTCGGGCCTGGATCATCCCTACCCCCCCGAGCACACCGCCCTCATGGACCGCATGGTGGCGGCCGGCGGCGGGGTGATCACCCCCTTCCCACCCGAGGCCCCGCCCCTGAAATGGCACTTTCCCCGGCGGAATTGGCTGCTGGCCGCCTGGACCGACGGCGTGCTGGTCACCGAGGCCCGCCTCCGGTCGGGCTCGCTGGTCACCGCCCGCCTCGCCCTGGACCTGGGCAAGGAACTCTGGGTGTGTCCAGGGTCACCGGAGGACCCTTCTGCAGAAGGCCCGAATTACCTGCTAAGAGAGGGAGCTGCAAGAATTTGCCTATCGGTTGCCGACCTCCTGGAGGATCTGGGACCCACCCCGGCCACTTGACAAACCTCCGCCCCAAGGCTCCATCCTTAGCCCCCTGGAGGCATCGTGACCAGAACGCCCATCAAGGCCGATTCGAGTTCACTGGATCAATCTGAACCTGCGAAGAAGGGTCAGAAGCTCGTGATCGTCGAAAGCCCTTCGAAGGCCAAGACCATCACCAAGTACCTCGGCAAGGGGTACAAGGTCATGGCGTCCGTGGGCCACATCCGGGATCTGCCCCGAAAGCTGGGGGTGGACATCGAAAACGGTTTCCAGGAGGAATACGAGATCAGTCCGGCCAAGGAAAAAGTGGTCCGGGAACTGCGGGCCGCCGCCAAGACCGCGTCCGCCCTGATCCTCGCCACTGACCCTGATCGCGAGGGGGAAGCCATCAGCTGGCACCTGCTGGAGGCCATCAAGCCGCCCAAAAGCCTGCCCGTGAGCCGGGTCCTCTTCAACGAGATCACCCCCAGCGGCATCCAGAAGGCCATGGCCGCTCCCACCGTCATCAATAAGAAGCTGGTGGACGCCCAGCGGGCCCGCCGCGTGCTGGACCGGCTGGTGGGCTACAAGGTGAGCCAGGTGCTCTGGGACAAGGTGCGCCGCGGGCTGAGCGCCGGTCGGGTGCAGAGCGTGGCTTGCCGCATCATCGTGGACCGCGAGCGGGAGATCCTGGCCTTCAACCCGGTCGAATACTGGGTGCTGAAGGCGAAATTCGGCGCCAAGCTGCCGCCCTCCTTCTGGATGAAGCTGGTGAAGGTGGGTGGCCAGGCCCTGCAGCTCGGCAACAAGGAGACCAAGCGCCGGGTGGCGGACGAAAAGCAGGCCAAGGATCTGAAGGCCAAGCTGGAAAAGGCCGACTACCAGGTCACCAGCCTCGAGACCAAGGAAAAGAAGCGCAACCCCGCCGCGCCCTTCACCACCGCCAAGCTCCAGGTGGAATCGGCCCAGAAGCTGAAGATGAGCGTCAGCCGCACCATGCA
>JANYAS010000014.1 GCA_025361205.1 Holophagaceae bacterium
CGTCAAGGCCCCTTGACATGGAATCACCATGCCTGCGCGCCCTTTCCTTGCCATGCTCGCCCGGCGCTACGCACAATCGTCAAGGTTATTTCTGAACGGACCCTAACCCCCATCATTGGACCTTCATGGCCTTCCTCGTCGCTCTCATCCTCATTCTCCTGGTCCAGTGGTTCCACCTGCGGCTGCTACGGCTGGAGTTGCCGGAGCGCACCCACCGCTGGTTGCCCTGGACTCTCGTGCTGGTGCACGTACCCCTGATCCTGTTCGCGCTGCTTCGGTTCGCGGGCATCGACGGCGGCGGTGTCTTGCCCCTGCTGCGCACCCTGGCCCGAGCCGGCTTCTACTTCCAGGCCTTCACGGTCCTGCACCTGATCCTCGCCATGGGCTTCGAAGCGGCCTGGCGGGTCTTCCGCCGCGCACCCCCTTCCGAGGCGCCCGCGGTGGAAGAAACTCCCGTGGATCCCAGCCGCCGGGCCTTCCTCCGCAACGCCGCCGTGGTCAGCACGGGAGCCGCCACCGTGGTCGGCATCGGCGGCGCTCAGCAAGCCTACGGAGATCCCCAGATCACGCGTCTGCCCCTGGCCTTCCCGGACCTCCCGGCGGGCCTGGATGGCCTGCGCATCGCCCACCTGAGCGACCTCCATGCCGGCCCCCTGGTGAGCCCGGGCACGCTGCGCCGTTGGCGTGACCTCACCGAACGGGAACAACCGGAACTGCTGCTCTTCACCGGCGACCTGGTGGACAGCCGCCCGGATGAACTGGAGCCCCTCCTTCAGGCCTTCCGGGGCTTCCACCCGCCCCTGGGCCGCTTCGCCATCTTGGGCAACCACGACTACTTCGATGATCCCCGTCCCATCTGGCGCGACCTGGAGCGGGCCGGGATCCGCTGTCTGGAGAATGCCGCGGCCCTCGTGCCTCGCGGCGGGGCCACCCTGGCCCTGATGGGGCTGCAGGATCCCATGGCCCGCAATGGCCGCTTCCGTCGCCTCGCCTTCGGCACAGGCCCGCGGCCCGCAGAGGCCGCCCGGGACCTGCCCGCCGAGGCCTTCCGCATCTGCATGAACCATCGTCCCAGCGAATGGGAACAGGCTCTGGCGGCGGGCGCGCGGCTCACGCTGTCGGGCCACACCCACGGCGGCCAGATCAACCCCATCCCCGGGTTCAACAGCGCGCGCCTGCTTGGGCCCCGCACGAATGGCCTCTACCGCGAGGGGGACGATTTGTTGTATGTGAGCCGCGGCCTGGGCGTGGTGGGCCTCCCCCTCCGCGTGGGGGCGGCCCCGGAGATCGCGATCATCACCCTCAAGCGGGGCTAGTGGGTCTGGTTCTTACGTAAGGCCGCCTGGACCTCCGCCAGCGCCCTGGCTGCGGCCTCTGGGGCCTTGTCAGGGGGCGCCAGGGATACCTTGGCCACCCCCGGAAGCGCCCTCAGGCCGCGCAGGAATCCCGCGCACACATGGCAGAGCAGCAGGTGGATCCAGATGCCCAGTTTCCGAGTCAGCGGGAGGGCACCTTCGGCGTACTCGGTGAGATCGGTTTGGACCTCATAGCAGGAGGGCATGAGCTTCATGGGCGACCTCCCAGGAGCAAGGTGCGAAGCCGGGCCTGGAGCAGCACCCGGGCGCGGTGGAGGCGCTGCCGCACGGTGCCCGCCGTCACTTGCAGGTGCCGCGCGATGTCCTCCGTGTCCCAGTCCTCCAGATCCTTCAGGACGAACACGATCCGATGCGTGTCGGGCAATTCGTCCAGGGCCCGGGTCAGGCATGCGCGCAACTCGTGCTGCTCGGCGAGCGCATGGGCCTGGGCCTCCACCTGCCACTCCGGTGCATGGTCCATCTCCTGGTGGTGCCCTCGGGCATCGAAGGGCCCCAGGGCCAAGGGTTCAGGGCGCTCCATGTCGTGAATTCTCACCCGGCTCCTCCGCACCATCAGGGCCGCATTCAGGCAGACCTTGTAACCCCAACTGCTGAATCGGCTGCGCCCCTCGAACCTGGGCAGATCGCGGTGGATGCTCATCAGGGCGTCCTGGAGCGCATCCTGGGCATCGGCGTCGTTGCCCAGGATGCGGTGAATCCCATTGTAAAAGAGGGCGAGGTGGGGCTGGACGAGCCCGCCGAAGGCGTCCGAGTCGCCGGTGGAGGCCCGCAGGATTAGGTCGGTTTCGGTGGGGGGAGCTTCCGTCATGCCGCTGCCAGTGTCCGCGGCGACTCGCGGCCGGGCAAGCGCTATTTCCTAACGGCGCCCGGGGCTTTTTTGGCCGCCACCGGGGGCTCCTCAAAGAAACCCACCAGCAGGAGGTTCAACTCTACCGGGCGCTTCAGGCTGATCTTGGCCGCCACGCTTTCGGCTCCGATGCCGAAGGCCAGGCGGTCCAGGATCAGCATGGCGCGATAGGACCACGTGTGCTGTCCGGCTCCGTTCATCCCCTCCGCAGGTTCGAAGGAAAGGTCCAGGTCCTTGCTGACCCCGTGCATCTGGAGCGTCCCCTGGACCAGCAGGCGTTCGCCCTCCTTGCGGATGGTCGAAGAGGTGAACGTGATCCTGGGGAACGTGGCCGCGTCAAAGAAGTCCGGCGAGCGAAGGTGTTCATCGCGGCTCTGGATGGCCGTGTTGATGGACTTGGCATCGATGTCGATGCGGACCTTCGAGCCTTCGGGCGAGGCGGGATCGCCCGAGATGTCAGCCTTGAACTTCATGAACCGGCCCGGCACATCAAAGAGCAGGGTCGAGGCCTTGAACCCGAAGACCGTGTGGTTCTCGTCCAGATGGAAGACCTTGGCCTGAGCCATGACGGGGAGGGCCAGCAGGAGGGCTGGCAGGAGGACGCGAAGACGCATGGGGGCCTCGTGGGCTAGGTGGACGTTTGAAATCCCGCGATGGCACCCTCGCGGCAGAGGTCTTTCAGAAGGGTCAGGATCGGCGCGAGATCGGGGAGATTCAGAGTGGTGGCCGCTTCGGCCAAGGACTGGTTGCGAGCTCGCACCAGCAGGGCGGCCGTGACTGGGGTTAGTTCCTTCAGTCGGACGTCGCCTTCTGCATTTCTAAAGGCCAGCAGGTGGGTGGGCCGGGCTTCGGGAACCGGGGCTTCCTCCCGGACCCGATGAACGGCATGGGTGTAGGACACCACTTGCGTGGCCGGGTCCAGGAAAATCAGGTCGTCGGGTGTGGGCTCGTCATGCAGATCCTGGGGGGGATCCGAATCAGGAAACCGGGCCACAAGCACTTCAAGGAGCTCGGCGTGGGCGAGTTCCAGTAGGAAGGGCCAACGGACCTGCCCCCAGCCACTGGAGGCGAGCCACCCCAGAAAGGCGGGCGCGATGTCCCGGTACTGGGAACTGCCCACCACCCGGGCCTCAAGGAAGGCCTGAAGGCACCCGTCCCAAGCGTCAGCACCTTCAAGGAGGGCCTTCAGCACCGGAAACATAGTTTCCAGTGGCTCGCTGAGGCTCAGCCGGGTCAGTTCACGGTAGGTCATCATGGCCTGGCCCTGATCCCGGAAGGCCCGCTGATCCGTCTGGGATAGCTCCTGACGCCGGGCCGGGCCGCCGGGATCCGCTTCGAGGGACGCCTCATCTCCATCCAGTACGAGGGAGGCCAGGGCCCGCTGCAGGCGATGGGTCCGGGTTTCAAGCATGTCGCACCTCGACAGGGGCCATGGCGGCGTCATAGGCGGTCTGGAGACGCGCCCGCTCCGCCAGAAGCAGGTCGAGATCAGGGATGTGATTGTCGCGTTCGAGGAGCACCGGGACGGGTCGCCCTAGCCTGGCGAGGGTCCATTGCATGAGGTCGATCACGGGCTCGATCACGTCCGCCCCATGAGTGTCGACGGTGATCGCACCGAAGCGCTTGTGGCCCGCGATGTGGAGCTGGTCCACACGCTCCAGCGGCATGCGCGACAACCAGGCCTTTGGATCGAAGCCAAAGTTGAGCGCGTTGACGTAGACGTTGTTCACATCCAGCAGCCAGCCCACGTCAGCACCCTCCAGCACCTCGGTGATGAAGTCCCCCTCGTCCATCTCGGAGGCCCCGAGTTCCGCGTAGTAGGTGATGTTTTCCAGCAACAGCGGTACGGGGAGCCGGGCCTGGAGCTCCCGCGCCCGGGCGATGGTGTGCCGGGCCGCATCCCGCGTGAAGGGAAGGGGCAACAACTCGTGCAGGCAGTTCCCGTCCACGCGCGTGAAGCAGAGGTGCTCGGAATGCCAGGGAGTGCCGGTGCGCACGAGGAAGCGGTCCAGGTCCCGGAGGTAGGCTTCGTCCCAGGGATCGAACCCACCCACGGAGATGGCCAAGCCGTGGGTGAGTACCGGATCCCGGTCCAGGATGGCGCAAGCCCACCGATGGTCGCGACCCCCGTCCCCGATCACGTTCTCAGGACAGGTCTCCCAGAAGGGCACGCCGTGATTGTCCATCTGCGCTACCTGCTCAAGGTGCGGGCGTCGCAACCCGAGCCCCACGCCGGTGAACCTGTCCTGAGCCATGTCAAGCCCCCTGGTCGGCTACTTCTTTTCCGCGCCGCAGGAACCGTCCTTCTTGTCCTTGCCGCACGAACCGTCCTTCTTGTCCTTCATGTCCTTGCTGCCACAGGAACCCTTGCCGCAGGATCCGTCCTTCTTTTTCCCGTCCTTTGCCTTGGCGGGGGCTTTGCCCGCCTCCTTGGTGTTCTTGGCGTCCTTGGCGTCCTGGGAGTCACCGGCCCCACACGCTCCCGTGAGGGTGAAGGCCGCCTCGGTCCCAAAGGCTTCCACGGGCGTGGCGCCCACCGAACCCGAGCTGCCGGCCATGAGCGAACCAGCGGCGAAAAGGGTGGCAACCCCGATAAGTTTCGTGAACATGAATCCTCCGTGCGGCCAAAGCCGCGCTTGGGAACCGCACGGCGGCCCCGATCGTGGAACAGAAAGGGATCCCTCGGGTTCGGACCGACGGGAGCCGCAGTGCTGCTGTTAAGCCATAGGGTGCAGGGCCACCCGGCTTTGTGACATTTTTTTGGTTCTATGGATCGAACCTGTTGTCCAGATCCGGGGCGCCGATCGGACAGGCGCCTCCCCGGACACGAGCACGGGCGATCAGGCGGTAGGCCGCGTCCCGCAGAACCCCCGGGACCCGCGCCAAGACGACGCCAGCCAGGCCCCAGATCCCGCCCAACCGTCGCAGCAGGTGGATCACTGCCTCCGACCGGATCAACAAGTCACCCTCCGGCGTGAGGACCACGAGGCTGCCCGACAGCCCCGCCTTCGCGCCCTCACCCGCCACCCGCACAAAGGTCGTCCCGCCCAAGGGTGCGAAACGGATCAGCCCCGAGGGGTCCCGTCTAGCCAGGAACCGCACGGCGCGGCGGCAGAACCCGCAGCCACCGTCATAGAAGAGACGCGTCAGCCCTTGATCAGCACCCACAGCCCCACCCCGATAAAAGCGCACCCCGCGGCCCACTTGATGGCCGCCTCCGGAATGTATTTGAAGAGGACGCCGCCGACCATCACACCGATGGCTGTGGCACAGACTAGGGCCGCGCTGGCGGCGAAGAAGACTGTCCAGATCTGCCCGCTCCGCACGGTGGCGGTCATCGCGGCCAGCTGCGTCTTGTCGCCCACCTCCGCGAGGAAGACGGTGGCAAAGGTGGTCCAAAAAATCGAGCGGTTCATGGTATCCCCTTGCGTTCGTTAAGACTCTTCAGAGTAATGGAGAGGCATCTGCGGCACACTGGAGGAATGGTGCTGGATCACTTCGACCTCCCCACGGTTTTCGTGGATACGCCCGAGAAGCTGCAGGCGGCCCTGCCCCTATGGCACGCTGCTGGCGTGCTGGCGGTGGACATCGAGTGCAGCCTCACGGGCATGCACCGCTGCGTGCTCGCCCTGGTGCAGGTGGCCACCCACGATCAGGCCTGGCTGGTGGACCCCCTCGCCCTGGGCGAACTCACCCGTCCCGCCCTGCTGGCCATGGCCCAGGTGCCCTGGATCGTCCATGACTTCTCCGGCGACGGCATCGTGTTCAAGCGGATCTATGACGTGGTGCCCGACAGTGTCTTCGACACCATGCTGCTCGCCCGCGCCCTGGGGTACCCGCAGCCGGGCCTCAAGACCATGGCCAAGCTCAAGCTCGGCATCGACATCCCCAAGGAAGAGCAGGACTCCAATTGGATGCTGCGCCCCCTCCGGGAAGCTCAAATCAGTTACGCCAGCCGCGATGCCGCCCTGCTGCTGCCCCTGCTGCGCACCCTCGCCGAGGAGGCCGAAACCCGGCGAGATCATCCGGTGGTCGGCCCGCGCCTCGCAGCTCTGCCCAAGGAGATCCGCCATCTCATCCGGCGCGTCCGAGCCTACGGGGCCCCCAAGCACGACCCCGTAGTGGAGAAGGTTCGTTACCTGGGGGACTTGGCCGTGACCCGGGCGAAACAACTCACGACCCTGCGCTGGGCCTGGGGCAACGAGGGGGACGTGGGGGCCGTCATGGAACTGGGCAACCGTTGGCTCATGGCCCGTCTGGCCCATCCCCCGACCTCCCGGGAGGACCTGGAGCGCACCATCTCCAATCCCCGGTTCCGCCGCAAGCGCCTGGACGCCCTTTGGGCGGTGTTCCAGGACGGGACCCCCGAAACTCAGGAAAGCTTGGATTCGTCCGATGGGTTGATCTGGAACAACCCTGGACGGCCATGACCCCCACCCCCGATCCCATCCCCGCACCCGACGACGATGACGGCATCATCCTGACCTTCCCCAAGGGCCTGCTGGGGTTCCCGCAGCTGACCTCCTATCGGCTGTTCCAGCCCGTGGACGGCTACCCCCTGAAATTCTTGCAGGCCGTGACGGATCAGGAAGTGTCCTTCACCTGCATCCATCCCGCCAGCATCAAGGGTGACTACGAGGTGCCCCTGGGTGAAGAGGAGGCCGAAGCGCTCGCCTTGGAAGCTCCCGAGGACGCCATGGTGCTCACCCTCGTGGTGATCCCGGAGGATCCCCGGCTCATGACCACCAACCTCGCCGGCCCCTTGGTCATCAACGTCAAGACTCGAATGGGTTTTCAGATCGTCTTGAACTCCGACAAGTTTCCGCTGCGGTTCCCGATCCTTCCCCAGGACTGAATTGCTCTGGTAGCCTTCGAGCATGCTAGTCATCACTCGAAAGCAGGAGCAGTCCATCATCATCGGCGGCGAGGTCGAGGTCATCATCCTCGGCATCTCCAAGGAGGGTGTGCGCCTGGGCATCAAGGCCCCCCGGAGCGTCCAGGTCCATCGCCGGGAGGTGTTTGAAGCTATCGCCGCCGAGAACCTCGCCGCCACCAAGGCCAAGGCCCCCGTCCAGAACGCCGCCGCCCTGCTTCGGGCCGCTCAAGTTCCCAGCCCCAAGGACCGATAAGGCAGGTTGAGGTCTCCCGTGGATATCACCACCGCCGCCATCGCCATGAATCAGGCCAACATTCAAAACGAGATTGGCACGAGCGTGCTCAAGAAGGTTCTGGACATCACCACCGAGCAGGGCGCCGAGTTAGTCAAGATCATGGCCCAACAGTCCGGCGTGGGACAGCGGGTCGATCTTCACGCCTAAGGTTTCTGGTGCCTATTTCAGGTACGGCGCCAAGTACTGCCCCGTCACGCTGGCCTTCCGCTTGGCGATGGCCTCGGGGGTGCCCACGGCCAGGATCCGCCCGCCTTCGCCACCGCCTTCGGGGCCCAGGTCCAGGATCCAGTCGGCGGTCTTGATGACGTCGAGGTTGTGCTCGATGACGATGATGGTGTTCCCCGTCTCCACCAGGCGGTTGATGACCTCCAGCAGCTTCTGGATGTCCTTGAGGTGCAGGCCCGTGGTGGGCTCGTCCAAAATGTAGACCGTGCGGCCCGTGGCCCGCTTGCTGAGCTCCTTGCCCAGCTTCACGCGCTGGGCCTCGCCACCTGATAATGTCGTGGCGCTCTGACCCAGGCGGATGTAGCCCAGGCCCACGTCCATGAGCGTCTGCAGCTTGTTGGCCAGCACGGGGATGGGCGCGAACAGCCCCAGCGCCTCCTCCACGGTCATATTCAGCACGTCGGAAATGCTTTTGCCCTTGTAGTGGATCTCCAGGGTCTCGCGGTTGTAGCGCTTGCCTTTGCACTGCTCGCAGGTGACGTAGACATCCGGGAGGAAGTGCATCTCGATCTTGAGGACGCCATCGCCCTCGCACTTTTCGCAGCGCCCGCCCTTGACGTTGAAGCTGTAGCGGCCGGGCGCGTAGCCTCGGACCTTGCTTTCGGGCAGGTGGGCGAACAACTCCCGCAAGGGCGTGAAGAGGCCCGTGTAGGTTGCCGGGTTGCTGCGCGGCGTGCGGCCGATGGGGGCCTGGTCGATGTCGATGACCTTGTCCACCTCCTCCAGGCCTTTGATGCTCTTGTGCTTGCCCACGATGTGGACGCCCTGGTGCAGCTGGTTGGCGAGGGCCTTGTAGAGGATCTCGTTCACGAGGGTACTCTTGCCGGACCCGCTCACGCCCGTCACGCAGGTGACCAGGCCGATGGGGAAATCGGCGTCCACCTTCTTGAGGTTGTTCTCCTCAGCGCCCACCACGGAAAGGTAGCCGCGCTTCGCCTTGCGGCGGACGCGGGGGACCGGGATGGCATCGCGGCCCGAAAGAAAATCCCCAGTAATGGAACCCACCGTGTGGGCGATCTCCCCGGGCGTGCCCTGGGCCACCACCCAGCCGCCGTGTTCGCCCGCGCCGGGACCCATGTCCACCACCCAGTCGGCGGCGAGGATGGTCTCCAGATCGTGCTCCACCACCAGTACCGTGTTGCCCAGGTCGCGCATCTCGCGCAGGGTGCGGATCAGCTGCAGGTTGTCCCGCTGGTGGAGGCCGATGCTGGGCTCGTCCAGCACGTAGAGCACGCCCTGGAGCTTGGAGCCGATCTGCGTGGCGAGGCGGATGCGCTGGCCCTCGCCGCCCGAGAGCGTGGCCGCGCTGCGGTCCAGCGTCAGGTAGCCCAGGCCCACATTGTCCAGGAAGCTCAGACGTTCCCGGATCTCCTTCAGCACCTTCTCGGCGATGACGGCGTCCTTCCCCTCCAGGGCCAGGTCCGCAAACCATTGCCGGGCGTCCCGCACGCTTTGGGCCACCACCTGGGCCAGGTTCAGGCCGCCCACGTAAACCGCCAGGATTTCGGGCTTGAGCCGTTGCCCCCCGCAGTCCTCGCAGGGGATCACACGCATGGATTGCTCCAGCTCCGCCTGGATCTCCTCGCTGGTGGTCTCGCGGTAGCGGCGTTCCAGGTTGCCCACGATGCCTTCGAAGTGATGGACGAAGTCGTAGCGGTTGCGCTTGCTCTCGTAGGTAAAGCGCATCTCCTTTTCGGTGCCCTGCAGCAGCAAGCGGCGAATGTCCGCCGGCAGCTTCTTCCAGGGCACGTCCAGGCTGAACTTCAGCTTCCGCGCCAGCTGGTCGAGCATCTGGGAGCGCCAGCCATCTTCGCTGACGCTCTTCCAACCGCTGGCCTGAATGGCGCCCTCGTTGATAGAGAGGGACGGGTTGGGGATGATCAGCTCCTCCGCGAACTGGCGCTTGAAGCCCAGGCCATCGCAGGTGGGACAGGCGCCGTAGGGGCTGTTGAAAGAAAAGGACCGCGGCTCCATTTCCAGCAGGCCCTGGCCGAACTTGGGGCAGCGGACCTTGTTGCAGGCCAGCTTGCTGGAGAAGAAGGTCTCGGTGCCATCGATATCGATGAGGGCGCCCCCCTCCGCCAGGTTGCTGGCGATCTCCAGGCTGTCCGCCAGCCGCGACTGAATGGCCGGGCTCACCTTCAGGCGGTCGATGACCACCTCGATGGTGTGCTTCTTCTGCTTGTCCAGGTCGGGGATGCCCTCCGTGAGGTCGAGCATCTGGCCGTTCACCCGGGCCCGGATATAGCCGCGCTTCATGAGGTCCTGCAGCAGCTTCTTGTACTCGCCCTTGCGGCCCCGCACCACGGGCGCCAGGATCTGCAGTTTGGAGCCCTCCGGCTTGGCGAGGATCTGGTCGGCCATCTCCTGGATGGTCTGGGTGGCGATGGGCTCGCCGCAGGCCACGCAGGTGGGCTTGCCTGTGCGGGCGAAGAGCAGGCGCAGGTAGTCGTAGATCTCGGTCACCGTCGCCACGGTGGAGCGGGGGTTCTTGCTGGTGGACTTCTGCTCGATGGAGATGGCCGGCGAGAGCCCCTCGATGCTGTCCACATCGGGCTTCTCCATCTGATCGAGGAACTGTCGGGCATAGGCCGACAGGCTTTCCACGTAGCGCCGCTGCCCCTCGGCGTAGAGCGTATCGAAGGCCAGGCTCGACTTGCCCGAACCCGACAGCCCCGTGATGACCACCAGTTTGTTGCGCGGCAGACTGAGGTCGAAGTTCTTGA
>JANYAS010000028.1 GCA_025361205.1 Holophagaceae bacterium
TGGGGTCGGAGGGAATGATGTCCCCATTCTTGTACTTGTAACGGTAGATGAAGGCGGCGATCTCCGGCAGCTTGGCCAGCAGGTCACAGGCGTCCTCGTACATCGGGTCCCAGTAGTCGTTCTTCTTCATGCTGTGGTACAGCTTGTTGAACTTGCTCTCCTTCTGCATCGCGAGCACCGCGGCGGAAAGCATCACCATCGGGTGGCTGTCCTTGGGCAGGGCCCGGAGTACATCGAAAACGTAGGTGGGCACCTTGGCGCGGGATCGGAAATCCTGGTGAATTTCCTCGGCTTCCGCCGCGGTGGGGATCTCGCCGGTGAGCAGGAAGTACCAGAAGGACTCCACCGTCGGGTACTCGGCGCCCGGCAGCTTGGGCAGGGCCGCGAAGGTTTCGGTAATGTTCTTACCGCGGAACCGGATGCCTTCCTGGGAGTCCAGGTAGGAGAGGTCGGTCACCAGGCACTTGATGTCCCGGGCGCCGCCGATGCACTGGTCAATGGTCACCTCGTCGATGACCACCTTGCCGTATTCCTTCAAGAGCCGGGTGGTGCGGGGACGGTGCTCTTCGATCTTTGCCTTCAGCTTCGACTTGAGCTGGGTCATGGTGGCCTCCATCAACATGGTAATCCTCCCTTTGAGTTGCTTCGGTCGAAGCGTGGGGTTAGAAAAGGTGGGTGAGGGTTAACGGACCTCCCCTGACAAGGATAGAAGTCCGGTTCCTCATAGCGCGGAGCCAGGATTTTGAAAGGGAAGTCCTGACAGAATGCTAAGTTGACCGAGAGGAGAACTATCGTGATCTTCGACACAACCTCACCCATTCATTTCCTGTCTTTCCTAACGAATACTGGTCTCATCCGGGTGGCGAAGGCCCATTCAAGCCAGTCCACTGTCAGGTCTCTTGTTGCGCTGAGGCGGCAACCCTGGCAGGGCGCCGATTCCAAAGCTCACAGGCAGGCCACCACCCGATCCGGCCCCCTCCTCGCGGCTTTGCTCCTGCTGACTGGTTACGGCAGGCTTGGCGCCCAGGCCACCCCCCGTCCCAACCGGGTAGCTTGGTTCGAGGGGTTTCCGGAGCCGTTGCCCGAAGGTGCCTCCGAGTTGGCCTTGGAAGCCACCAGCCAGATGCTCCGCCCGGATCTGGAGCGCAGCGCCGATGGCCGCACCTTCGCTCGCCTGGACGGCGAAGAGTGGCAGATGGTGGGGGACTGGGCACTGAAGGCCGGATCGACCCGGATCAACGTCCGGGTCCGGCTGGCCTCGCGGTCCGGTGGCATCGCGGATCAGGCCGTATGGAACTGGCACCAGCTGCTCAACCTGCCCCAGGGGGGCCGGGAGGATGCCCCGAAGTACCGGCTCGCCTACCACCTCGAGCGGGACGGCCACGTGATCGGCGACTTGTCCCGCCCCGGGCTGGCGCTCATGGACCTGGATGTGGCCTGGATCCGGCCCTTCGGCACCGCCGATGCCGGGGGGCGGGTGGGGGCCTCGGTGCAGCTGCCCACGGGCAAACAAGCCGATTTCTCCGGCAGCGGGGGCACGGACGGTTTGGTGGGGGCGGCCCTGTGGCGGCGCACCGGGCGTTGGACGTTCTTCGGCCAGGCGGAACGGGTGCTGCTTGGCCTGCCGGAGCACAGCCCGCTGAGGTTTGTCCTGGAAAAGACCTCCTTCAGTCGAGCCTGGGCCTCGGTGGCCTGGCTGGGCGAGGGTGCGGGCCTCCTGTCGGGTCTGGGGGTGGAGGTCAGCCTGGCCTATGCCGACAGCCCCTACCGCACCGGCCTCCCGCGCCTCGATCGGGCCGGCTGGCAGCAGCACTGGACCTTCCGCCACAACCGGATCCCCCGCTGGCGCTTTGGCTTCAGCGAAGAGGCCGGCACCTTCACCGCCCCGGACATCACCGCCTTCGTGGCCTATCGCCTAGGGGACCGCTGAACACCGCATATAAAAACAACCGCGAAAAACGCGAAAGGCCCTTCGGGCTTGCGAAAGAAATACAGGGGCCTGGTTCTCGGACAGATTCAGCCGGGAAAGCTGGAAAACAAAAGCTTTTCAACCGGTTATGAACAGTGATTAACAGTGAAACGGCACTGCTTTCTCACTGTCTATCGCCGTTCATCACCGGTTCACTTCCCTTTGTTTTTGATTTTTGTTTTTGAACTCGAATGCGGTGGCCAAGTCATTCAGGTCATCTTTCGCGTCTTTCGCGGTTCCAGGTCTTGCGGTCACGCACCTGGTCATGGGGCCTGTAAACTAAGTGGTTCGTGCCGGAGTCCCCATGCAGCCCAATCAGTACCGCGACGTGCGCCTCGAGAAGCTCGAGAAGCTCAAGGCCCTCGGGCTGGAGGTCTGGCCCCGCAAGGCGCAGCGCACCCACGGCATCGCCCAGCTAGCCGAGACCTATACGGATGCCGAGACCTGGACCAACGAGACCCTGGAGGGACTGGGCCTCACCGTGTCGGTCATGGGCCGCGTCCTCGCCATCCGCGAAATGGGCAAGAGCGTGTTCGCGCACCTCACGGAGAACGGCGAGAAACTGCAGGCCTTCTTCCGGATGAATGACCTGGCCGAGCCCGGCTGGGAGGTCCTCAAGCTCCTCGACATGGGCGACTTCGTGAGTGTCACCGGCCCCCTCATGCGCACCAAGACTGGCGAACTGAGCGTCCGGGTGAAGGAGGTCCAGTTCCTCAGCAAGGCCCTGCTGCCCCTGCCTGAGAAGTGGCACGGCCTCCAGGACAAGGAGCAGCGCTACCGCCAGCGGTACCTGGACCTCATTTCCAACGGCGAGGTGCTGAAGACCTTTAGGACCCGGTCGCGCATCGTCAGCACCGTGCGGCGCTTCATGGAGGACCAGGGCTACCTGGAGGTCGAGACGCCCATGATGCAGCCCATCCCCGGCGGCGCCACGGCCCGGCCCTTTACCACCCATCACAACGCCCTCGACATGGACCTCTACCTCCGTGTGGCGCCCGAGCTCTACCTCAAGCGGCTCATCGTTGGCGGCTTCGAGAAGGTCTTCGAGATCAACCGCAACTTCCGCAATGAAGGCCTGAGCGTCCGGCACAATCCTGAGTTCACCATGATGGAAATGTACGAAGCCGGCAGCGACCTACGGGACATGATGACCCTTACGGAGAACCTGCTCAGCACCGTCGCTCGGGAGGTCATGGGCTCGGAGCAGCTGCCCTGGGGCGAGCAGGTGATTTCCTACGCCGCGCCCTTCCGGCGCCTCTCCATGAAGGACGCCATCGCCGAATACGGCTGCATCGACCGCCAGCTCTTGGAGGATGAGGCGCACATCCGGGCCTTGGCGAAGGCCGTCCATGTGGAGCAGGTGGACAAGAAAACGGATGGGATGCTGCTGGGCGACCTCTTCGACCACCATGTCGAAAAGCAGCTCATCCAGCCCACCTTCATCACGGACTACCCCATTGAGCTGTCACCCCTCACCAAAACACTTGAAGGCGACGATCGCTTCGTGGACCGCTTCGAGCTCTTCATTGGCGGCATGGAACTGGCCAACGCCTACTCCGAACTGAACGACCCCATCGACCAGATGGGGCGTTTCCAGGCCCAGATGGACGAACGGGAGGCGGGCAACGACGAGGCCATGCAGCTGGACCAGGATTTCATCACCAGCCTCGAGCACGGCCTCCCACCCACCGGCGGCGAGGGCATCGGCATCGACCGCCTCGTCATGGTCCTCACCAACAGCGCCAGCATCCGCGACGTCATCCTGTTCCCACTTATGCGACCTATGAAACCGACTGAGTCGGAAGAAAAGGACTGACTTTTAACCGCAGATGACGCAGATTTACGCAGATGGTCATAGCTGGTATTCATCTGCGCTATCTGCGACATCTGCGGTTTCAAATCTTGAACTTCCGTTGATCGCTGATGTTGATGTGATCGATTCGTTCCTGGTCCACTGCCATACTTGACAATCCGTGTTTGGAGGCCCCCATGTCCGTTCCGATGCTTGAGCTCGCGCCGCAGAACGTCGCCGTGAAGGCAAAGGTGTTGGAGGGGCTCTCGGGCCTCATCGACCGCTCCTCCTTCATCCTGGGTGAGAACGTGAAGGGGCTCGAAGCCGAGATCTCCGCCTACGCGGGCGCGGCCCACTCGGTGGGCATGTCCAGCGGCACGGACGCCCTGCTGGCGGCCCTCATGGCCCTGGGCATCGGTCACGGTGACGAGGTCATCGTCCCCAGCTTCACCTTCTTCGCCTCGGCGGGGGTGGTCTCCCGAGTGGGCGCGAAGCCGGTCTTCATCGACCTGGAGCCGGCCACCTTCAATGCCACGGGCGCCCTGGTGGAGGCGGCCATCACGCCACGCACCAAGGCCATCATGCCCGTCCACCTCTTCGGCCAGCTGGCGGACATGCCCGGCATCATGGCCGTGGCCAAGAAGCACGGCCTTCCCGTGATTGAGGACGCCTGCCAGAGCCTGGGCGCCAAGGGCTGGGGCAAGTCCGCAGGCCAGTTCGGGGACCTGACCGCCTACAGCTTCTACCCCACCAAGAACCTCGGCGCCTTCGGCGACGCCGGCATGACGGCCATCCGCGACGACGCCGCCCTGGCCGCCCGGGTGCGGCGCATCCGCGTCCACGGCATGGAGCCCGTCTACATGCACCACGAGGTGGGCATGAACGGGCGCATGGACGAGTTCCAGGCCCTGGTGCTGCGCGCCAAGCTGCCCATGTTAGATGGTTGGCACGAAGGCCGCCGCGGGCATGCCGCCTGGTACCTCGCGCGGATGCAAGCCCTGACGGCCGACCAGGTCATTCTGCCCCGGGAAGTGGTGCCTGACGGCCGGCACATCTACAACCAGTTCACCGTCCGAGTGAAGGGCGGCAAGCGCGATGCGCTGCAAGCCCACCTCAAGGAACGCGGCATCGGCAGCGCCGTCTACTACCCCATCTGTCTTCACCAGCAGCCCTGCTTCAAGGAGCTTGGCTACCAGGCCGGTCAGCTGCCGGAGTCCGAGCGCGCCGCCCAGGAAGTGCTCAGCCTGCCCGTCTACCCGGAGATGACCGAGGCCATGCGCGAAGAGGTCGCCGCGGCGATCCTGGGCTTCTTCGGGACAAAGTGATCCACCAGGCCTTCGGCAGGTCGCGCCTCAACCGACGGCGCCCCCCTGCTGCGCCACCATGGCAGCATCCACCCAGATTTCCAGGGCCGCTCGGGTCCCTACTTCCATGCCGAGAAATTGGACGCCGATGCCCACGAGATCGAGCGAGTCTTGGCCAGGCCGGCCGCCCAGCACATAGGACACGGCGGCGACAAAGGGATCCTTGGGCAGTTCTGGGTGTTCCAGGACCATGTTCTCCAGGGCCGCGCCCCGCATGAAGAGCCGGGCATCCCGGGCCCCGACCATGGCGAAGCAGCCTCCCAGGCTGAGATTGGTGATGCGCACATCTCGAAAGGGGTGGCCCTTCAGGGTGAATGAAATCAGGTATTCAGGGCCAACGATCACCCGACGGGTATCGCGGCGATCGGCAATAGAATTCATTCGGACTCCGGAGTGTGGGAAATCCCTGCTTGGGGTTCGGTTGATCCCACTATAAACTAGTCTTTCTGAACGGCCTGAACCCACCGGGGGACAGGGCGGGTCCCCAGGGATCCGACCCTGACGGCGCATGACGCCGTCTCACCCAAGCGGGGACAACGCGAGCAACAGGCGCTGGCCGGACCCAACCCATCACCACCCTGGAGTACCTATGGAAATCCTCCTGATCGAGAACGTGACCCACCTTGGCGCTCGCGGCGATGTCGTGAACGTCAAGGACGGCTACGCCCGTAACTTCCTTCTGCCCCGCAAAATGGCCCTGCCCGTCACCGCCGGCAACAAGCGCCAGATCGAGTTGGAGAAGGTGCGCGCTGAGAAGCTCCGCGCCAAGGAACTGGCCGATGCCAAGAGCCTGGCCGAGAAGCTCGAGGCCATCAGCCTTGCCGTGGCCAAGAAGGCCGGCGAACACGGCCATCTCTTCGGTTCCGTCACCAACGCCGACGTGGCCGAACTCTTCAAGGGCAAGGGCTTCACCCTTGACCGCCGCGACATCACCGTGCCCCACATCAAGGACGCCGGTACCTACATCGTGGACGTGCGTCTCTACAGCGGCGTGCACGCGAAGGTCAACCTGGAAGTCAGCGCCATCGCGACCGCCGAATAGCCGACGGTCCATCCCATCCCTCATGTAGCCGGCCCCTGCGGGGCAGCCGGTCCCGCTGGAATTTCCGTGCCATCGGGAATCCCGCCCACCCCATCCCAAGGAGTCCGTTCATGGTGAAGTCCACTGACAAGCCCGATACCATCGGCATCGCCGAACTGGCCGCCAACCTCGCGGAGGCCCAGGATCTATCCAAGGCCCGCGCCAAGTCCATTCTGGACGGCGTGCGCGACCACATCGTCGAAACCCTGCTGACCGGTAACCGCGTCAACCTCTTCGGCCTGGGCACCTTCGAAGTGCGCGCCACCAAAGAGAAGATGGGCCGCAACCCCAAGACCGGCGAAAGCATCAAGATCCCGGCGGGCCGTAAGGTTGTCTTTAAGGCGGCCAAGGGGTTGAAGGATCAAATGTAAGGATTGTCCCTGCTGCGAACCTTCGGTTCGTGGTTAACAAAAGGCCGCCGAAAGGCGGCCTTTTGCCTGGAGTTTGGACCTTTCCTGAAGGACGAGCCCTTGCCAGCCAAGGACTTTCCCATGCCCGACGCGGAAAACGCGGTATCGCGCCCCAGGACACGACCCGCGTTTTTGACGTTGAAGGGGTTTCTTGCGCTCCCTCTGCCGTGCTGGAGCGGAAGTTGACGGTGGATTTTGCTGCCCGCAGCAACCGGGATGCGAATGTCCACGCCTGCAATGAGTCCACTGGATCTAAGGGCAGACGCTCCGCCAGCCCCGTCAAAGGGGCCAGAGTCGGTTCAGATTGGAAGCGGTCCGATCAGGCCGCTTGGTAGGTTTCGCGGTGAGGCAGCACCCAGCCATAAGGCACCCGCCCCCGCCCGTTCTTCCCAAAGAATCCCGTCCGCACGAGGTCGTTCCGAAACCGCGTCACCTGGTCATGGACGCTCGGCCTCATGGGCGGGATGCGCCGCCAGGCGGGAAGCTCTGGGTAGTCAGGGGCCGGTGGTTGGCGTAGTCCTGGACCAGAAGTGCGGCGTGGAGCATCCGAAGGCCCCACTGGATGCGCTTCTCAAGGAAAGGTGGAGCCAACGGATCGTGGCACCACCGAGTTCCGTCGATCCTGCGTCCCGTCTTCGAGAGGCTGGTGTCGTCCATGGCGATGACGACGGGGCCCGTTTCGGAAGCGATCCGAGTTCCCTCCATCAAAACGGCCCTGAACAAGTCCCGGAGCTTCCAATCGGACCGGGAGAAGGCCTTGTAGTCGGCGCTCCAGTCCTTCTGCTCGCCGCCCCGGACCATGATGCTGTTGGTCACCGTGCTGCGTCCAAAGGAGCCTTCGGCGCGACGTTGTGATTCGCGATGTACGTGTGGATAGCGGCTTCGAGTTCGGGGACCGACTTGAAAACGCCCCTGCGGATGCGGTAGTCGGTGATGTCTCTGAAAAACCGCTCCACCATGTTCAGCCACGATGAACTTGTTGGCGTGAAGTGAATGTGGACGCGCTTGTGCGTCTCCAACCACGCCTTCACCACTGGGTGTTTGTGGGTGGCGTAGTTGTCGCAGATGATGTGCAGCGCCAGTTGCTTTGGGGTCTCGCGGTGGAGCCGTTTCAGAAACTTCAGCCACTCGTTGTGACGGTGACGCGGCATCGTCTCGGAGGTCACCGTCCCATCCAGCGTATTTAGCGCTGCGAATAGCGTGGTGGTGCCGTTGCGCTTGTAGTCGTGCGTCATCGTTCCGCAGCGGCCCTTCTTCATTGGGAGGCCAGGCTGGGTGCGGTCCAGCGCCTGGATCTGGCTTTTCTCGTCCACACTCAGAACGATGGCGTGCTCAGGAGGATCCAGGTAAAGCGCCACGACATCCACCAGCTTCTCTTCGAACCTGGGATCGTTGCTGATCTTGAAACCCACGACACGGTGAGGCTTCAGTCTGTTGCGTTTCCAGATACGCCCCACCGTGCTTTCACTCACGCCTGCGGCCTGAGCCATCGTCGCCCGGCTCCAGTGCGTTGCATTGGTGGGCTATTCTTGAGTCGTCTTCTGAACGATCTCCTGGCCCTTTGCGGAGATCACCCAGGACTTCCGCCCCCGGCCCGCTTGCTCCTTTTCAATTCCCTCAAAGCCTGCGGCCTCCCACCTATGGGCGCATTTCCAGGCGGTGCGATGATCGCAACTCAAAGCCATCCCGATGTCGCGAAAGGACTCACCATTCGCACGGCGAAGAATGATCTTCGCTCGAAGAACCTTCCGCACAGCCAGCGTCCGGCTCCGCGCCATCTCCTCCAGGCGCGTCCTCTGTTCTTCCGTGAGTTCAACTCGTCCCGCATGTGCCATGTCGCCCCTCAATATCGGGTGCGACGATGCGGAATATAGTTACCTGTTCTTTTGGCGGACTACACGAGGGCCGCATCCCCGGGCGGCTAAAAATGTCCAAACTCCAGACAAAAGGCCGCCGAAAGGCGGCCTTTTGCATATCGAGTTGAAGAGTAGAACCCCACCCCTCATCAGGATCCGAACTCCTCGGGGCTGAGCCCCTGCAGGTAGCGCGTCAGCAGCTTCTGCTTCTCCTGGTTGGCTTTGACTTTCTTTTGGTAGATGGAGAAGCGGTCTTCGGTGGGACATAGGGTGGGGAAGAGGGCCACGAGGTCGCCGCGCTTGAGCTCTTCCAGCACGCTGTAGCGAGGCACCAGGAGGGCCCCCATGCCCCCCATGGCGGCGTGGATCATGGCGCGGATGTGGTCCACGGCAATGAACCGGTCCAGGTGCGGCTGGTCCGGGTCGGGCACGGCCATGAGGAAGCGGTTCCACCAGGCGCCGGCCTTGTCGAGGGAGAGCACGGGGCAGCGGGAGAGATCCACCGGCACCCGCAGGCGGTGGGCCTTTCGGAAGGCCGGGGCACAGGCGACGACGTAGGTCTCCCGGAACAGGGGCGCCTTCTTGAGGGTGGGCAGGGGGTGTTCCTGGCAGTCGATGATCAGGTCGAGGTCGTCCCGCAGCAGGGGGGTGAGCAGGTCCTGGCTTAGCGTGAAGTCGACGTCGAGCTCCGGGTGGGCCGCCAGGAAGGGCTGCATGTGCTTCATGAGGATGCTGGTGCCGAATTCCACCGTGGCGCCGATGCGGATCCGGCCCCGGGCCAGGGTCTGGTGGCGCCGCAGATCGTCTGTCGCCGCGTCCAGGGTGGCAAAGACCTGCTCGCAGGCCTGGTAGAGGCGGCGCCCCTCTTCGGTCAGGCCCAGTTCCCGGCCCCGGCGGGACAGCAGGGGCACCCCCGCGAGATCCTCCAGCTTGGCCATGGCATGGCTGACCGCAGACTGGGTGCGGTGCAGCCGCCGCGCGCAGGCCGTGAAGCTCCCGGTCTGCGCCAGGGTGTAGAAGGTCCGAAGCTGGGGCAGGTCGAGGAGGGTATCCATAGTTATGAATCATATTCATGTCAAACGTGAAGCGAATGAATTTTGTAATTGATTCAAAAAACGATACAAATGATCTGTGAGGTATGACCATGCAAAAGATTCTGAAGTCGCTGGGTATTTCGGACGTGAACCCGGGTGGGTTTGCGGGTAGCTGGATCGGGAGCGGCAAAGCCCAGACGGTCGTGTCCCCGATCAACGGGGAGACGCTGGCCACGGTCACGAACGTCACCCCCCAGGAATTCGACGCCATCCTGGCGAAGAGCCATCATGCCTTCGCCTCCTGGAAGCTGGTACCCGCTCCCAAGCGTGGTGAGGTGGTGAAGGCCCTCGGGGACGAGCTGCGCCGGAACAAGGTGGCCCTGGCCGAGCTGGTCACCCTCGAGATGGGCAAGACCCTCCGCGAGGGCCTGGGCGAGGTCCAGGAGATGATTGATATCTGCGACTTCGCCGTGGGCCTGTCCCGCCAGCTCTATGGCCTCACCATGCCCAGCGAGCGGCGCATGCACCGCCTCCAGGAGCAGTGGCACCCCCTGGGTGTGGTGGGCGTCATCTCGGCCTTCAACTTCCCCGTGGCCGTGTGGAGCTGGAACACCGCCATTGCCCTGGTTTGCGGCGATACGGTGCTGTGGAAGCCCTCGTCCAAGACGCCGCTGACGGCCATCGCCTGCACGAAGATCGCCGAGACGGTACTCCGCGACTTCGGCTATGACCCCGCCATCTGCAGCCTGGCCATCGGCAAGGGCAGCGACATCGGCGACCTCATCAACACCGATCCCCGCGTGGCCCTGGTGTCCTACACCGGCTCGGTCCCCGGCGGCCGGCACGTGGGCAAGCTGGTACAGGAACGCTTCGGTAAGCACATCCTCGAATTGGGCGGCAACGGCGCGGTGATCGTGAGCGAGAAGGGCGATCTGGACCTGGCCCTGGCGTCTGTCTACTTCGGGGCCATTGGCACCTCGGGCCAGCGCTGCACCTCCACCCGCCGGGTCATCGTGCACAGCTCCATCCACGATACGTTTCTGGAACGTCTGGTGGCGCTGTACGGCAAGACCGCCATCGGCGATCCCCGGAAGAGCGAGATTCTCATGGGTCCCCTCGTGGATCCGGGTGCGGTGGACACCCTCCTGGCCGCTATCGAGACCGTGAAGGCGCAGGGCGGGCGGATCGTCTGCGGCGGCGAGCGGCTGCCGATTCCAGGCGGCTGCTACGTCACGCCCTGCATCGCGTCGGTGGCGAAGGATCTGCCCATGATGCAAGAGGAGACCTTCGCGCCGATACTGTACATGACGCCCTATGACACCATCGAGGAGGCCATTGCGATCCAGAATGGGGTACCGCAGGGCCTCTCCAGCGCCATCATCAGCAATGACCACCGAGAGACGGAGCTGTTCCTCTCGGCCGCGGGCAGCGACTGCGGCATCGCCAATGTGAACACCGGCACCAGCGGCGCGGAAATCGGCGGGGCCTTCGGTGGCGAGAAGGAAACCGGCGGTGGCCGCGAGAGCGGTTCCGACGCCTGGAAGACCTACATGCGCCGCCAGACCAGCGCCATCAACTTCAGCGGCGGCGTGGAACTGGCCCAGGGCATCACGCTCGAGATGTAGAAGGCCTGCCCGGGGTAAGAATTCACTGCAGATTTTCTCGATTTTTTCGGCTTCCGGCTAAACTCATGGACATCCCTTCCATGAGGCAGCCCTTGTCCGGGCCCACGCACCCCTCCGACCCGTCGGAGCACCCTGAGATACAGGGGCCACTGCCCCTCGTAGGCAGTTTGCCATCCACAGGGGTCAAGCTCCCGCAGGTGGTCCTGACGGGAGCCTGGATCCTGGTGGCCCTGATTCACCTGGCGCTCGCCCCGGAACATCGCACCTTCGCCTGGCGCTTTGGTTATTTGCTGCTGGAGATCCTTGCCAGCGCGAGCCTGGGTTTTCGGGCCTGGATGACGCGCGGCGAGGGCCGACTGGCCTGGTGGTTACTGGGGGTTTCGGCCCTGCTGGATGTGTTCAATATTGCTTTGCAGATCCTTTCAACCCAAGGACATACCTACGTCTGGGGCGCTGGACCTACTGAATTTCTGAGCCTGCTGACGGGCATCCTGGTGCTGGCGGGGGTCCTTAACTTCCCCGCAGGGCGGGAACCGAACACGGGGAGATGGAGGCGGACCCTGGATGGCCTTCTCTTCGCCGCGTCCCTGCTGTTCCTCCTTTGGGTGGCGGGCGTGCATGGGGCCCTGCGCTCAGCCAGCCAAGGGCTCGGCCTGAGGGTTCTCGTGGCCTACCTGAACGCGGCGCTGCTGGGGGGTGGTCTTGTCTACCTGACCTCCAATGAACCGCAGCGCTTCAGGGGTCCCATGGGTTGGCTCGGGGCCTCGGCCCTCGCCTGGCTCGGGGCCCTTTTTGGATGGGCCCTGGCCGGTCTCCCACTGGTCCCGGAGGCCGAGTGGTGGTTTGTGATGGTGGGCGGCATTCCCCTGTTTCAGGGGATCGCGGCCTGGTCTCCCTCCTGGGCAAGGGTGACCCCGGCCGTGGGGGACTTCGGGAAACTTGCGAGAATGCTGCCCTACGTCCCGGTCGTGGCGGCCCTGGGGGTGATGGCGGCGCTCATTCCCCAGGCCCCCCAGTACGTCATGCGGGGCGCCTCCGGCATCTTCCTCGCCATGGTGGTGCTCCTGCTGCTGCGGCAATTCCAGGCCATCCAGGATCTCCGGGTGGCCCGGCGCACCCTCGAAGACCGGGTCCACCAGCGGACGCAGGCCCTGGAGCAGGCCCAGGACACCCTTTTGAGGACCGAGCGCATGAACACTGTGGCGCTGATGGGGGCGGGGCTCGCCCATGACCTCAACAACCTCCTGAGTGCCATGAAGAGTTCCGCCGAACTCGCGGTCATGAGCCTCGAGGAGGGTCTGCAGCCGGCCCCGGGCGATCTCAAGCGTATCGCCGCAGCCGCCGACCGCGCGGCGATGCTCACCCAGCGCCTCATGGGCTTGGTCCGGCGGGAAGAGGAGACCTTGGCCCCCACGGATCTTGGCACCGAGATGAAGGGGATCGAGGTGACCCTGCGCCTCATCCTCCCGCGTTCCGTGGACCTGCGCATCGAGGTGGCGCCTGGAGCGGTCCAGGTCGTGCGAAGTTCGAAGCTTCGGCTGGAGCAGATGCTCGTGAACCTCGTGGCCAACGCTCGGGACGCCATGCCCGACGGGGGTCGACTCACCATCCGGACCGGGCCCTGTGGGACCCAAGCGGATCACGCCATGATCGAAGTGACCGATTCGGGCACGGGGATGCCGCCGGAGATCCTGGCGCGCATCTTCGACCCCTTTTTTACCACCAAGCCCCCAGGCAAAGGCACAGGCCTGGGGCTGCCCTCCCTGAAGGCCCTGGTGGAAGCGGATGGCGGCCACTTGGACGTATGGAGCGAACCGGGCCAGGGCTCCCGGTTCCGCATCCTGCTGCCCCGGGTACCTGCGGGTTGATTCAGCCGCCGCTGATGAGGTGAATGACCTTGACCACCGCCCCATCGGGGACGGTGGCCGTGTCGTAGTCCTGCTTCGCGATCAGCGTGCCGTCCACGTGGATGACCAGCATGGGAAAACGGTAGTTCCGCGCCCGCAGAATCTCGCGGACCGTCATGCCCGCGTGCCAGGGGAGCGGTTCATCATTCACTTGAATCATGCCAACTCCCAGGCAGTTTCTATCTCCGGCCGCGACGCGGCCGGAGCCGGTCAACTGAGGTGTTGCTTCACGACTTCCACGACCTCAGGGAAGGCATCCAGGCCCAGCTCCTTCAGGCGGGCCAGGGTGGGCACGCCGTCCAGGGTCCAGCCGCGGCGCGTGTAGACCGCGTCCGTGAGCTGGGAGAAACGCCCGGTGCGCCACTCGCGGTGGAGGGCCATCTTTTCTTCCGTACTCTTCCCGGCGGGATCGAGGCCCATTTCCGCGACGATCTGCTGGTCATAGCGCTCGGCCCGGGATTCGTACTCCTCGCGGGTGACGGGGCCCAAGGAGCGGTAGGGCGCCGCATCGTGCAGCCGGAGCCCCTTGCCCATGCGGATGTTAAACACGCGCTGAAAGTTGTAGACCCGGGCGGACTGCATGATCAGGTCGTCCTTGGTGATCTGAAGTCCCGTGGTGGCGGTGAAGAGGTCCACGTAGTTCTGCACGTGCTCGGGTACCTTCTGGGGCTCGGGCTGTGAGGAATTGTCCGCAGGCACCACGTCGTTCCAGGGCAGCTTGCAGAAGCCGTTGAGGCCGAACCAGGTGCGGAAGAGAGGGAAGTAATAGAGCGCTTCGGCCTTGTCCTCGAAGGTGGGCAACTGCTTGTTTACCATATCCATGAAGATCAGCCAGGCCTCGTCGTGCTGGGGGCCCTTGTTGGTGAGCGCGTAGCCGCCCTGCTGAGCCAGGGACTCCTTGGACATGTACTGGGAGTATTCGAGGCCCTTGTTCTCCATGCCGATGTCGTTGATGAGTTGGGGATCGCCCCAGCCATGCTTGATGAAGTGTTCCTTCATCTTCTTGGTGCCCATGCCGGCGATCTTGCCGAAGCCTTCCCCACGGGCCATCTGGTGCATCATCTCC